>JAFPTC010000075.1 GCA_017400455.1 Prevotella sp. | reverse complement strand
TCACCGGCAACCGATTTGAGTTCCGTGCACCAGGCTCCAGCGTCAACTGCGCCTCGGCCATGATTGCCCTCAACGCCGCCATGGCCGAAGCCCTTGAGTCGTTTAAGGAGCGGGTGGACAGCAAGATTGCTGCCGGCGAGAACAAGGTGAGCGCCATTCTGGAGGTGCTGAAAGACGACATCAAAACTTGCAAGCCCATCCGCTTCGACGGCAATGGCTACTCCGACGAGTGGGTCCAGGAGGCCGCACGCCGAGGGCTGGACGTAGAGAAGTCGTGCCCCGTCATCTTCGAGCACTATCTCGACGAGTCGTCGGTCAAAATGTTCGAGAGCACCCACGTGATGAACCGCAAGGAACTGGAAGCCCGCAACGAGGTGAAATGGGAGATGTATGTCAAGACCGTCCAGATAGAGGCCCGCGTGCTGGGCGACCTGGCCATGAACCACATCATTCCCGTGTCGACCCACTATCAGAGCCAGCTCATCAAGAACGTGCAGGGCATGAAGGAGGTCTTCCCCGCCGACAAGGCCAGCCGCCTCTCGGCCCGCAACATGAAGCTCATCGAGGAGATAGCCGAGCGCACGGAGCGGATAGAGCAACTGGTGGAGGAGCTGACCGACGCCCGTCGCGTGGCCAACCGCATCGGCAGCATCCACGAGCGCTCCATCGCCTATCACGACACCGTCTGCCCCCACATGGAGGCCATCCGGCGCGAGATTGACGCCCTGGAGATGATTGTCGAGGACGGGCTTTGGACTCTGCCGAAGTACAGGGAACTGCTCTTCATCCGTTAGGATCATCCTCCCCATTGGCCCCCACCCCGGTGCAAGGTTAACGCCAAAACAAGTTGCACTTCTTGCACCTGAGCTGTGGCTATCATCAAGCAACTCTATGACTTTTTTTCACGGGAAGGCTCCCCAGCATCACGGGAGGCCTTCCCGTAAAAAAATCTCACGTGAGTTTTTTTCAAAACTCGCCGCCGTATCAACAAGCGATGCAATCCCCACTCCACACAGGCCTTTCCTCACGGTTCAGGTGCAAGTGGTGCAACATAAAAAGATCAATAATAATTCGCCAATAGATTTTACACAGGAAAAGCAGTAATCAGGAATGACTGAGCCTGATGAACGACAGTATTCACAGACACGAAACAGCGGCATTTCAGGATCGGGCATAATTAACGGGCGCTCGGTGGGATGTGGGAATCCGGCCGAGCGCCCGCGAAAGGGAATGGCAGCTACGGATGGCTGCACAAGAGGATGGGCTGGAATCAGCGATTAGTTCGACGGGTCGCCCTGATAGTGGAACACATCCACATGGGTCTCGCCAAAGTATTCGTCATCGCCTCCATTCTGAATCAGCTGGGGATTCTCATAATTGACCGGAGGCGAGAGGCGGGGCAGGAATTCGTTGAAATCGACCAAAGGAATGACGAGTCCGAAGATGCCCAGGCCACAGGTCACCTCTTCTGAGGTCTTGTTGTTCAGGGCAACAAGCGTAGAGTAGAACAGGTGGTCCTTGTATCCCAGCTCCTGCGCATGGATGGAAGAGGTGTCGGCATTCTCAATGAACAATTCCCAACGGTGTTTCATATCGGGCGTCACTTCGTCGGAGAAGCGCGAGAACGTATGCCCAATACAGCTCATGAAGATGTCCAGTCCGTCGGCAGTAATGCTGTCACGCGACCAGATGCTCTGTTTGATGTTGTCCTCCATCTTGTCCTTCATCTTTGGATAGGAAGGATTGGTGATGATGGCAAACAACAGCACGAGGATCAAAATAGCAGCTGCAATGACAATCCTTCCAAGGAAGCTGTGACGGAACTGCTTGAAGGTTGATTCTTTTTTACGGTAAGCACCGCGATCTGTCTGATTCATTGTCTATACGTTTTGATGTGAAATTAGGTTCATAAATTCCTGCCGGGTCTTGGCCTGATTGAATGCTCCGCTGAAGTCGCTGGTGGTAGTAATGGAGTTTTGCTTCTCTACCCCCCGCATCTGCATGCACATGTGGCGGGCCTCCACGACGACCATCACTCCCATGGGATGCAAGGTCTGCTCAATGCATTCCTTGATTTGGAGGGTCATTCGCTCTTGCACCTGCAGCCGATGGCTGTAGATGTCAACCACCCTGGCTATCTTCGAGAGGCCGGTGATATAGCCGTTGGGGATGTAGGCCACGTGCACTTTTCCATAGAACGGCAGCATGTGGTGCTCGCAGAGTGAGAAGAAGTCAATATCCTTCACGATGACCATCTGCGAATAGTCTTCCTTGAAGAGTGCATCGGTGAGCACCTTGTGGGCGTCCATCTGGTAGCCCCTTGTAAGCACCTGCATGGCCTTTGCCACGCGCATGGGAGTCTTCAGCACTCCCTCGCGCTCGGGGTCTTCACCCAGCAATGTGAGCACTTGCCTGTAGTGGCCGGCCAGCTCATCAAGTCCTTCCCTGTATTCAGTCTCCGGGTTCATTTCAACTTTCATTAATCGTTAATAGGGCACGGTGACCTGGCCTCTGACCAGTGTGGCCGTGTCATATCCCATGCTCACCACCTTGTTGAGCATTTCCCTGGCTTCGTCCAGCGTGCGGAAGTTGCCCATGCGGCATATCCAGCGCGGCGAGTAGAAATGCACATATACCTTGTGCTCGGGGAAGAGGCTCCTGATGGTGCTGGCCGTTGACTCAGCCTTGCGCTTGTCGGCCCTGGTCTTTCCGCCGACAAACACTTGGATGCGATAGCCCATTACTTTGTGGGTTCGCTGGGGCACCTGAGCCACGGAATCAGTGCGGAGCGCTTCTTCTCGCTGGTTCTCCCCAGTGTTGTCGGTACGCTGTTGCTGGCGGTCGGCCTCGCGCCTGTTGTTCTGTCCGCCATTTGTGCGCGGCGTCTCAGGCACGGTCAGACGCCCGTTCACCAGCTCGTCGATGGCAGCATCCTGGTGGATCACCACTCGTGAGTTGCCGACGTTGTTTTGCTGTATGCGCTGGGTGAACGTCTGAGCCTCGGTAGCGGTAAGTGATAAGTGATAAGTGATAAGTATGGCTACCACTTTCATGATCCATGTCTTGCGAAATAATGTTTGTTTCATCATCTTTTCTTCAAAATTTCAACTTATCACTCATCACTTATCACTCATTGTTTCTTACTTCTTCCATGCATCAATGATACCCTTGAAGTCGGCTGCTTTCAGCGAAGCGCCGCCAATGAGTCCGCCGTCGATGTCGGGCTTGGCAAAGAGCTCGGGAGCGTTCGATGCCTTGCACGATCCACCGTAGAGGATGGTGGTGTCGTCGGCCACAGCCTGGCCGTACTTTTCAGCGATGATGCTGCGGATATAGGCATGGATTTCCTCGGCCTGCTCAGCCGTGGCGGTCTTGCCGGTGCCGATGGCCCAGATGGGTTCGTAGGCGATGACAATCTTGCGGAAGTCTTCCTCGCTGAGGTTGAACACGCTGCCCTCCAGCTCGGCCTTCACCACCTCGTTCTGCTTGCCAGCCTCGCGCTCGGCCAGGCTCTCGCCAATGCAGAAGATGACCTTCAGGCCCTGCTTCTGTGCCAGGAGCACCTTTTCCTTCAGAATCTCGGGAGTTTCCTTATAGTATTCGCGACGCTCGGAGTGGCCCAGGATGACATACTGTGCTCCGGTAGACTTCACCATCTCGGCGCTCACCTCACCGGTGAAGGCACCCTTCTCCTTGTCAGCGCAGTTCTCAGCACCCAAGCCGATGATGTCCTGGTCGAGGAACTGGGCGATGCTGGCCAAATGGATGAACGGTGTGCAAATGACCACGCCGCAGTTGGGCTTGTCGGCCTTCAGTGTTTCGTTAAGCTCTTTTGCCAGAGCGATACCATCCTGGAGATTCATGTTCATCTTCCAGTTTCCTGCTACAATTTTCTTTCTCATTTTGTTTCTTTATTTAATGTTGTTAAAGTATTTAATTCCTTTGTCTTTTTCTTTCTTTTCAGCCAGCTGGTCCACATCCACAGCCGGTCGGCAATGGTGAGCAACAGCAGCGGCAGGACGAAGCCCAGCAGAATTTTCACAATCTTGCCTGCTACGGTGTCTTTCGGCATCTGGCCCATTTCCAATCGGTCCAAGCCCAGGGCAGCCTCTTCGGGGTCCAGCTGGGGCAGATTGTTGTGGCTCCATTTCCTCATCACCCTACCGTCCTTGAGCAGCATCAGTCCAGGATTGCTGCGAATCATGGTCTTCAGCGTGATGGGATCGGTGAGGCAGAAAGGATACTCTGCCCCCGTCAAGTTCCTCCACCGCTGCTGGCCGTCATAGCCGCTTGCCGTCAGGCAGTAGAACCGATAGCCCTGGTCGAGACTGTACTCATAGAGCTCGTTAATCAGGTCAAGGCGCGAGTCGTCGGCATCTTCCAGATAGGGCGACACCAGCAGGAACGTGTAGCTCGTGTCGGCCAGTACCTCGGCAGCGATGTCCTCCATCACGGGGAACTCTTCTTCGGTGCTTGCTGCCGTGTCGGTTGGCACCAGCCCCATTGAAAAGTCGTGGATGGGGGGCACATAGCCCTCGCTGAGCTGCACGGTGCGAGAGTCAACAAACGTCCACGTTGAATCGGGATAGTTGTCCAGTGTGAACTCCCGCTGCTCGCCGTTCTTTTCGAGTATGAAAGTCGTTTCAAACTGAGGCTGTTCAGCCCCTTCAGGCACCTCCATGCCTTCTCTGATGCTGGCTCCCACGTGGTAGGGGCGGAAGTCAAACTGCGGCAAGTCATAGAGGCTCCACGCCGAGATGCCCAGGATGAACAGTGCCGAGTAGTTGATGACAATCCACTGGTTGCTCTTGCTCACGAAGCGGAACATCTCCAGCGGTTTCCACGCCACTATGGCCGCCATGACCAGCAGCACCACGTTCTTCCAAAACGTCTGCCAGTTGGTCAGCACCAGCGCATCGCCAAAACATCCGCAGTCGCTGATGGGGTTGGCTATGGCGAGCCAAAGCGTCAGCGGCGTCATCACCAGCATGATAATCAGCACCAGCTTCGACGTCAGCCTGCGCCTGATGGCAAACAGCAGGAAGATGCCTAAGCAGAACTCCACCGCCGCCTGTCCTACCGACAGCACCAGCACACCCCATTCGGGCAACAGCTGCCCCAGGTTCATGGCCTGCAGATAGTCCTCAATCTTATATTGCGACCCTAACGGATCGACGGCCTTGACGAATCCGGAGAGGATGAACGTCGCGGCCAGTATCAGCCTGCAAATATTTACAATCAGCTTCTTCACTCAGAAAGCTTTATCAGTCCGAAGACTGCATAGTTGATAATGTCCATATAGTTGGCATCGATGCCTTCGCTCACCTTGGTGGCGTCGCCCTTCAGTGCCAAGTCTTCCATTTCCTTGATACGCTCCAGCTTGGTGAGTATCAGGTCGGTATAGCTGCTCACCCTCATGCCTCGCCAGGCCTCGTCATAGTCGTGGTTCTTGCGTTTCATCAGGGCCAGCGCCTGCTGGGCATGCCGGTCGTAGAGCTGCAGGGCCTCGTCATTGCTGACGTCCACGCTGTCTGCAAAGCCTTTCTCCAGCTGAATCAGCCCCACGATGCCATAGTTCACCAGTCCCACGAACTCGGGGCGTATGCCCTCGCCCACCAGCGAGCAGCCCGTCACTTCCAGCTGGCGAATGCGCCGCGCCTTGATGAACAGCTGGTCGGTGAGCGACTGCGGCCTCAGTATTCGCCATGAGGCACGATAGTCGTGAAGCTTCTCGCTGAACAGGTGGCGACATTCGGCCACGGCCTCTTCGAACTGAGCATTCGTCTTTTCAAACTTATCCATACCAGGGTGCAAAGTTACAACTTTTTTTCCTTTTGGCATACAAAAAATCAATCTTTTTGCTTTTTGCGGATATATTTGATAGTTTCTGCCAATACTTCAAAACGCACCTTCAGCGAGTCGCACCGGGCCCGCAGTGCGTTGACACGCAGCACTTCGGGCGACTGGTCGTTCAGCTCGCGGGCGTGGTCCATCACCCACTGGTGCAGCTCGTCATGCTGACGGGTGGCAGCCTCCAGCAGGCTGTCGGTCTGGGCCAGTTCGCGCTGCGCCTCTTCCAGGCTCTCCTTCTGATGCTCAGCCAGGGCTTCCCAGCGCTGCGCCATATCCTCGGCCCGTGCCTCGTTTTCCTTTTTCAGTTTGCTGGTGCAGCCGACCATTGCGGCTGCACACAGCATCACAATCAGTATCTTTCTCATAAAAGCATGCTAACGGGCAGAGACATACTTGTGCAGCGTAGCCCTGACGGCTCCATTGCCAGCATAGAGCTCCTTCACCATGCCTTCGATCTGCTGCCCCAGCCCAGCCTCGTAGAGGTCGAGTCCGAAGACGTCGCTGCGGCTGTAGAGCTTCTTCAGCGGACTCCAGTCCTGGTCGTCACGTCCTATCTCCAGCGGGGCTACGATGGTCTGCAGCTCCTGGAGCATGGGATCGGGCGAGGGTTCAAAGGGCGTCAGGTCGTCCTTCAGCCCCTTCAGGTAGCGGGCGTAGCCAGCGAGCGTCAGCGGAATGAGCACCAGGTTACGCTTGTCCAGGCCCCGTGCCACATACTTCTTGATGGTTTCGCCAAAGCGGATGGGCAGCTTCTGGCTGGTGTCCATGGCGATGCGCTGCGGAGCGTCGGGCATGAAGGGGTTGGGCAGTCGGCGGTTGATGACGTCGCCGATGAACTCGTATGGGTTCAGCACGCCCGGATCAGTCACCACGGGCATGGCCTCTATATATCCCAGCTTCTGCACGAAGGGGCGCAGGTCGGGGTCGCCCATCTCGGCCGAGATGAGGGTATAGTCCAGCATGCAGCCATAGATGCTCATGGCCGTGTGCAGGGGGTTCAGGCAGGTGGTCACCTTCATGGTCTCCACCTTGTCCACGGTTTCGCGGGTGGTGTAGAGGGCACCGCCAAGGTCGAGCGGCGGGCGTCCGTTGGTATAGTGGTCCTCGATGACCAGATACTGTACCTCCTCGGCGTTGACAAAGGGGGCGGTGAAGGTGTGCTTCTCTGTCTCAATGTAGTTATTGTCCTCAAAGCCGTCCTTGGCCAGCAGCTCCTTCACCTTCTCGTGCGGACGCGGCGTAATCTTGTCGATCATCGACCAGGGGAAGGTCACCTTCGTCTCGTCCTTCAGGTAGTCGAGGAAGGCCTGCGGCACCAACCCGTCCTTCACCCAGCGCTCGGCATAGGCCATCACGCCGGCCTTCACCTTGTCGCCGTTGTGCGAGCAGTTGTCCATCGACTGGATGGTCAGCGCCATCTGTCCTGCCTGCCAGCGCTCGTAGAGCAGCGCCGTCACCTTGCCCATGGCAAAGACGGGCTTCAGCCCCCGTGCCAGGTCGGCCTCGTTGAAGGTATATCCTTTCTCGGTGATGGTGAACGAGATCATCTGCAGCGAGGGGCTGCGGAATATCTCTACCAGTCGCTGCCAGTCCTCAAACTGCGGGTCGGCCTTCAGGGCCTCGGTGACGCTGGCGATGACTTTCTTCTCGATGGTGCCGTCGCTGCACAGTGCCACGTAGAGCGACAGGTTGTCGTAGGGGGCGTAAGCCTTGTCGATGACCTCGAAGTCGAAGGTCTCGGCCACGATGACGCCCCGGTCGTACTTGCCCGTGTTCAGTGCGTCGTTCAGTATGGCGGCGGGGAAGGCTCGGAAGATGTTTCCTCCGCCGAAGTGCACCCATGTGGGTTCGTCGTGTGTCTTGCGGCGCACGGCCTCAATGTCAAACTTTGGAAGCTCATATCCTTTCTGCTCCCACTCTGCGGCATTCAGCTGGCCGCTCAGTATGTCGTTTAATCTCATGACTATGAACTATGAATTATGAACTATGAACTAATCGAAGAATCCAGGCTGCTTGTAGGGTATTCCCAGTTCGCGGTCGACGGTGGCGAGGATGCCCTGCACCTGCCCCAGGGCGAACATGCGGCCCAGCAGGGTGTAGCCGGCATTGTGGCCGTGGCTCGACTCGTCCATGATGCCGCCAGGCTCATCGGTGAAGGTCATGCCGTGGTCCACACGCATGGGCAGCCTTCTGGCAACTTCGGCAGATTCTTCATTCTTCATTCTTAATTCTTCATTTTCAAAGATGCGACACAACTCCACGATGTCGGCCCTTCCGCCCAGATGGCTGGCCTCGGTGAAGTCGCCATTGGGGAAAATGTGGCACGAGCGCAGGTGGACGAAGTGGGTGCGGGGGGCAAACTCGCGAGCCATCTCTAATACATTATTATATGTACCTGCCGAGAGGCTGCCAGCACAGAATGTCAGTCCGTTGTGCTTATTGGGCACGGCATTGAGCATCCAGCGGATGTCGTCGGCCGTACGCACAATGCGCGGCAGGCCCAGGATTTCAATGGGTGGATCGTCGGGATGGACGCACATGTTCATGTTGCACTCGTCGCACACGGGCATGATCTGCTCCAGAAAATACTTCATGTTCTGCCTGAGCTGAGCCTTGTCTATGCCCTTGTAGAGGTCCAGGAACTCGCGGAACTTCTGGATGGGAGCCTCGTCGTTCTCCGAGAAGTTGCCGCTGACGAAGCCCTGCGTCTTGATGACGATGTTCTCCACCAGCTTGTGGTCCTTCTCGGGCGTCATCGTCTTAGCCAGCTCGTCACATTCGGCCAGCACGTTCCTCTCTATCAGCTCGCCCTTCTCGTTTCTCAGCTCCAGGGCGGCCCACTCCTCACGGGCACCGGGGCGCTTCAGGATGTAAATGTCGAAGTATGCGAATTCCGCGTAATTGAAATACAGGTTGGTGGCGCCGTTGGGATTTTCGTGCGCCAGGTCCGTGCGGGCCCAGTCCAGCACGGGCATGAAGTTATAGCAGATGCAGTGGATGCCCTCGGCCGCCAGGTTGCGCAGGCTCTCCTTGTAAATGGCTATCTGTTTGTCGCGGTCGGGACCGCCATATTTGATGGTCTCCGTCACGGGCAGGCTCTCCACCACGCTCCAGCGCATGCCGAAGCTCTCAATATACTCACGCAGCTCGCGAATCTTCTCTCGGGTCCACACCTGCCCTAAGGGCACGTCGTGCAGGGCGGTGACGATGCCCTCCACGCCAATCTGTCTCAGCATGGCAAGGGTGATCTTGTCCTTCTTGCCAAACCAGCGCCATGTTCTTTCCATGATAAACTTGTATTTTAAATGGTTTTTAAATCGTGCTTGCAAAGTTACTCATTTTCCTGAACAGCGCAAAGAAAAACCAATGTTTTTTTTACTTGCACCACTTGCACCCGTTGCACCTGCCAGAAAAAAAATCTCACGTGAGATTTTTTCAAAACTCGGCCTCCCGTGATGCTGGGGAGCCTTCCCATGAAAAAGGGAGCAGGCGTTCTGTTTCTGTCAATCGACTGTTGCCTCCAATTTAGAATCAGGTGCAAGTAGGTGCAAGAAGTGCAACATGTTTTGCGTTTTTTTTGTACTTTCTGAAATAATTCGTAACTTTGCATCCAGATTCACGAAGAAGAAGATGATGAAGCAGCTGTTCCACATTCTTTGCCTCATGTCACTGGTAGCGATGCTGATGACGGCCTGCGGCGAGAGCCACCAGCAGATGGTCCTCCAGCTGGAAGAGCTGGAGCGGCAGAACCGTGCCGACTCTCTGATGCTGAACGACTCGCTGGCCCTCCGCCTGGCCGACTATTTCGACCGCCACGGCAGCGCCAACGAGCGCCTCCGCGCCCATTACATCCTCGGCCGCACCTATGCCGACATGGGCGAGGCACCCGCTGCCCTCAGCGCCTATCTCGATGCCGCCGACTGTGCCGACACCACCCAGGCCGACTGCGACTACCGCACGCTCAGCCGGGTCTACGGGCAGATGTCAGATGTTTTTTACTGGCAAAATCTAATGGAAGACTATATTCAAAGTCTTAACAAATCCATTAAGTATGCATGGAAAGACAAGGACACCTTACAAGCCCTAAATGAGGAAGCCCATATAATTGCTGCATATAACAGGTTAGGACAACTTGACAAAGTAATTATAACCTTTGATGAGGTATTTAATAAGCTTTTGCAAAAATACGGTGCTGAGTATGCTGCTAAATTTTGCATACTACCTATACATGCCCTTTTGAAAAAAGGGCACATGGAAAAAGCTAAAACATATATTGATTTGCTAAAGACAAAATCAGGGTACTTTGATGCAGATGGAACCATAGAAAAAGGACGCGAAACTTGTTACTTTTATATAGGAAGGTATTATCTTTTATCACACAAAATCGATTCAGCCGAGTATTTCTTCCGAAAAGAATTTTCAGAAGGTAAAGACGTCACGAACCAAAGCATGGCATCCCGTGGCCTTTCCCTCCTGTTTGCCCAAGAAGGACGCTTGGATTCAGCCACCAAGTACGCTCTCTACAGTTACGAAATGAATGACAGCGTTTATGCGCAAATGGCCACGGAAGAGGTGGAGCAGGCAAAGTCATTATATAATTACTCCCGCCACCAGAGCATTGCCAACAAGGAGCATGAACGGGCTGAAAGGGAGAGGAAGGCAAAGAACATGCTGTTCCTTGCCGTTGCGCTTGCTCTGGTGGCCATAGGCAGCATCGTTTATGCCTGGCGACGAAGGAAAAAGGCGGCGGAAGCACGGTATGAAAGCATAGCCGCAAGCCTGAAGAGGGCCGAAGGCGAACTGGCCAACCTGCACGCGCTGGAAGCCGAGAAGACCGACCTGCAGGCACTGAGCGACGAGCTGTACAGGCAGATTGCCGCGAAAGAGGCTGCCGTGGGCCATCTGCAAAGGGAGATAGCCCAGCTGCGCAGGGAGAACGTCCCGCAGGTGAGCGTTGCCGAACAGCAACTGAGCCAGTCGGACCTCTATCGCCGACTGCACCAGTCGGCAAAGTGCGAGGCTATTCCCGAGGAGGAATGGCAGGCGATAGACGCCATGGTCAGAGACACCCTACCTGGCTATCACCGTTTCCTTTCATCATTGCGCTATTCCCCCGATAGCAACGAATACAGAATCTGCCTGTTGCTCCGCCTGCACATCCGCATGCAGGATGCAAGTGGCTTCATCGGAATATCCAAGTCGCGGTTGTCACAAATCAGCACCGACATTTTAGAGGATGTTTTCGCCATTAAAGGCAGCGGAAAGGAGCTTCAGAAACAGCTGGAACGCATGGAATAGCAGTCATTAAACTTTTTCTAAACTTTTTTATCCTGCTGTTTGACAGCAGGTTACGCTCACGCTAAACTTTTGCTAAACTTTTTCTGTCCAAAAAATTTGGAAGCAATGCTTATTTTTTATAATTTTACAGCGCAAAAATCATTACTAATCATTAAAAACGACACTTCCAGCTACACAGGGACATGGGTCAATCCTAATGGTGTAGTTCGTGGTACGGTCTCATAGTCGTGTAGCATGTTTATTGGTATGGCGCAAACAAGTATGATGACGGGATGTAAGCCTGAAAGACAGGAGTGGGTGGATATGGCCAAAGGGATAGCTATCATAGCTGTTGTGATGGGTCATATAGGATTTTGCTGGCCTCATAGCCGCTTCCTGCCCCTTAACGTGCTGCTGATATGGCTGTGGCATGTGCCTGTGTTTTTTATGATAGGCGGTTTTTTCCTTGACGACAAGAAACTGGTGCATCCTGTTGCATTTATTAAGCGAAAACTGAAAACACTATACCTGCCCCTTCTCTATGTCTATGTCCCCGTGTTGCTGCTTCACAATGTGTTCATCAGCACAGGAGTTTACGATGTTGGCACGAACTATTCCGGACATCATGTATCGTGGTGGGGAGCGACAGACTATGTGGTGCAAGGTATTAAGTCACTGCTTTTGGTTGGCCAGGAACCGCTGCTGGGTGCCATGTGGTTTGTGTTTGTACTGTTTTGGGCTCAGACACTGCTGTCGGTATCAAGCAACCTGCTGAGGAAGACCGGCCGTCAATGGGAGCAAAACGCCTTCGATTTAGTTCGCTTCCTGGTTTTACTTTGTCTGGCAGTATTGTCGTGGTCACTGACAGCAATGGGATACACCAAAATGTTGTTCAGCGTTACCTTAGTAGCCGCGTGGCTCATTTATGTGGGCATGTTGCTGATGCGCAGGCTGCGCCCTCAGTTCGACAACGGCATCGTGGCCCTCATATGTGTAGTGATAGCATGGCATGCCTCTTGCAGTGTGGGCGGAGTAAACTTAGTGGAAAATAGGTTTCATGATGTCATCACCCTTACAGTCAGTGCTTTGGCATGCTTGTATGTGGTATGCTATGTGGCAAAGTTAATAGAATGCCGCAGTAAGATGCTTACAGCAGTGTTGTCGTCCATAGGCCGTGACTCGTTTTACATTATGGGGCTGCACTTTGCCGGCTTCAAGATTTGCACCGTGGTCCTTGACCAGCTGGGATGGGACATACCGCTGGCCGAACTGGTTCCCCCCGTAGGCCATTGTGTAGGCCAGTTCTTCTGCTATGTCCTGTTCGGCGCCGGTTTCCCACTGCTTCTGACAGCCGTGCTGCGGCGGCTAAAAGCCGCTGTGGGACACAGAACGGTTAGATAGCCCCGCCTGTACAAGTTTTTATAAAAAAAACCACAAACATTTTGCTAATCTAAATTATATTTTTTATCTTTGCAAACAGAACAAAATTGTCAATTTATGAAAAGAGTTATTATTTATTTAGTGTTTGCCATCATTCCCCTGTTTGCGACAGCTTTCACGGGTGAGGTTGACATTGACGGTGTGAAATACAACTTGTCGACCAAGATGGAGACAGCCGAGGCTGTGGGACTGAGTAATCCCGACTATGCTGGTGAACTGGTCATTCCTGGCACGGTAGTCTATGAAGGACGCGCATGTCGCGTCAACATTGTGAGGGGCTTTGCCGCATGCAAGAACATCACTTCGGTGAAGCTGGGTGAAGGAATCAGCACGATTCGCAAAGATGCCTTCAAGAACTGTTCTAACCTGGCAGTCATCACGCTGCCCAGCACGATCAACAGTGTGGGAGCTGCCGCCTTCGACGGAACTGCCTGGCTGGAAGCCCAACCCGATGGCGTGGTTTATCTTGAATCGATAGCATACACGTACAAGGGAGAAATGTCCGAAGGCGCGGCCGTTGAGCTACGTGAGGGGACTACCCTCGTAGCCGATCGCTGCTTTTATGATCAGTTGAAGCTAAAGAAGGTGGTATTTCCTTCAACATTAAAGAGAATAAGCCACGAGGCTTTTTTCAACTGCAGTTCGTTGGAGTCGTTGAGCCTGCACAATGTTGAGCTGGGAAAATTGGTTTTCGCCTATTGTAGTAGCCTGAAAAACCTTTCTCTTATTAATGTGGTTACCAATGTAAAAGAGGAGGATACACAGGGAGACAGAATCAGCGGATGCTTCTATGGTTGCCTCAACATTGAGCATGTGTTTATTGACGAAAAAGTGGTAGGAACATGGGTGCAGGGCTGCCCATCTCTACGCAGCGTGGAGCTGGGGCCACAGGTGGAGGAGATTGGATGGTTGGCCTTTGCTTACTGTAATGGCCTCACCGATTTTGTCGTTCCACCGCACGTGAAGGTGATAGGCAGCCACGCTTTCCAAGGTTGTGACAATCTGGCCTCGTTGACCATTTCTGAAGGGGTGGAGCGCTTGGACGACGGGGCTTTCAACAGCTGCGTAAGCCTGACCAAGGTAACCATTCCCTCTTCAGTGGTTTCTATCGGGTCAAATACATTCTACAGGTGCGAGAGTCTGGCTTCAGTCATCTTGCCTGAAGGATTGTCGTCCATAGGCGAAAACGCATTTTCAGAGATTCGCGCCCTGAAGAGCTTTGTACTGCCAGAAGGTTTAGAAACCATCAGCCCCAACATGTTCTCAGGATGTCTGAACCTGCAGACTGTCACTATTCCCTCATCGGTGGTTTCTATTGGCGAATATGCTTTTAACAATTGTCGGGAGCTGCTCGATGTCTATTGCCATGCAGCAGTACCACCCGCCGTCGATGCGGCAAAGACATTCAAGAATGCAGGCATTGAGTATGTGACACTGCATGTCCCACAGGCATCGTTGGAGAGTTATCGTACAGCACCGACCTGGCAGGATTTCAAAAACATCGTTGCCATCGAAGGAACCGGCACGAACCCCACAACGATTAATCAAACTGAGACTTTTCCTGACCGTCCAGTTGTGATTCAGCGCCTCGGAAACAGGGTGGCCATAGTGCGTATTGGGAATAGGATTATTAAGATGATGATGAAGTAGCGTGGAATAATTGTCAAGCCCTCCATTAGCCACTCAAGGTGGCCTATGAACGAGGGTCATTGACTTTAAAAAAAATCTCACGTGAGATTTTTTCACGGGAAGGCCTCCCAGAAAAATTTCTCACGTGAGATTTTTTTGCGCGGAGCCGCCGCAGCTCCACGCGAAGGGGCCTCAGCCTGACGCGGAGGGGACTTTTTGCGAGGAAACGAGGCTTCTTGCAGAAAGAATTATGTAAAATTTTGCCGCATTAGATTTTTTTTCGTACCTTTGCACCTCAAATTTTAATATATAAATAAGGTTATAGAGTTTTAACAGTTATGGCAAAGAAATTCGCCGAGCACAGCGGCTTGAACCTGACACAGGTGAACAACGAAATACTGGAGAAGTGGATGAAGGAGAACATCTTCCACCGCTCGATTGACGAGCGTGAGGGATGCCCGCAGTTTGTGTTCTTCGAGGGTCCCCCCTCGGCCAACGGCCATCCGGGCATTCACCACGTGCTGGGTCGTGCCCTGAAGGACACCTTCAACCGCTACCGCACCATGCAGGGCTTCCAGGTGAAGCGCAAGGCCGGCTGGGACACCCACGGACTGCCCGTGGAGCTGAGCGTGGAGAAAAGCCTGGGCATCACCAAGGCTGACATCGACAACCCCGAATCGCCACGCTATATATCCACCGAGGACTACAACCGCAAGTGCCGCGAGAACGTGATGACCTACACGAAGGAGTGGCGCGAGCTGACCGAGCGCATGGGCTACTTCGTGGACCTGGACAACCCCTATATCACTTACGACAACAAGTATATTGAGACCCTGTGGTGGCTGCTGAAGCAGTTCTACCAGAAGGGACTGCTCTATAAAGGCTACACCATCCAGCCCTACTCGCCGGCTGCTGGCACGGGCCTGTCGAGCCACGAGCTGAACCAGCCGGGATGCTATCGCGACGTGAAGGACACGACGTGCACCGCCCTCTTCCGCATCAAGGACCCAAAGCCTGAGATGACTGGATGGGGTGCAACCTACTTCCTGGCGTGGACGACGACGCCCTGGACGCTGGCTGCCAACACGGCACTCTGCGTGGGCCCGAAGATCGACTACGTGGCCGTGCAGACCTACAACCCCTATTCGGCCAAGCCCATCACCATCATCCTGGCCGAGGCAAGGCTGAATGCCTATCTGGCTCCGGAAGGGAACATCACCGACGGCGGCGAGATGCCCGAGTACAAGAAGGGCGAGAAGTTCATGCCCTACCGCATCGTGGGCCACTATAAGGGCACCGACCTGGTGGGTATGGAGTATGAGCAGCTGATGCCCGCCATCAAGCCCATGGGCCAGGCCTTCCGCGTCATTCCCGGCGACTATGTGACCACCGAGGACGGCGCCGGCATCGTGCACATTGCGCCCAACTTCGGCGCCGACGATGCCTTCGTGGCCAAGCAGGCCGGCATCTGCCCCATCGTGCTCATCGACAAGAAGGGCAACGAGCGCCCCATCGTGGACCTGCAGGGCAAGTATTACGTCCTGGACGACCTGGACCCGCAGTTTGTGAAGGACTATGTGAACGTGGACGAATGGCAGAAGTTTGCCGGACGCTACGTGAAGAACGCCTACGACGACGCACTGACCGACAAGGACGAGACGCTGGACATCAGCATCTGCATGGACCTGAAGGCCCAGGACAAGGTGTACAAGATTGAGAAGCACGTGCACAACTATCCTCACTGCTGGCGCACGGACAAGCCCGTGCTCTACTATCCGCTGGACTCGTGGTTCATTCGCAGCTCGGCCTGCAAGGAGCGCATGAGCGAGCTGAACAAGACCATCAACTGGCACCCCGAGTCGACGGGCAGCGGCCGCTTTGGCAACTGGCTGGACAACCTGAACGACTGGAACCTCTCGCGCTCACGCTTCTGGGGCACGCCGCTGCCCATCTGGCGCTCGGAAGACGGCGAGGAGATTTGCATCGGCTCGATAGAAGAGCTGTACCAGGAGATTGAGAAGGCCGTTGCAGCCGGCGTGATGGAGAAAAACCCACTGAAGGAGAAAGGCTTCGTGCCCGGCGATATGTCGCAGGCGAACTACGACCGCATTGACCTGCACCGTCCCTACGTGGACTATATCCGCCTGGTGTCGCCAAGCGGAAAACCCATGAAGCGCGAAAGCGACCTCATCGACGTGTGGTTCGACTCAGGCTCCATGCCCTATGCCCAGCTGCACTATCCGTTTGAAAACCGCGAGCTCATTGACGAGCGGAAGTTCTATCCCGCCGACTATATCAACGAGGGTGTGGACCAGACACGAGGCTGGTTCTTCACCCTGCACGCCATCGCTACGATGATTTTCGACTCGGTGGCCTTCAAGAACGTGGTCAGCACCGGACTGGTGCTCGACGCCAAGGGCAACAAGATGTCGAAGCACGTGGGCAACGTGGTGAACCCCTTCGAGATGATCGAGAAGTTTGGTTCTGACGCCGTGCGCTTCTACATGATGACCAACTCCGAGCCTTGGGACAACCTGAAGTTCGACCCCGAGGGCGTGGACGAGGTGCGCCGCAAGTTCTTCGGCACCCTCTATAACACCTACTCCTTCTTCGCCCTCTATGCCAACGTCGATGGCTACGTCCCGTCTGTTGCGTTGACAACGCAACAAACAGAACGCCCGGAAATTGACCGCTGGATCCTGTCCTGCCTGAACACCCTGGTGAAGAAGGTGAAGGCCGAGATGGACAACTTCGACCCCACCCGCGCAGGCCGACTCATCGACCAGTTTGTGAACGACGACCTTAGCAACTGGTATGTGCGACTGAACCGCAAACGCTTCTGGGGCAAGGAGATGGATGCCGACAAGCGCTCGGCCTACGACACGCTGTACACCTGCCTGATGACGGTGGCCAAGCTCTTGGCTCCCTTCGCTCCCTTCTATGCCGACCAGCTCTATCGCGACCTGGGCGGACTGAAGGACAGCGTCCACCTGGACGACTTCCCCGTGGCCGACGAGACCGCCATCGATACCGACCTGGAGGCTCGCATGGAGATGGCCCAGAAGATTACGTCGATGGTGCTGGCCCTGCGCCGCAAGGTGAACATCAAGGTGCGCCAGCCGCTACAGAGCATCATGGTGCCCGCCACGGAGGAGCAGAAGAAGCACATCGAGGCCGTGAAGCAGCTCATCATGAACGAGGTGAACGTGAAGGAACTGAAGTTTGTCGAAGGTCAGGGCATCCTGGTGAAGAAGGTGAAGTGCAACTTCCGCACCATGGGCAAGAAATTCGGCAAGCAGATGAAGGCCGTGGCAGCCGCCGTGGACGCCCTGTCGCAGGAGCAGATAGCCCAGCTGGAAGCTCAGGGCAGCCTGCTGCTGGAGAGCATGGAGGGCGTAGAGATACTGGCCGAGGACGTGGACATCATCAGCGAGGACATTCCCGGATGGCTGGTGGCCAACGAGGGCGCACTGACCGTGGCCTTGGAGGTAGAGCTGACCAACGAGCTGCGCCAGGAAGGCATGGCCCGCGAGCTCATCAACCGCATTCAGAACCTGCGCAAGGACAGCGGACTGGAGATTACCGACCGCATCAACATCAGCATCGCCCCCCACGAGGAGGTGGCAAAAGCCGTGGACGCCTTTGCCGATTATATCAAGACGCAGGTGCTGGCCGACGACATCCAGATAGTCCCCAACGACGGCCAGGAGGTAGACTTCGACGACTTTAAACTAAACATAAAAATAATCAAGTCTTAAACTAACATCAACAAATTAGTCTATGTCAGAAAAAACACGCTACACTGACGAGGAGCTCGAGGAGTTCCGTCAGATTATCAACGAGAAGCTGGCACTGGCCAAGCGCGACTACGATCAGATGATGGACTCGCTGACCAATCGCGACTCGAACGACGTCGACGACACATCGCCCACCTACAAAGCACTGGAGGAAGGCAGCGAGACGCAGTCGAAAGAAGATCTGATGAAGTTTGCCGCCCGCCAGCAGAAGTTCATCATGGGGCTGAAGGCCGCCTTGATGCGCATTGACAACAAGACCTACGGCATCGACCGCATCACGGGCAAGCTGATTCCGGCCGAAAGGCTGCGTGCAGTGCCCCATGCCACGCTGAGCGTAGAGTCGAAAGAACTGGAGAAGAAACGCAAGTGAACAGAAAGAAACTGATGTCGAGGGGATGGCTGGCGACCCTCATCGTGGTGGCCATCCTGCTCATCGACCAAATCATCAAAATCTGGGTAAAGACCAGCATGGAGCTGCACGAAAGCATTCGTGTGACCGACTGGTTCTTCATCTCGTTCATCGAGAACAACGGCATGGCCTGGGGCATGCAGATAGGGTCGAAGCTGGCCCTGTCGCTCTTCCGCGTCGTGGCCATTGGCTTCCTGGCCTACTACATCTGGATAGAGGCCAAGAAGAAGGCCCGCTGGGGCTACATCGTCTGCCTGGCGTTGGTGCTGGCAGGCGCGGCCGGCAACCTGATAGACTGCATGTTCTATGGGCTGGGCTTCGAAGCCTCCACAGCCAGTCATGTCAGCCAGTGGGTGGGACTGGGCAACGGCTACGCACCGTTCCTCATGGGAAAGGTGGTAGACATGTTCTACTTCCCCATCATCCAGACCACCTGGCCCGAGTGGATGCCCTTCTGGGGCGGCGAGGACTTTGTGTTCTTCAGCCCCGTGTTCAACTTTGCCGACTCAAGCATCTCGGTGGGCGTGGTGGCCCTGCTGCTGTTCTACAGGAAAGAACTGGCCAAGATTTCGCTGAAACGTGAATAGGACTTGTGCACTGATAGCCACTGCTGGGCTGATGCTCATGGCTGCCTGCAAGCCTGGCACTCCCAGCCAGTATATCCAACCCGACGACATGGAGGATATACTGGTGGACTATTATATGGCCAAGGCGCTGGCCCAGCAGGAGGGCATCACCTCGCAGGGCAACCAGGAATACAGAATAGCCCTCTACACCGAGGCCGTGCTGAGGAAGCATGGCGTGACGCAAGCCGAATTCGACTCGTCGCTGGTGTATTATTTCACCCGTGCCGACCGGTTCGACGAGGTGCTTCAACAGGTGTCTACCAGGCTGGACGAGCAGGCCATGGCCATGGGCGCATCGGAAGGCGAGATAGGAAAGTACACCGCCTTCAATGCCACTGGCGACACTGCCAACATCTGGGCCGACAGGACAACGGCCCTGCTCCTACCCTACCCGCCCTACAACCGCTGGGACTTCAGCATCGAGGCCGACTCCAGCTACCGGCGGGGCGACGCTTTGCTGCTGATGTTCATGAGCGACTACATGTACCAGCAGGGCAACAAAGACGGCATGGTCTACCTGGCCGTGGAATATGAAGACACGGTGGTGAGCCGCAACCTCCACTTCGCCGTGGCGGGACTGAGCCAGCTGCGCGTGTCGGAGGACACAGCCAGAACCATCAAGAAGATCAAAGGCTTCTTCTACCTGAACGGTGGCTTTGAGCCCACTACCGCCACCCGCATGCTGTTCCTGAACAACGTTCAACTGATTAGATTCCACACCAAGCATGAAGAAATTCCGACGGATAGCATCCCACGAGATAGTATTGGAGGATCTCTCCCGACTGACTCTGTCGGTGGTAGAGATTCAACAGGGCGTGGTGACGAACTGCTTCCCCCTGACCGAAGAGATTCCACATACCGAGTGGCTGCCAGGCGAGATAGTGCTACGACGCGATGAGGAAGGTCACACGCGTGCGTATTATAATAATGTATTAATTAACTAAAAACGATAGAATTATTATGAACTTGAAAGTACGCTTGTCTATCATGAACTTCCTGGAGTTTGCCGTCTGGGGAGCCTATCTGACGTGTATGGGACGCTATCTGTCCAATCTCGGTTTTGGCGACAATATCGGGTGGTTCTACTCCGTTCAGGGCTTTGTATCGATTTTCATGCCCGCCCTCATCGGCATCATTGCCGACCGCTGGGTGCAGGCTCAGAAGATGCTGGGCATCTGCCACCTGCTGGCAGGTCTCTTCATGATAGCCGCCGCATGGTATGGCTACAGCAATGGTGCCAACACGCAGTTCGGCCCGCTGTTCACCCTCTATTCCTTCAGCGTGGCTTTCTTCATGCCCACCATTGCGCTGGCCAACTCGGTGGCGTTTAACGGACTGACACAAGCCGGCATGGACACCGTCAAGGACTTCCCGCCCATCCGCGTCTTCGGCACCGTGGGCTTCATCCTCATGATGCTCTTCGTTGACATCATGGGCTTCCAGGACAACCAGAACCAGTTCCTGGCTTCAGGCGTGCTGAGCATCATCCTCTTTGGCTATAGCTTCACCCTGCCAGTATGCCCCGTGAAGAGCAACCAGGAGAAGCAGTCGCTCTCAGAGGCGCTTGGCCTCAAGGCTTTCACCCTGTTTCGCCAGAAGGAGATGGCCATCTTCTTCATCTTCTCGCTGCTGCTGGGCGTGTGCCTTCAGATTTCAAACGGCTATGCCAACGTGTTCATCAACAGCTTTGGCGCCGATCCGCAGTATGCCGACACCTTTGGCGTGCAGCATACGAACATCCTGATTTCGCTCTCACAAATCAGCGAAACGGTCTGCATCCTGCTCATTCCCTTCTTCATGAAGCGATTCGGCATCAAGAAAGTGATGCTCATCGCCATGTTTGGCTGGGTGTTCCGCTTCGCCTTCTTCGGAATGGGTAATCCTGGCAGCGGCGTATGGCTCTTCATCCTGTCGATGATTGTCTATGGCGTGGCCTTCGACTTCTTCAACATCTCCGGCTCGCTCTTCGTCGACAGCCGCACTGACAAGACCGTGCGCTCCAGCGCCCAGGGTCTCTTCATGCTGATGACCAACGGCGTGGGCGCCTCCTTGGGCATGATTGCCGCACAAGCTGTGGTCAACAATGCTGGCAGCTGGCAGGCAGCATGGTACATCTTTGCCGCTTATGCACTGGTGGTGGGTGTGGCCTTTGCCCTGCTGTTCAAACCCGAAAAGAAATAATCACTCGTGATGAAGCGCACACTACTGAGATTTGAGAACCTGCAGCAGATAGCCGGAAGCGACGAGCTTTCGGTCATCCTGCTGACGGACGAGCCCCGCAAGAGGGCTCTGTCGGTGGTGTGCGACACCGACATGACCCGCCAGCTGCTCATACGCCTCAGGGGCAACGCCAAGGTCTGCCGCACCATGCTGCCCGAGGCCTTGTTGCAGCTGCTGCCATCGTCGTATGAGATGATGATCGTGGGCGTCTATGACGGACAGTACCAAGTGATGCTGATGGACACGGAAGACGGCAACAGCGTGCGTGTGAGAACCAGCGATGCCGTGCTGCTGAGCATCATTTCCCACATTCCCCTCTATATTGAAGAACGGCTGATGGCGCAGCAGAGTGTGCCCTACGACGAGCATGCCACCGGCGTGGCCATTCCCATCAACTCGATGGACACGCCCAGGTTGAGGGCTGCGCTGAAGAATGCCGTGGAAGAGGAAAACTATGAGCTGGCCTCGCAGTTGCGAGACGAAATAAACCGTAGGAAGCAATGAAAGAGGAACGTTTCTTCTATGTGCCTGACGCGGCCACCAGTCAGGAGTTGCCCGAAGAGGAGGCTCAGCATGCCGTGCGCGTGCTGCGGCTGAAAGAGGGCGACGAGATGATGCTGATGGACGGTATCGGGAACTTTCATCGCGCCACAGTGGGAGCGGTCAATGCCAAGCACTGCCCCTACACCATCACCGAGACGCTTCCCCAACAGCGCCCATGGCCAGGCCATCTGCACTTGGCCATAGCGCCCACGAAGATGATGGACCGCATGGAGTGGCTGGCCGAGAAGGCTACCGAGGTGGGCTTCGACGAGCTGTCGCTTCTCGACTGCCGTTTCTCCGAGCGTCGGGTGGTGAAAGCGCAACGCTTAGAGAAGATCGTGGTATCAGCCATGAAGCAGAGCCGGAAAGCATGGCGGCCGACAGTGAACGAGATGACTCCTTTCAAGCAGTTTATCGCCCAGCACACTTCCGGGCTGCGCTTCATTGCTCATTGCTATGAGGAGATTCCCCGCGTGAACCTGTTCCAAGAGCTACAGCAGCACAAAGGCGATTCGGCCTTAGTGCTCGTCGGCCCCGAGGGCGACTTCTCTATCGACGAAGTGCGCATGGCCGTTGACGCCGGCTTCATATCCGTTGATTTAGGCAAGAGCCGCCTGCGCACCGAAACCGCCGGGTTGGCAGCAGTGATGATGATGCAACTTTCACGCCAATGAACAAGATTCAGTTTCACAACGTGCTACCACAGGTCTTCGCTGCCATGCCTGAGAGAATAGAGTCCGACATCTGGCAAAAGGACCCCGTGTTTGAACGCGGCACCTACTACCTGATAGAGGCAGAGAGCGGAAAGGGCAAAAGCACCTTCTGCAGCTATATCCTTGGCTATCGGCACGATTATACGGGCGAGGTGCTGCTCGACGGGAAGGAAGCCCGCCGGCTGCGCATTGCGGAGTGGATCAGCTTGCGCCGCGAGCATATCAGCTGCCTGTTTCAGGAATTGCGACTCTTCCCCGAGCTGACAGCCTATGAGAATGTCGAGATTAAGAACAAGCTGACTCGCCACAAGAGTCGCCAGCAGATTGAGCAATGGTTTGAAATGCTGGGCATTGCCGACAAGCTTAACGCAAAAGTGGGCCGCATGTCGTTCGGACAGCAGCAGCGCGTAGCTTTGATGCGTGCACTGGTGCAGCCATTCGACTTTCTCCTGGCCGATGAACCTGTCAGCCACCTGGACGACACCAATGCAGCAGCCATGGCCCAACTGCTGAAACAAGAAGCAGGCCAGTTGGGGGCTGCCGTCATCGTGACCAGCATCGGCAAGCACCTGCCCTTGAAATACGACATAACACTGCACTTATGAAAAGACTGACAATCGTTTTACTTATAGCCTGTGCCCCGTTGATGTGTAAAGGGCAGGACTTATCCATGGCAACGCTCTTTAAAGCCATGCCCGACAGTTTGTTTCCCTACCTTTCAAAGAACAACCGCTTGGATTTGGTCGATTTCAGGGAAGCGGGCATGAAAGCAGAGGTGACCAATCTGCTCGACGGCCGAAGCGAGATGACTTTTCTCTCTTCCGACAGTCTTTCCCTTCAGATAAGCAATGTGCTTAGGTTAGACATGAAACTTGAGCCCATAGCCCAGCCAACAGACAGCAACAAGGTGGCCATCCATGTATGGCGTACGTACCAGCTGAACGAAAAACAGACAGAGCGTGTAGCTGATGTCTACAGCACTGCCTGGCAATTCATTCGTTCAGAAGTGGAACGGTCGTCGCTGCTGCGGGAATTTCCCTTGACAACAATACCGCCCACACACAATTAACCTTCGTTGAGATTTATCTTGCACCTGTTGCACCTGTTGCACCTACCTGCACCTACTTACACCTACCTGCACCTACCTGCACCTACTTACACCTGCGGTGCACCGGGTAAGTAGTAGCAGTCTTACATAACGAGAGGCCGAGTTTTGAAAAAATCTCACGTGAGATTTTTTCACGCGGCATTGACTTTTTCACAAAACTCGCCCTCTCGTAAATCTATCGGGCCTCCACCACTCGCCAGGTGCAGCTGGTGCAACTGGTGCAAGTAGTGCAACATGTTTTTTGCTTAACCTTTCAGGTTTTAGAAGAATGAAGTTTCCGATGGCCTCGGACCATCCAACAAATCTGGACCCTTAATTCTGCTTCTGCTGGCGCTGCCAGTTGTTATTGTGCTGATTGGGCCAGTTGTTGCGCTGGTTGGGCCAGCCGTTGTGCTGCTGATGCGGCCACATGCCCTGCTGCTGGCTAAAACCACGGTTCCAGTTTCTCATCATGCGACGATGGAATCGCATCTCAGCCTGAAGAACGTCATAAAGCTTTGAAGCAGACATGTGATTAAGGAAGCGAAGATGATAGGCCTTCTGAATACGTTTCAGCTCCAAATCAATCTCGTCGCTCTCCCTAATGGCTTTCCTGCACCCCTGCTCGTCAGAAGGCTTTACTTTAGCCAGTTCCCGCTGCTTGTCGAAGAGTTCGCGTTGCTTGTCTTGCATTTCCTTGTAAATAGGGAAGAACGCTTCAGCTTCTTGCTGGCTCAATCCGGCCTCCTTGGTGATGAAAGCTTCCAGGTCAGCCTGAAACTGCTCTGGCGAGAACCGTTGCGGCTGTCCGTTGCCCTGTGCATAGACACCCATGGCCAGCAGGGCAAGCATCATTGTGGAAAGTAGCTTCTTCATAAATTCACATCGTTAAAAAAACATCACATTTCGGCCAACAGATATGCGTAGATATCCTGATTGTCGACCATGGCATAGTTGGCCTCGTCCTCATAATAGCTGTCGCTGTAGTAGCTCTCCACGCTCTTCTGCTCGGCAGTTGCTATCCGCATCTGCTTTCTCACCTCTTCATTGTTGTTGTTGAAGGCTACGGCAGCAATAAACACGCCAACACAGACGCAGGCGGCAGCGTAGAGCCACGGGCGCAGGCGCTTGATCAAAGCGGGCTTCTCGGCCTTCGCTTCGGGCAGCTTCTGCATGACCTGACTGGTCAGCTGCTCAAAGTAGCCTTCGGGAACGGTAAACGGATTCCGTTTGCCCATCTTGCTGTTGAGATAATCTTCTTCGTTCATCATAGTTTTTGTTCCTTTCTGTCTTATAGACGGCATTAGTTATGATAGGTTTAATCGTGTCGATGAAAAAAATCAGCTATTTTTTTAACGGCATGGTGATAGGACGCCTTCAGGCCTCCTTCTGAGGTGCCAAGGATGCGACTGATGTCGCTATACTTCATCTCGTCATAGTAGCGCAGCTGGAAGACCGTGCGCTGGACATCGGGCAAACTGGCAATGGCTTCCTGAAGCTGGGCCTCGGTCTCGTCGCCATCGAAATACTCGTCGGCCATCAGCCTGCTGGCCAGGCCTACGTCGGCGTCGTCGGTGCTAACCGTGGGATGTTTCTTCTGCCGGCGCGTGAAGTCCAAAGCTTCGTTGATGGCTATTCGCGAGAGCCATGTGATGAGCTTTGAGTCGCCTTTGAAGGTACCGATGGAGGTCCAGGCCTTGAGCAAGGCATTCTGCACGGTGTCGTTAGCATCTTCATGAGTGATGACGATTCGACGAACCTGCCAATACAGCTGTTCGCTATATTGGCGCACCAACACCTCAAAGCCCTTGCGCTGTGTGGCTGGGTTTTGAAGCAAGGCTTTTATTTGCTGATCGTCTAAAGAAAGCATCTTTCCGTTTACTTCCAGACTTTTGTCTTATGACGTCATTGCGGCAAGAAAGGTTTAATGGCCTTCAGCACAATCTTGTCATAATCATAGGGATCACCCCAGGTTTCGATATCTCCCGTCTTAGGATTGGGATAGCGGGTGTAATAGTCAATGAGCACGGGCACCGTCGGCTCCACGCTGGTGTTGTTCACCAGCCTGATGGCTCCGGTATGGGTGCGCTTATACTCTCGTCCCTGCTCGGTCTTAGGCTGCAAATCCATTGAAAGGCGCATCTTGTCCAGCATCCACTCGTCGGCATTGGGAAGCACGAACTCGGCTATCTCAAAGGGACGCTGGAGCCTGACGCAACCGTGGGAAACGGTGCGTCGGTCGTTCTTGAAGACTCCTGGCGACGAGGTGTCGTGCAAGTAGACGGAGAATCTGTTTTTGAATCGGAAGATGATGCGTCCGAGCGAGTTGCCTGCTCCGCTACGCTGGCGCACGGCATAGCGTCCGCTGGCCAAGTCGGCCTGAGAAAGGTTCCTTGGGTCTACGCGCTGGCCGGAGCCATTGGTGATATAGTAATTACGCCGTGCGAAATAGGCCGAGTCTCCTGCGTGGCCACTCACCTCGCCACGGATGATGCTCTGCGGGATGCCCCATTCGGGGTTCACCTCAATGCGATAAATATCGCTGGAGAGCAAGGGCGTCTTTGTCGAGGGTTTTCCGCAGCAGATACGCATGTTGATGACGCTGTCGGGAGCGACGGCCCACACCTGCTGGGCCGCAATGTTGACAAAGATGTGGCGGCTGGCCTGCTTGGCCTGCTTCTTGTCGCGCCAGCGCAACCGCTCCATGTTGCACAGTGTGCGGTTTCGGGCTTCGTTGGTGGTGTCAAGCGCCAATTGCCGCTTCAGTGCATGATAGGCACTGTCGTCTGTTTCGGCAGCTGCCAGGAAGTCGAGCATGGTCTGCTTGTCGGACAGCTGCTTCAAGGCATAGTCTATGAAGGCACTGTCGGCCTGATCTATCTCTATGTCATAATTCTGGCGGCCAAAGAGCTTGGCTGGCGTGGAGAAGCCAAAGCGCTGACCCACGACATATTTCAGATAGGCATGCATGAGGTTGTACTCCAGCTGTGCCATGGTCAGTGCAAGGTTCTGAGCCGAGTCGGGCTGGTGCATGACAGTGAGTGCCGAGTCAATGTCGGCCAGGCGGAACACGTCTTCACTGAACCCCATGGCTGGTATCTGGACGTGCATCACGCTGTCCAGTGCATCGCAAAGGGCTATCTGCTCCGGCATGCCCATCCAACGCCACTGTCCGCCCTCGTGGTAATAGCGATTACCCATGCGGTCGGCATAGATGGTGTCATGGCTGTCGGCCATGATAATGTCAAGATGCTGATGAGCGTCGAGGAAATGATCGCGATAGAGCTGTTCCAACCTTTGGGCAGCCTCATCGACCTCGGCATTGGCGCTTTGCTTGCATGCCGAGATATTCAATGCAAGGAAGACACTTGCCAGAACAATTAACGCACGGTGACCTTGCGAACCACCTTGCCAACTTTCAGAATGTAGCACCCCTTTGGAAGATTAAGTTCTATACGCTGAGCCGGCCCTTCTATCTTATAGGAAGCCACGGCACGCCCTGTGAGTGACACCACTTCCAATTCCATGCCCTCGGCATGCTGCACATTAACCGTATTTCCGTTAACGCTGATAGCGGGTGTCTGTTCATCAATTTGCTCTGCAACGCCCATCTCCATGACCATCGTCGTTGCATTCACAGGATTTGCAACGGCAAGCATGGCGAGAATCGACGCAATGACTATAGTTCTTTTATTCATGCATGCAAAGTTTGTAATTACTCCGCAAAAATACGAAATAATATCCAACTGGCCAAATAAAACGGGCGAAAAGTGACCTTTATATGTCAAAAATGTCTTTTTCGTTCGTCAGGAAGGCATTGGGGAAGATTGCCTGAGCCTCTCTGAGCAGCACGCTTTCGTCATCGTAGCGGGCGCTGTAATGTCCGAGCAGCAGCTTCCCCACCCTTGCTTCGCGAGCCACCATGGCCGCCTGGGCCGCCGTGGAGTGGAAGTATTTCTCAGCGCTTGCCAGCTTGTCCTGAGCGTATGTACTCTCGTGGTAGAGGGTGCTGACGCCTTCCACCTGCTGATGGAGCTGGGGCATATAGCGCGTGTCGGAGCAGTAGGCATAGCTGCGCGGGGCGTCGGGCGGCGACACCAGCCGCTCATGCTCGATGTAGGTGCCGTCGGACAGTGTATAGCCCTGCCCGTTCTTGATGTTGTTGATTTGCGACACAGGTATTCCGTACATGTCGATCATGTCGCGGCGGATGTGGGGCAACTGCGGCTTTTCGCGGAACAGGAATCCGCAGCAGGGCATGCGGTGCTCCAGGGGTATAGACTCCACGCTGAGCGAGCGGTCTTCAAAGATGACCTGCCGGCTATAAGTGTCAACGGCATGAAACTCCACCTGATAGCCAATGTCGTAGTTGAAGAACATGTCGAGCTGGGCTTTCAGCATGGTTCCCAACTGGGCGGGGGCATGAATGTGCAGCGTCGATACGCGCCCCAACAGTCCGAAGGTGCTGATGAGTCCTATCAGGCCAAAGCAGTGGTCGCCGTGAATGTGGGAGATGAAGATGTGGCCCAGCTTCTCGAACGACAAGCTGGAGCGGCGCAACTGAATCTGAGCACCCTCGCCGCAGTCAATCATGTAGAGTTTCCCCCTGCACTCAACGACCTGCATCGACGAGAAATGCCTCATCGTGGGCAGTGCGCTTCCACAGCCCAGGATATGTAGTCGGAATGGTTCCATGAAAAGGTCTATTTATCAGAAGAGCATGTAGTCTTCCTCGTAGTTGTAGTCCAGCTCCACGCCAAGGTCCACCTCGGGCTCGGGCTTGTAGCGTCCGTACTCAAAGGTTTCCTCTTCGTCGGGATTGATGTTCTTCAGATAGAGCGAGTCCTGCGTCATGCGGGTGATCTCATAGGTCTGCGTGTAGTACATGTCCGTTCCGTCTTCGCGGGTCTCTACTATCTGCAGATGGCCATTGAAAATTCCCCACGACTTGTAGATGATGTCGCCCTGCTGCCTGAAGCTTTCGGCTTCACCGCCGTCCTTCAGCACAATGCCGGAGGGGGTGCTGCCGTCGTAGGGGCTGGGCATCACCCATTCGCCCAGCAGGCTCGACTTATTGATGGTGAAGAGGGCATTGTTATGGTCGGCATCGGGCACTACGTAGATCTCGTCGCCACGATGATAGCCTCCAAAGACACGTCCTTTCTTCCTGGCCTCTTCCACGTTGACGAACACGGTGTCGTCGGTGGCCGTGATCAGCTGCAGCCGGCTTGGCGTAGAGGCAGCTCCACAAAAGCCGTAAAGCGTGGTATCCTTCTCTTCCTGCTGTTCGGGGGGAGCCTCGTAGCCCACCTTCAACGGGGCGCGCATGTCGCATCCTACCAACAGAAACGAAATTGCAGTCAGTGCAAGCAATAATTTCTTCATAGCCGTTATTGTTTTAAGTTCTTCTTAGTTCTCAGCGATAGCCGTCACTCGTTGGTTTCCTGGCTTTTGGCCTCGTTCCAAAGGCGGTCCATCTCCTCAAGCGACATCTCGGTCAGCGGCTTTCCCACCCTGATGCTGTGCTGCTCAATGTAGTTGAACCGGCGAATGAACTTGGCGTTGGTGCGCTCCAGGGCATTGTCGGGATTCAGCTTGTAGAGCCGTGCAGCATTGATGACCGAGAAGAGGAAGTCGCCCAGCTCGTTGGTGCTTTTCTCCTTGTCTTCGCGTTTCAGCTCTGCCTCCAGCTCGCCCAACTCTTCGCGCACCTTGTCCCACACGTCGTCGCGCTGCTGCCAGTCGAAGCCCACGTTGCGGGCTTTGTCCTGAATGCGATAGGCCTTGATCACCGAGGGCAGCGCCGCCGGCACACCACTCAGCACGGTCTTGTTGCCGTCCTTCTCCTTCAGCTTTATCTGTTCCCAGTTCTGCAGCACCTGGTCGGCAGTGCTGGCCTTGGCAAACTCGCGCTCGTCGTCGGTCTCGCCGTAAGGCAGCGGACGGGGATGGTCCTGCCCCACCTGGCTGGGATGATAGATGTGCGGATGGCGGAAGATGAGCTTGTCGGCCTGATGGCGCAGCACGTCGTAGATGTCGAAGGCGCCCTGCTCCTGCCCTATCTTGGCATAGAAGCAGAGGTGCATCATCACGTCGCCCAGTTCCTTCATGGTGTCGTGCTGGTCGCCTCGGGCCAGTGCGTCACACAGCTCATAGGTCTCCTCTATGGTGTTCGGCCGCAGGCTCTCGTTGGTTTGTTTGCGGTCCCAAGGGCATTTCTCGCGCAGCTGGTCCAGCACGTCGAGCAGCCTTCCGAAAGCCTGCATCTGTTCTTCTCGTGTGTGCATGTTCTTTTCCATAATCGCTGCAAAGATAGTTATTTTTCGGCATACAAGCAAGGAAAAGCCCACAAAAAATGTCTACATGACGAAAAAGCGGGGCGCGCTGGCTGCTTCCTGAAAAGAGCGGACTGCCACTCAGTCGTGCACCAGCTTCATCTCCTTTGCCTTCTCCATCAGCAGCTCCATCAGCGGCTCGCGCTCGTTGGCCACGCGATTGTCCAGCACGGCGTCCTTCAGGAACTGCTTCAGCAGGCCCACCTCACGTGAGGGTTTCAAGCCGAAGAGCTGCATGATCTCGTTGCCGTCGATGACGGGCTGAAGCAGGCGCTTGTAGTCCTTCTCCACCAGGTCGGTCAGCTTTTCGCGCACCATGCGGAAGTTCTCCAGGAACAGCTTCTTCTTCACCTCGTTCTTCGACGTGATGTCGGCTTCGCAGAGCGTCATCAGGTCGTCTATGTCGTCGCCGGCATCGCTCAGCAGCCTGCGCACGGCCGAGTCGGTCACCTCGTTGTCGGCAATGGCCTGCGGCCTCATGTGCAGCTCCACGAGCTTCTCCACATAGTGCATCTCCTGGCCCATGGGCAGCTTCATACGGCGGAACAGCGGCTCCACCATCTTCATACCTATATAATTATGGTTATGGAACGTCCATCCGGCCAGGGCGTCCCAGCGCTTGGTCTTCGTCTTGCCGATGTCGTGCAACAGGGCTGCCCATCGCAGCCACAGGCCAGCATCGCGGCGGGCCACGTTGTCGAGCACCTCCAGCGAGTGGTAGAAATTGTTCTTGTGGGCTCGGCCGTTCTTCTGCTCCACGATGTCGAGCGCGGCCACTTCGGGCAGTATGATTTGCAGCAGTCCGGCACGCTGCAGGTCCACGAATCCCCGGCTGGGCGTGGGTGCGAGCATGATCTTGTTCAGCTCCACCTGTATGCGCTCCATGCTGACTATTCTGATGCGTTCGGCCATGTCCTCCAGGGCGCGGAAGGTCTCTTCCTCAATCTGGAAGTTCAGCTGAGTGGCAAAGCGTATGCAGCGCATCATGCGCAGGGGGTCGTCGCTGAAGGTCACCTCCGGGTCCAGCGGGGTGGCTATGATGCCGTCCTCCAGGTCGGCCAAGCCGTTGAAGGGGTCTACCAGCTCGCCGAAGCGGCTGCCATTGAGGCAGATGGCCATGGCGTTGATGGTGAAGTCGCGGCGGTTCTGGTCGTCCTCCAGGGTGCCGTCCTCCACGATGGGCTTGCGCGAGTCGTGGCTGTAGCTCTCGCGGCGGGCGCCCACAAACTCCACCTCCATGTGGCCCATCTTCACCTGGGCGGTGCCGAAATTGCGGAACACGCTGAGATGGGCTTTCCTGCCCAGCACCTTCTTCAGGCGGCTGGCCACGTCGATGCCGCTGCCCACCACCACCACGTCGATGTCGTTGCTGGGCCGCTGCAGGAAGATGTCGCGCACGTAGCCTCCCACCACGTAGCAGTCCACCCCCATCTCGTCGGCCACCTGGCCTATCTGGTGGAATATCGGCTGGTCGAGAATCTGCGCCAGCTCGTCGTCGCTATATAGTTTCATCTTGACTCTATTTCTGAAAACAGGTGCAAAGTTACGAAAAAACGAGAGCAAAACAAAAGAAAAGCGTGTTTTTCTTTTCACTCCCGAGTGACAATAAGTTCACATCTCCTAAATCTCATTTTAAAGAAAGCCACAAGATAGCCCAAATGCCCCCCACTCGTTACATTCATAGCGCGTTGAAGAGAACAAAAGTGAAGAAAAAGATATAAAACTGATTGTCTTTTGCAGAAAAAATGGTTTTTCTTCGTTATTTTGTGGGGAAATAGCTAATTTTGTACGCGGTATGAAATAAAATGGCGGAACTCCTCGAAATCGACATTGAATAGAAAACAATGCAAGTAATCGCCTTAAAAGGTATATAACGTATACCTTTAAGCACAAATATTTGCATGGCGACTAATCATCACCCCATCCGTCTAAAGTATATCATTAACGTAAAGGGCGAGAATCTGCGCCAGCTCGTCGTCGCTATATAGTTTCATCTTGACTCTATTTCTGAAAACAGGCGCAAAGTTCTTGTCAGAGACAAGCGACGCTGGGCGTCGAGCGACGAAAAAACGAGGGCAAAACAAAAGGAAAGCGAGCTTTTCTTTTGTAACCGTTAAAAAACAACTTGGTATGATTTATATTACTGACCCCACCCCCAACCCCTCCCCTACAAGGGAGGGGAGCGGCTACCGCCTTGCCCGCTGCAGGGACTCCGTGAGGCACTCCCCTCCCTTGTAGGGGAGGGGTTGGGGGTGGGGTCAGTGACTATGCTCATTTGTACCAAGTTATTTTTTTATCGTTACTTTGCATTTCCCAAAGAAAGACAACAACAAGGGGTAGAAAGACTGATTCTGCCGTCCGCTCCAAGATAAAAGGGCGGCCGCCCTTATTCATGCGGGCGCCCGGCCGCAACGAGCAAGAGGGCACTTTTCTCCCTGCTGGCAGGCCTTTTTTTCCTCGTTTGCAGGCCCCTTTTTCCCCGTTTGCAGGCCCCTTTTCCTCTTTTGCAGGCCATCAGGGTGGAAAAGCTTGCTTGGACTCCGGCCCCTTTTGTCGCCTCTGCGAACTATCGATATGGTCTCTATGTCCTCTGCGCCCTCTGTGTTGAAAAGTCAACCATAACTATTCAAGTTTCGCATTTGCTCTACCTCTTTGTAGTTCAGGAGTTCTGGAGTTGCGGGAGTTCAGACGTTAGTCCTTTCTCTACGCTTTTCAGGTGGTTATTATTGAAGTGCCATCGTAGCAGAACTATTGTCTGAACTCCGGAACTTCTGTAACTCCAGAACTCCTACAACTTGAGAAAGATGAATAACTATAATATATGAATAACTCCTGCGTCAGCCCCAATGGCTGGCGCAGGAGTTTGTAGAATTGTTGCTCTTCTTGATGATTCATGAATAATCCTTGCAGTATTCAATCGCCCTCGCCGTCCCACCCATCGTGCGGGGTCGCCTTCGCGCTCCAGCTGGTCACCCTTGAGG
>JAFPTC010000074.1 GCA_017400455.1 Prevotella sp. | reverse complement strand
ATGCCCGTGACGAGGCCGTCGGCACGCCCGTGTTGCGCCAAGGGAATGTCTTGGCCAGCTATACGCACCTCTATTGGGGCGAGACCCAGATGACCAACATCATACACCCACAATCGTAAAGCACAAGATGTCGAAAACGCTTTAAAAAGACGTCAAAAACGCTTTAAAAGATGCCGAAAAGCATTAAAAAGATGCCGAAAACGCTTCAAAAGATGCCGAAAACGCTTCAAAACATGCCAAAAACGCTTCAAAATATGCCGAAAACGCTTCATCCCATCATGCTGGCCGGAACCGGCAGCGATGTAGGCAAGAGTGTGCTTGCCGCCGCTTTCTGCCGCATCTTCCTCCAAGACGGCTACCACCCTGCCCCGTTCAAGGCCCAGAACATGGCCCTCAACTCGTTTGCCACCCCCGAGGGACTAGAAATGGGGCGTGCACAAGCAGTACAGGCAGAGGCAGCTGGCATAGCCTGCCATACCGACATGAACCCGCTGCTGCTGAAGCCCAACTCCAACCATACCAGCCAGGTGGTGCTCAACGGGCGTCCCATTGGCAACACGGGTGCCTACGACTATTTCCGCAAGAGCGAGGGGCGCGAGGCACTCAGAAAAGAAGTCTATGCGGCCTACGACCGTCTCAACCGCCGTTTCAACCCCATTGTGATGGAAGGAGCGGGAAGCATTTCAGAAATCAATCTGCGCGACACCGATCTGGTGAACATGCCTATGGCCATGCATGCCAAAGCAGACGTGCTGCTGGTGGGCGACATCGACCGGGGCGGCGTGTTTGCCAGCGTCTACGGCAGCATCATGCTGCAACGGCCTGAAGAGCGGGCCCGCATCAAAGGCATCATCATCAACAAGTTCCGGGGCGACCTCCGCTTGTTTGCCGACGGGGCCCGCATGCTCGAAGAGCTGTGTGGCGTGCCGGTGCTGGGCGTGGTGCCCTACTTCACCGACATTCATATCGAAGAGGAAGACAGCGTGGCGCTGGCCGCCAAGGCGGTGAAGGCAATGCGCGGGAAGATTAATGTGGCCGTGGTATTGTTGCGCCACATCAGCAACTACACCGATTTCGACGTGCTGGAGCGCGACCCGCGAGTGCACCTTTTCTACACCAACAATACCGACGAGCTGACAAAGGCCGATATCATACTCGTTCCGGGCAGCAAGAGCACCATCGACGACCTCTACGAACTGCGCCGGAACGGCTGTGCCCAAGCCATCATCAGAGCACGGCGCGAAGGGAAAACCGTGATGGGCATCTGCGGCGGTTACCAAATCATGGGCGAGGAAGTGCTCGACCCCCAGCACGTAGAGGGCGAGGTGAGCCGCATGCCCGGACTAGGCCTGTTGCCCGTCAGCACCACCATGAGCGGCAGTAAGGTGACCCGGCAGGTGACATTCAACGGCCACATGCACGGCTACGAGATACACATGGGAACCACCGTGCCAACGGCCGACGTGCAGCCCCTGAACACCATGGCCGACGGCCGCGGTGAGGGCTGTAGGGTGGACGAACGGTGCATGGGAACCTATATTCACGGCATTCTCGACAATGCCGGGTTTATAGACCAGCTGCTGGCTCCCTGGCAGCAGAAGGCCGACGAGAGCGCAGAAACCTTCGACTATCAGGCCTTCAAGGAAGAGCAATACAACCGGCTGGCCGACCATGTGCGCAAGCATGTAGACATGGACCGGCTTTACCAGATCATGACCGACGGAGAGGAGGAGCGCCCATGATACAAGGACATGGCGACGACCTCTACCGCTATGAGGGCATCACCAGCAATTTCAGCACCAACATCTTCGGCCATGCCGACCTCAGCGGTCTGAAGCGCCACCTGGCCTCGCGCCTCGACGTCATTGCCAGCTATCCCGAGCCCGAGCCTTACACCCTTGAGCGCATGCTGGCCCAACGGATGGGCATCAGCCCCGACAACGTGATGGTGACCAATGGTGCCACCGAGGCCATCTATCTCATTGCCCAAGCCTTCAGCCACTGCCGACCGGTGGTCCACGAGCCTACCTTCAGCGAGTATGCCAGTGCCGCAGCCGGCTGCCAGGGCGCCAGGGAACTCCATTTCATCTGCAATCCCAACAACCCCACGGGCACCGTCCAGGAGCTCTCGTTTTCCGACGATGCCCTCTACGTGGTCGACCAAGCCTACGAGAACTATACCCTTTGCCCGTTGCTCAACGATGCCGACACGGTGAAGCAGTCCAACGTGATGCTGCTCCACTCGATGACCAAGCAGTATTGCATTCCGGGGCTCCGGCTGGGATATGTGACAGCCAGCGAAACCATCATCGGCCTTCTGCGCAACTACCGACAGCCGTGGTCGGTCAACGCGCTGGCCATCGAGGCCGGACGATATCTGCTGGAGCATGGCATTCCCAACTTCCCCGACCTGCACAACTACCTGCTTGAGACCTGCCGTCTGCGCCAGCTACTGAATGCCATTCCCGGGGTGACCATGCTGCCCACCGATACGACCTTCATTCTGGGGACCATCAAGGGAGCTACCGCCGCCCGGCTGAAGACCTGGCTGGCCGAGAAACACGGCATGCTCATTCGCGATGCCGCCAACTTCAAGGGGCTGTCGCCCCATCATTTCCGCGTAGCCACCCAGCTGCCCGACGAGAACGACCGCCTGGCAGAGGCCATTCAACAATTTATGAACGAACAATAAGCCATGACCGACACCCTTCCACACCTGCTCACATGCATTGCCATGACCATTCTGTCGATGCCCCTGATCTACGGATGGCTGCTCGACATCTGCCTGGGCGACCCTGCGTGGCTGCCCCACCCCGTTGTCTACTTCGGCAAGGCCATCGCCTGGGGCGAGCACCGTTTGAATGCCGGCAGTCACCGGAAGATGAAAGGAGCCGTGATGAGCCTTCTGCTCGTCGCCGGCGTGTTTGCGCTGACGGCAGCCCTGCTGTGGCTGGCCACTAGCGTCCACCCCTTGCTGGCCATTGTCATCAAGGCCATTCTCATCTTCTTCTGCCTGGCAGGCACCACACTCATTCGTGAGGTGCGCCAAGTGTTCATAGCCCTTGACGAGTCGCTCGATGCCGGCCGCAGGCAAGTGGCGCGCATCGTGGGGCGAGACACCAGCCAGCTCTCTGCCCAGGAGGTGCGCACGGCGGCCCTCGAGACGCTGGCCGAGAACCTGAGCGACGGAGTGATAGCCCCGCTCTTCTGGCTGGCCATCCTGGGCGTACCGGGAATGATGGCCTACAAGATGGTCAACACGCTCGACTCGATGATTGGCTACCACACGGAGCGCTATCTCGACTTCGGTTGTTTTGCGGCGAAGATGGACGATGTTGCCAACTATCTGCCAGCCCGTCTGACGGCTGCGCTCATGATCATCACGGCGGGTCGCTGGAGATTGTTCCCATTCGTCAGGAAGTTCGGCCCCCAACATGCCAGTCCCAACAGCGGGTGGCCCGAGGCCGCACTGGCAGGCATACTCGACTGCCGCTTCGGAGGTCCCCACTACTATTTCGGCGAATACTTCTATAAGCCCTATATCGGCAACCATGAAAGAGCGCT
>JAFPTC010000073.1 GCA_017400455.1 Prevotella sp. | reverse complement strand
GCTCACCGCTTGCAGCAACGACGACAACGACGTGACCCAGAACCCTGAGGCCCCGACGACGGAGGCCCCGCAGACCATCAAGTTCAACCTGACGGCCTCGCACCCCGACGACGACGCTGCGGCGCAGACCCGCGCCGTGAATCAGACGTGGGAGGCGGGCGACGCCATCTTCGTGTTCTTCACTGGAGCCGAAGCACCGAAGCACCTGAAGATGACCTACGACGGCACGGCGTGGACTTCGGCCGAATACAACGGTGCCACCCCGACCGCCGGAGCCCTCGGCCTGAAGAACGGCGACACGGGCACGATGCGGGCCGTGTTCCTGCCCTTCGGCAGCGATGCAACGGTCTCGGCCAGCGGCACCAGCTTCACCTTCAGCACCACCTACTACGCCTACTACGCCACGGCGACGCTCTCCTATACCGTTACTGACAATGAGGTGAGCGGCGCATTCAATATGGTGATTCCCGAAGGCTACGTGCAGTTCTTCGTCGAAGATGCAGCGGCCACCAACGGGGGCTACACCCTCGGCACCGACGCCGTCATCCCCACTGGCGTGGCCTCCATTGCAGCAGACGGAACTATTACGGAGACCTCCAATAAGGCTGCGGGCGACGACATGACGGGCTATGCCTACAGCGGCGGCTACCTGTTCAGCGGAAAACTCAACGGCAGCTACTCCTGCGGTGGCTACTACTTCGCCAAGACCAAGACCGCCGACGGCAGCCGTGCCGACTACTTCGTCAGCGGCAAGACCCTCGCCAGCCACAGCGCCGTGAAACTGCCTGCCAATGACAATGTCTATGAGGTAAAATACGGTTCGCCCAACGCCGGAAAATGGGTTCCTGTGGGCAGCGACATCACCGTTTCGCTATACGATGTGACAGGCAGCGGTATATCGGAAGCGGTTTCTTCACTCGGCAAGTGGCATACCTGCAACTACGGCCAGGCTGTCCCGGAATCTCTCGGCTCGCTCTATACCTTCGATGCTGCCAATGCCCTGGGCGTAACGCTGCCGACCAAAGATCAGTTTGCGCTGATAAATACCAACTGCACTTTTATCTGGCTGACGGTTCATGGCCAGCAAGGGACAGTGGTCCAGGCTGACTCCGGTTTCCTGTTCCTGCCAGCGCAGAGCGGTTCCAACGGCGACTACTGGTCCTCCACGGAATACGACGGTTACTTCGCATGGTACTTCAACTTCAATAGCAGCGGAGAACACGACATGCACTACGACGGGGGCCGTCCCGACGAGTTCGCCGTGCGTCCCTTCTAGAATTAACAAAGAAACAAACTTAATGTCAAACCAATAAATACAAAAGAATGATGAAACGTACAAGAAGATTCCAATGGATGGCAACCCTCATGATGGGCTTCGCCACAGCGTGTGTGACAATGACATCGTGCACGACGAACGACGACAATCCTGTAGATGGCGACGTGCCCAGCGTGGGACAGGTGACGGTTAAGGAACTCAAGGAACTGAAGTCGAGCGACGTGGGCTGGGTCATCGGTGCCGACGGCAAGGCTTACTCGTCGGTGTGGCAAGCCATGGGCAACCATGTGGAGACAGTGGCTGCAATAACCTACATCGCGGTGACACCCGACGAAGTGGTCCATTTCCTGGCCATCGCCCAACGCGAAGAGAAATACACCGAAACATGGGAGGAGGGGAAGGCTGCTATCGCTGCCATGGCCCCAATAGCGGGCTGCGAGTGGCGGATGCCGAGCATGAAGGACTGGGAGATGATAGTCTTCGGCAACTACGTGGAGCGCACTGGAAGAGTAGTCTGCAACGACTTCTGGTCACTGCAAATCGGTACGGGTTTCGAGGTTTTTCACGAAAACTACTACTGGTCGTCGGATGAGGTGGTGGAAAAGGGCCAGAAGAAATTCCGTGTGATGACCTTCCGCTTCGAGGGCGAAGACATGATTGCCGACTTCGGTATGGGATCGCACTACCCGAACCAGAAACATATCGTCCGCGCCGTGCTGGCGCATATCATGTAAGGCGCGTCTTTACGACTACGAATTACGCGATTTTTATGAATTTCTAAAACGTCGGCAGGCGGATTGTCTTTACGACTACGAATTACGCGAATTTTACGAATTTCTAAAACGTCAGCAGGCGGATTGTCTTTACGACTACGAATTATACGAATTTTACGAATTATCATATGCTGATACAATGGGCACCAATTCGTATAATTCATATAATTCGTAGTCGAAAAGATAAGAATAATTCGTATAATTCGTGTAATTCGTAGTCGAAAAGACAAGAATCATTCGTAGTCTAAGCCGTAGTCAAAGTTTCACGCTTGAAATATCAACCAGGCCGTTGACTATGGCGTAGATGGTCAGACCGGCAGGAGAGTGAATCTGCAGCTTGCGGGCAATGTTGCGACGGTGGGTGATGACGGTGTTCACCGAAATGCACAGGTGGTCGGCTATTTCCTTGTTCGACATGCCCTGAACCAGCGCGACGATGACATCCTTCTCGCGGTCGGACAGCGCATCCTGGGAAGGACCGCCGGCACCCTTGAACACCATTTCCGTGATGTTGCGCGTCACGTCGCTCTGCATCAGTTTCTGCTCCAGCCTCCTGATGGCAGGCACAAAGATGTGGTCTTCCACCAGGCCATGCTGATGCAGCCACTGCTCATTGTCGTAGATGTCGTGGAGGGTGGCGGTGAGCATGTTGTTATGCAGTTCGTCGCCAGGCAGATACTTGATGATGAGCAGCTTCAGCTCACGCAGCTTCTTGTCGGCCTGGCCGTGCTGGCGTGAGAAGGTTTCGATGCTGTAGTTGCCGTTGCCCAGTTTCCCTTCGAGCAGTCCCATGACATAAGGGAACAGCACGCGCTGTTCGTATTGCATGTGGCGGCGAATCTCGTGGTCATATTCGTCGTAGAAACGCAAGATCAGTTGCGCAAGCGAATCGTCAAGGTTCAGGCTGTCCTCTAATTCCTTGCGGATGAAGGGCAACTGGAAGTCGAGATAGTAGGCGTGGCTGGCCTCCAGATAGTGCATCAGCGTGGGTATGCTCAGCTGTTCGTCATTCTCGGTGTCACTATAGCCGTTGATCGAGAAATTCACAACGGCCAGGAAAGTATATGTATCAACCTTGTTGTCATCGCAAATCTCCCTGACGGTCTTGTCGCCAAAGCCAAGGTTGATGCCAAACGACCCCAGCATCTGCAGCAGGTCATAATTGTCGCGGATGAGGGTAATCATCTTGTCTTCACCCTCGTACATCTTCATTTGTTTCATTGGCCTTTACACATTATTTATATATAAGGACATGCAAAATTAGTTATTTTTGGCGGTTTCTGCAATAGTTTAGCGTTAAAATCACCACTTTTGAGTATTGTAGGACAGCAAAAGTTGAACTACCTTTGCACCCGAAATTCAAAATAGAGAAGAAATGATGAACACCAACAAATATCTTGCAATGGCATTTGCCCTGACGCTGTCTGCTGCCACGCAGGCTCAGGTGAATGCTGGCGACAGCGTGATGAACCATGCCAAGGGCAACCGCCTCAGCATTGGCGGCTATGGCGAAATAGCCTATGGACGCAACTTCTACAGCGACCACGTGAGCCGCTATTCGCAACCCGAACAGCATAAGGACGATCCCTCGCACGGACGGTTCGACCTGCCCCATGTGGTGGTCTACCTGGGCTATGACTTCGGCCGTGGCTGGAGCCTGGGCACCGAGATTGAGTTCGAGCATGGCGGCAACGGACTGGCCTATGAGAAGGAAGACGAGGAAGGCGGCGAATGGGAGCAGGAAACCGAGAAAGGTGGCGAGGTGGAGCTGGAGCAGTTCTGGCTGCAGAAGACCTTCAGCCGTGCTGCCAACCTGCGCTTCGGCCATATTGTGGTGCCCGTGGGCTTGAACAACGCCCGCCACGAGCCGCTGAACTTCTTCACTGTCTACCGCCCCGAGGGTGAGAACACCATCCTGCCCTCCACCTGGCACCAGACGGGCGTGAGCTTCTTCGGACGCTCGGGCAAGCTGCGCTATGAAGCCCAGCTGCTGGCAGGCCTGAATGCCGACCACTTCACCAACACCGGCTGGATACACAAGGGCCACAAGAGCCCCATGGAATATGACGTGGCCAACAAATACGGTGCCGCTGCCCGTCTGGACTACTATGCCCTGCCTGGGCTGCGCATCGGCCTGAGCGGCTACTATGGCCAGAGCATCGGCAACAGCTATCCGCGCAACGCCAACGGAGTGGACGATGAATACAAAGGTACCGTGGCCATCGGCGCCATCGACTTCACGTTCAACCGCAACAACTGGATAGTGCGTGGACAGGCCGACTATGGCTATCTGGGCGATGCCGAGCAGCTGAAATATGTCTACAACCGCGTGAACAAGAAGTCGCCGTTCCATCACTCTGCCTTTGTCTCCAAGAATGCCTTCGCCATGGGCATCGAGGCTGGCTACAACGTGTTCTCGCAGATTGACCGCATGCGCCAGGAAGACCGCAAGCTCTACGTCTTCGGCCGCTATGAGGCCTATAACCCCTACGCCTCCGACACCAAGGGCACGGCCTATGACTATACTGCCGTGAAGCGCATGGCCGTGGGACTGAACTATTTCCCCGTGCCCGAGATTGCCATCAAGGCAGAGTTCAGCAACCGTTTCCTGAAGGACATCTACAATGATGAGCCCTCTGTCAACATCGGCGTAACCTACGAAGGTTTCTTCCTTTGATACTATAAACCCAAAAATACTATTCGCAACATGAAAAAGTTTTTCTTTCTGCCCATTGCCGTTGTGCTGGGCGCAATGACCTTCACCGCTTGCAGCGATGATGACGATGACGACAAGAACGACAACAACTCAGGATCGACCATCGTGGACGATGCCAAGTACAAGGACAAGAGCTATGGCCAGGCTGCCGTTGACGCCTGCGCCAACGTGGTGACCCAGCTGGAAGCTGCCAATACCATCATCGCCTCGGCCAACCTGAGCAGCGATCAGGAGCAGTTCCTTCGTCAGACGCTGACCAACCTGGTCAACAATGTCATCGTTCCCACCTATACCGAGCTGGCCGACGACGTGGAAGACCTGGAGAAGACCCTCAGCGGCCTGACCGTCAACACCATCACGCAGAGCCAGATCAACGAGGCTTGCGAGGACTTTAAGGACGCTCGCGAGAATTGGGAGCGCTCGGAGGCTTTCCTTGGCGGTGCTGCCAGCGACTTCGACATCGACCCCACCATCGACTCATGGCCCTTGAACCGCACGCTGCTGCTGAGCTACTTCCGGGGTGGCATGAACGATGAGATGCTCGACGATGCCACCATCCTTGGCTTCCACGCCCTGGAGTTCATCCTCTTCCGCAACGGCCAGCCTCGCAAGGTGGCCGAGCTGCAGAGCAATGACACCTACAAGAACTTCGAGAGCATCAGCGGCGCACAGGAGCTGCGCTACGCTCAGACCATCTGCACCCTGCTGAAGCAGCGCTGCTTCCAGTTGCAAGCGGCTTGGGAGGGCGAGAAGAATGCCAGCCGCGTGGCCGTGGTGAAGGCTGCCGGATTGGACTACACCACTGAGGCCGGACTGAGCTATGGCGACAACCTGACGCAGGCCGGACAGAACAGCCGCAGCACCTTCCCCACCCTGAAGGATGCCATTGCCCAGGTGCTCAGCGACGATGAGGGTTCAGCTGCTGCCATTGCCACTGAGGTGGGCACGGCCAAGATTGCCAATCCCTTCTCGGCCGGTGACATCAGCTATGTGGAGTCGCCCTACAGCTACAACTCCATCACCGACTTCCAGGACAACATCCGCAGCATCCGCAACATCTGGTATGGCAGCACCAACGGCAGCAAGGCCAGCAACAGCTTTGCCCGTTTCTTCGAGGCCGTCAACACCACTGTTGGCGTAGAGAGCGCATTCAACGACGCCATCACCAAGATTGGCAACATGCCCTCGCCCTTTGTCAAATACTGCAGCACCATCTGGGGCATCGAGTTTGTTGACGACGAAGACTGGGAATAAATGAGAGAAACGAAGAGAGATTTCACAACTTTAAATTAGAATATGAGGAACAAGCTATCACGACTTTCCATCGTGACCATGCTGGCAGCACCAATGCTGTCAGCATGTTCCGATGATGATGAGAACAAGGTTGACCTGGGCGAGCTGACCCAGGAAGAAGAGGTGTTCGGCAAGGCAAACGAGGTGTTCTCTGCCGACGAATGGTATCCTGGCGGCCAGCTGGGCACCACTGACAAGGCCAGCTACTCGGCCCCCGCGCCTGCCGTGGAGAATATCAAGGGCATGGAGGAGGACTTCAACACGGGTGAGGACTTCTTCGAGCATCTCTACACGTTTGAGCAGCAGCCCCGTCGCGGCCTGGGCCCGGCCTGGGTGCGCAACAGCTGCATCGCCTGCCATCCCAACTACGGCCACGGCAAGCGCCAGACGGAGTATCGTGCCAACACCATCGGCAACGGCTATCTGCTCGTCGTATATCATCCCGACAACAACGCCTACATTGCCGAAGTGACGGGCATGCCACAGACGCAGGCCATGACGCCCTTCAAGGCTCCTATCGACGAGAACCAGATCAACATTGCCTGGCTGCCGGTGAAGGAGATGCCCAGCGGACTGCCCATGAAGTTTGCCGACGGCGAGGAGTACGCCCTCATCTATCCTGAGGTCACCATTCCCCAGTCGGCCTTCAACACCAATCCCAAGCCCGAGAACTACGAGGTGCGCCTGGAGTCCACCATCGGCGTCTATGGCACCGGTCTACTCGACGCGCTCACCGACGAGGACATCAAGGCCCAGTGGCGTGCGGAATCTCCCTATGTTGAGCTGAACCCCGCCATGTGGGACAAGGAAGCCAACTGCTTCAAGGCCTCGGCCTACTATGCTGCTCCCTACAACGACCTGGGTACCTTCCGCAATGGTCAGCACGGCCCTGTGAAGCGCTTCACCTACGCCATGACGCGTGGTTCGCTGCAGGACGGAGCCGGTGCCAACGCCATCTGGAACATCACCAACGTCACCCGCAGCGACCGCCACTGGCTCTACAGCACCACCGCCTGGGCCAAGGCTCAGAGCGAGGATAAGGAGGTCATCAGCTACATCAAGCAGCACGGTGCCGAAGAGGGCAGCATCCTTCATCCCTACTATGCCGACGGCACCGACGAGGGCATCAGCGCCCGCGTCTATGAGGTGCTGAACACCCCCAGCATTGCCTTCAAGAGCACTTTCGAGAAGTACCTGCTGAATGGCCATCCCTACAATGGCTTGGAGGAGATGAGCGACAAGCAGTATTACCAGTTCATGGTGTGGCATCGTGGTCTGGCCGTGCCCGCTGCCCGCAATCTTGACGACAAGCAGGTGCAGCGTGGAAAGGTGCTGTTCACCGACCTGGGTTGCGCCCAGTGCCACCGTCCGTCATGGAAGACCGGCGACGACAAGATGTGGGTGGATGCCTCTACCAAGGCCTACGCCGACGCCAACGGCTTGGTCACCAACGGCGACTATACCGACCTGCTGCCCAAGTACCCGAATCAGACCATCTGGCCCTACACCGACATGGTGCAGCACCGGCTGTTCATGAAGAACGACATCCGCACGGGCTGGTGCCGCACCACTCCGCTCTGGGGACGCGGCCTCTCGCGCCGCCTCACCGGAGCCGACGACCGTCTGCACGACTGCCGCGCCCGCACCGTCATCGAGGCCATCATGTGGCACGGCTATTCCAAGGAGAGCGACGCCTATCGCTCCACTGAGCGATTCTACAACCTGCCGAAGGAAGACCGCGATGCCGTGGTGAAGTTCATCGAGGCAATCTAAGAAGTGATGAGTGAGAAGTGATGAGTGATAAGTAAGAAGTGATGAGTGATAAGTGATGAGTGAAGAGTGAAAAAAACACAAGTTGGAAAAACTTTTCACTCATCACTTATCACTTATCACTTCTTTTTTGTACCTTTGCAGCCAAAACAACTAAGGACTATGTACCAGAAGCTAAAGTACCAGCATACAGAAGCACAAATCTACAGTTTCCAGAAAGGAGAGGTGAATGAGTATCACTTGATGCTCCACGTCACCGACCCTACCCTATCCTACCAGCAGCAGCTCGATGCCGTGCTCGACTCCTACCAGCAGCTCATCGGCCAGACGCTGCGTGGAGCCGTTGCTGTGTTCAAGCGTTATTTCCTCAGCGATGCAGCCAACCAGGCTGACGACGTGCTGGCTTCCGACACCAGCGACTGCGCTAAGAGCATCATCCAGCAGGCGCCGCTCGACGGCACGAAGCTCGCCCTTTGGGTCTATCTGATGACGGGTGTCAGCACCCGCCTCACCAGTGGCGGACTCTACGAAGTGGCCCACGGCCAGTTCCGCCACCTGTGGAACGGCTCGGCCCACAACCTGGCCGCCAATTCTGAATACCAGACGCGCCTGCTCTTCAACGAATACATCATGCAGTTGGCCCAGGAAGGGTGCAAGCTCGCCACCAACTGCATCCGCACGTGGCTCTTCGTCAACGACATCGACCTGAACTATGGCGGCGTGGTGCGGGCCCGCAACCAGGTGTTCTTCACCCAGGGACTGACCCACGACACCCACTTCATTGCCTCTACCGGCATTGGCGGACGGGCACAGGATCCCTGCGTGCTCACCCAGATGGACAACTATGCCATTGCCGGCCTGCAGCCCGAGCAGGTACACTATCTATATGCCGCCTCGCACCTGAACCGCACGAGCGACTACGGCGTGAGCTTCGAGCGTGGCACCCGCGTTGACTATGCCGACCGCCGCCACGTCTTCATCTCGGGCACGGCCAGCATCGACAACAAGGGACAGATCGTCCACCCGAAGAACGTTCAGCAGCAGGTGCACCGCCTGTGGGAGAACGTCGAGGCCCTGCTTTCCGAGGCAGGCTGCACCTACGACGACGTGGCCCACATGATTGTCTACCTGCGCGACACGGCCGACTATCTTACCGTTCGCCAGCTCTACGACGAGCGCTTCCCCGAAAAGCCCACCGTCATTGTCCATGCCCCCGTGTGCCGCTCCGGCTGGCTCGTAGAAATGGAGTGCATGGCCATCAAGAGCACCGACGATTCCTCGCTTGCATCATTCTAAACAAACTCATAGCAAAATGAAAACAAAGAAGCTTTGGATGCCCGCCGCCATCCTTGTCCTATGCGGCGCATGCAGTGGCGGCGGCAACTCGTCGCAAGTGAATTACTCAGTGGAAGGCACTGCTGCCGATAGTCTGAAGATGGTCTACCTCACCGACCAGGCCAACGACTCCATCCTCGACAGCGTGGCTGTGAACGCAGGTGCCTTTGCCCTGAAGGGACAGGCCGCCAAGGATGCCCTGCTGGGTATCAGGGCCAAGGACGACAGCTGGACCGTGCTCTTCCTCAACGACGGCACGCCCGTGAAAGTGAACCTCGACACCCATACACTCGAAGGATCGGAGCTGAACAACCGCCTGACCAACTATGATCTTGAAAGCGCCAAGCTCATCGAAGACATGCAGAGCTTCGTTGACACCCTGCTCACCCTGTCGGAAGAAGAGGTGAACGCCAAGATCCCCCAGTACGAGGCCAAGGTGAAGGCCATCGGCGACTACTACAAGAAAATCTTCGAGACCGAGAAAGACAACTACATTCCCGTGGCATTCCTCAAGAACGCCATTGGCATCAATGGCCTGGAGGAAAGCGGTGCCCTGCTCGACTCCACCCACTTCTACATGAGCCACCCCATTGCCAAGGCACTGAAGGACGAGCTGGGCGCACAGATAGCTGCCGAAGAGGCTGCACGCGCCGAAGCCAACAAGATCCTGGGACAGAAGTTCACCGACTTCGAGCAGGCTGACCCCCAGGGCAAGAGCCACAAGCTCAGCGAATATGTTGGCCAGGGCAAGTGGGTGCTGGTTGACTTCTGGGCCTCGTGGTGCGGTCCCTGCCGCGCCGAGATGCCCAACGTGGTGGAAGCCTACAACAAGTACCACGACAAGGGCTTCGACGTTGTCGGCATCTCCTACGACTCGAAGCAAGAAGCCTGGGTGAAAGCCATCGACGAGCTGAAGATGCCCTGGACCCACCTGTCCGACCTGAAGGGATGGGAGAACGTGTCCTCCGACCTCTACGGCATCAAGGCCATCCCCGCCAACCTGCTCATCAATCCCGAAGGCACCATCGAGGCCCGCGACCTGCGCGGCGAGGCCTTGCAGCAGAAGCTCGCCGAGATATTCGGATAGTTTTTCTACAAGCATTCTAATTTAGAAACAACAAAAATAAGCGGATTTTGCAAGATTTTGCAAAGTCCGCTTTGCATTTTGTGGATTTCTTTGTATCTTTGCATCTGCTAAAACAAAAGAACCACAGGAATGGAAGCCTTTTTCCGCACGCACAGATACTTAGTTGAGCATACCAATGCCCCCGTCCGCCGCACACTTATGGACGAGATTGACTGGAACCAGCGCATGATAGGCATCAAGGGCACGCGAGGCGTGGGCAAGACCACCTTCCTGCTGCAATATGCCAAGGAGAAGTTCGACATTGACGACCGTCAGTGCCTCTACATCAACATGAACAACTTCTACTTCCAGGAGCGCGGCATTGCCGACTTTGCCGGCGACTTCTATCACCATGGCGGTCGCGTGCTGCTCATCGACCAAGTGTTCAAGCAAGACAACTGGTCGCACGAGCTGCGCAAGTGCTACGACCTCTACCCGGGCCTGAAAATCGTGTTCACCGGCTCCAGCGTCATGCGGCTCAAGGACGAGAACCCCGAGCTGGGCGGCATCGTCGATGCCTACAACCTGCGCGGCTTCTCCTTCCGCGAGTTCCTCAACCTCCTCACCGGCAACAACTTCCGCCCCTACACCCTCGACGAGATACTCCACGACCACGAGCACATCGTCAAGCAAATCCTGCCCAAGGCCTCGCCCCGCCGCCATTTCCAGGACTACATCCACCACGGCTTCTACCCCTTCTTCCAGGAACACCGCAACTACTCCGAGAACCTGCTGAAGACCATGAACATGATGACCGAGGTAGACATCCTGCTCATCAAGCAGATAGAGGTGAACTTCCTTCCCAAGATAAAAAAGCTCTTCTATCAGCTGGCCGAGCAAGGCCCCAAGGCGCCCAACGTGTCGCAGCTGGCCAGCGACATCGAAACCAGCCGAGCCACCGTCATGAACTACATCAAGTACCTCACCGACGCCCGCCTGCTCAACATGATCTATCCCCCTGGCGAAGCCTTTCCCAAGAAGCCCACCAAGGTCATGCTCCACAACTCCAACCTTCTCTACGCCATCTACCCCCTCCACGTCGAGAAGCAGACGGCCATGGAGACCTTCTTTGTCAACAGCCTGTGGAAGGACCACATAGTCAGCCAGTCCAGTCGCGACAATTTCTTCACTGTTGACGGGAGCCTGAAGTTCCGCGTCTGCGACGCCAACGCCCACGACAAGCAGCGCGCCGCCTCCGACGTCATCTACGCCCGCTACAACACAGAAATTGGAAAGGGCAACCAGTTGCCACTCTGGCTACTCGGATTCCTATACTGAAAGGATGTTTGCACTTCTCACTCCATTATGTCAAAAGAACAATCACAACTGCGCGAGCGGGTACACCACGACCTGCAAGAGCCTCACCGCTACAAGGTAACCATTTATAACGACGATTTCACCACCATGGAATTTGTGGTAAAAGTGCTGACGCAAGTGTTTTTCAAGAGCCAGGCCGACGCCGAGCAGCTGATGCTGAAGGTTCACCACTCGGAAAAAGCCGTCGTGGGCATCTACACCTACGACATTGCCGTGTCGAAAGTGCAACGCGCCACAGCCATGGCACGCGAAGAGGGATTTCCCCTGCGCCTGACCTACGAGCCAGAATAAGCAACCGCAAGTTATTACCTACACACACGAAAAAACATGGCAAGTCCATCATATACCCAGCGTGCCGCCAATGCAGTGAACGGCGCCGTGAAATACTGCACCGACCGCCGCAACGAATTCGTAACGCCCGAACACCTGTTCTGGTCGCTGCTCGACGATGTCGATTTTCTCACCGTCCTGTCGCTCTTCGGATCGGTAGACCATCTGGTTCCCCGACTGGAAGAATGCCTGGGCCTGCTGGAGAGCGTACCCGCCGACCTTGACTACCATCCAGAACCGTCGGTGCAACTGTCACAACTGCTCGATACGGCTTTTGCCCAAGTGGTCAGCAGCAGTGCCACGGCCATCGACATTCCCCACCTCACTTCAGCCTTGCTGAGCCTGGACGATTCGTGGGCCAGCTACCTGCTGAAAGACACCATCGTACCGACGGAATCGCCCGAGGAGTTCATGAGCGAACTGATCAGCTGGTATGAGCGAACAGACAAAGAAGATGAAATGCAGCAGACTGACAACGACCAGGAAGACGCTGCGGAAGAGATGTATGACGAGTCGGAGCCAAAGGAAAGCCTTTGGCGAAGGCTGGTGACCTGCCTGAACGACGTGGCCGAACAGAAGAACCCGCTCATTGGACGCGAGAAGGAGCTGGAAAGAACCATACAGGTACTCTGCCGGCGCGAGAAGAATAATCCGCTTCATGTGGGCGAACCTGGCGTGGGCAAGACGGCACTGGTCTATGGCCTCGCTACCAGAATAAACCACGGCGATGTGCCCGAGAGGCTGAAGAACAGCAAAATCTTTCAGCTCGACCTTGGCACCCTGCTTGCCGGCACCCAGTTCAGGGGCGACTTCGAGAAACGCATCAAGCAGGTGATGGACGGCATCAGCCACGAGCCAGGCAACAACATCATCTACATCGACGAGATTCACAACCTGGTGGGAGCAGGAGCCGTGGGCGAAAGCAGCATGGATGCCTCGAACATGCTCAAGCCCTTCCTTGAAAGCGGTCAGCTGCGCTTTATTGGCTCGACCACCTACGAGGAGTATAACAAATATTTCTCCCGCTCGAAAGGACTGGTGCGGCGCTTCCAACAGATTGACATCCTGGAACCTGGCATCGACGAAACCATCAATATCCTCAAGCAGTTGCGCCCGAAATATGAGGAGTTCCATCATGTGGTCTACGAGGACGAGGCCCTGAGCACAGCGGTAACTGCCAGCGCGAAATATGTGAACGACCGCTTCCTGCCCGACAAGGCCATCGACCTGATCGATGAAGCTGGAGCTGCCCTGGAGATTGTCCCGAAGGACCCGCCCGTGGTGAACAAGGCCCTCGTGCTCGACATCCTGGCTAAGACGTGCAAGGTAGACACGCTTGCCATGAAGGAGGATGAAGACCATGCCCACCTGGAAAGCCTTGACAAACGCATGAAATCAAGAATATACGGGCAGGACGAGGCCATAAAACAGGTGGTAGAAGCTGTGCAGATGGCTAAAGCCGGACTGCTCGACGACGACAAACCCCTCAGCAGCCTGCTTTTCGTGGGCCCCACTGGTGTTGGCAAGACCGAGGTGGCCCGTGTGCTGGCAAAGGAGCTGGGCATTGAGCTGCTGCGCTTCGACATGAGCGAATATACCGAGAAGCACACCGTGGCCAAACTCATTGGCTCGCCCGCAGGATATATAGGCTACGAAGACGGTGGACTGCTCACCGATGCCATAAGAAAGACGCCCCACTGCGTGCTGTTGCTCGACGAGATAGAGAAGGCCCATCAGGACATCTACAACATCCTGCTCCAGGTGATGGACTATGCCCGCCTGACCGACAACAAGGGGCGGAAGGCTGATTTCCGGAATGTCATCATCATCATGACCTCGAATGCCGGTGCTCAGTTTGCTGCTCAGGCAAGCATCGGATTCCAAGGAGGTATATCGAGGGGCGAGGCTATGCTGAAACAGGTGAAGAAAACATTCAAGCCAGAATTCATCAACCGCCTGTCGTCCATCGTTGTCTTCCACGACATGGACCGCCAAATGGCTACGCTCATCTTGCAGAAGAAGGTGGGTGAACTGCAGGGCAAGCTGACGGCCCGCCAGGTGAAGCTGACACTGAGTCAGGAGGTCTTTGACCATCTGCTTAACCTTGGCTTTACCCATGAATACGGTGCGCGAGAAATGGACCGCGTCATCGCCCAGCAGCTGAAGCCCCTGCTCATGCGCGAGATTCTTTTCGGCACGCTCAAGAAGGGCGGAGAAGCCAGTATCATTCTGAGCGACGGACAGTTAGTCATTGAACATTGACGTTACCCTTTTATTCTAAAACTACGTTCAAAGCAGATGGTATTTCAACTCGACGACGAACTTTGGTTTCCCAATCCAACACTGGCTGATGAGGATGGCTGCTTGGCCATTGGGGGCGACTTGAGTGTAGACCGGCTGCTGCTGGCCTATCAACATGGCATCTTCCCATGGTTCTCTTTTCGCGACCAGCAGGAACCCGTTTGGTACTGTCCGCATCAGCGCTTTGTCATCTTTCCAAAGGAAATTCACGTCAGCCACTCCATGCGCACACTGCTCAACAAGAATCTCTACAAATTCAGTATTAATCGCGACTTCGAACATGTCATCGAGCAATGCAGCCGGCTTCGCATCGAGGAGGACGGTGCATGGTTAGGCGAAGACATGATAAAAGCCTACACGGAGTTGCACCGGCAGGGCTTTGCCGCCAGCATAGAGGTGTGGGACCAGGAAGAGAAACTGGTTGGCGGGCTTTATGGAGTGAATATCGGGAAAGCATTCTTCGGCGAGAGCATGTTCTCGCTGGTGCCGAACGGTTCGAAGATGGCCCTGATATTCCTTGCTACCACGTTTGTGGAGATGGGTGGCGTGTTGATTGACTGTCAATTAGAAACCGCCCATCTGAAGTCGATGGGCGGTAGATTTATCACTTACGAAGAGTACATGCGTCTTATCAGCGACCAGTGAAGCGGAACGAGCGGGAAGTATTTGCTGGCGTGGCCGTCGTTGTGCCCCCTTTGTAATAGCGCAAGGCCTCTGGCATCCAGCCCTGGATGTTCCTGACGCGGTCGGCATCGGAGGGATGGTCGCTGAAGAGGCCTCCGCCACCGCTGCCCTGGGCGGCCATGCGCTGCCAGAAGGTGGTGGCCACGCGGGGGTCGTAGCCCGCCATGGCGGCGAAGATAAGGCCCATGTGGTCGGCCTCGCTCTCTTGCTTACGCGAGAAGCCCGACGTGAGCAGCGAGCCGCCTACCTGCTGCACGAGGTCGATGAGCTGCTGGGTGCCTTGGCTGACGCCAGCGGCCTGGACGACGGTGCCGAGGATGGCGGCGCCATACTGGTTCTTATACTCTTTGCTGATGCGCTCAGCGGAGTGCTTGGCCACGGCATGGGCTATCTCGTGGCCGAGGACGATGGCCAGCGAGGCCTCGTCCTGGGTGACGGGCAGGAGGCCTTCGTAGACCACAATCTTGCCGCCTGGCATGCACCAGGCGTTCACCTGCTGGTCTTGCACGAGGTTGAACTCCCAGGCAAAGTGCTGCACCTCGGCGGCGTAGCCGTTTTGCTGGAGATAGGTGGTGACGGCGTTGGCAAGGTTCTGCCCTACGCGCTTGACCATGGCGGTGGCGGCGGCGTTGGCGGAGGGACGGGCCGACTTCATGAACTGCTGATACTGCTGGGTGGAGAGGCTGAGCATGTCGCCGTCGCTGACCATCAGCGTCTGCTTGCGGCCCGTGACGGGCACGCGGGACGTGGTGCCGCAGGACACCAGGAGGAGGACGGCGAGGAGAATGCATAATGGATAATGCATCATGCATAGTGATTGGATTCTTCTCATAGTTGTTTTAATGTTTTTGTTAATAATGGATAATGTGGTTAGTCATTGAAACTGAGGTTGGCCAGGCGCTGGCGCAGCTGGGCGGCCTGGCTGCGGCGAATGGAGAGCTGCAGCTGACAGGTGTTGTCAAAGGTCTGGCTCAAGATGCGGGGCTGCATGTCTTTCACCACGCGCATGACGCTGTTCATCATCGTATAGGGGAAATCATAGCTCACCACCTCTTCCACCTGCCGTTTTTCTTTTTCGGCATTGGCAAGCGCAAGGGAAGCGGCCTCACGATAGGCCACGATCAAGCCGCTGGTGCCGAGGTTGACGCCACCATAATAGCGCACCACGACGACGAGGACGTCGGTCAGCTCGGAGGAATTGATTTGCCCGAGGATGGGTTTTCCTGCCGTGGACGAGGGCTCGCCATCGTCGTTGGCGCGGAAGTCCAGGCGCTCGGCGCCGAGCATGTAGGCGTAGCACACGTGGCGGGCGTCGTAGTACGTCTTGCGGTAGTGGGCCAGGAGCTGCTTCACCTGGTCGGGGGTCTCTACATGGTGCGCCCAGGCGAGGAACTTGGAACGTTTCTCGGTGTAGGAGCCTTGGCCCACGGTGGTGATGGTGGTGTATTCGTCGTCAGCCATTTTGATTAATAATTAGTAATGAGCAATGAGTAATTATGATTAGTTAATGCGGTAGCAAACTCTTAATTCTTAACTCTTAATTCTTAACTCAAAAACTCTTTACTCCAGCTTGTGAATGACGAGGCCTGAGCGCAACTTGGGCTCGAACCAGGTGGCCTTGGGGGGCATGATCTTGCCCGAGTCGGCAATGTCGATGATTTGCTTCATGCTGACGGGATAGAGGGCCAGGGCCATGCGCATCTCGCCGCTGTCGACGCGCCGTTTCAGCTCACCCAGGCCACGGAGGCCTCCCACGAAGTCGATGCGCTGGCTGGAGCGCAGGTCGCCGATGTGGAGGATGTCTTGGAGGATGAGGCGGCTGCTGATGTCGACGTCGAGCACGCCTATGGGATCGCCCTCGTTGTAGGTTCCGGCCTTGGCCGTGAGCTTGTACCAGTGGCTGTCTAAATAGAGTGAGAATTCGTGCAACCGACGGGGCTTGTAGATGTCGGTTCCCATGTCCTCGACGTCGAAGTTCTTTTTCAGCGTGGCCAGGAACTGCTGGGCAGAGAGTCCGTTCAGGTCTTTCACCACGCGGTTGTAGTCGAGGATGGTGAGCTGTGAGGCCTGGAAGCACACGGCCATGAAGTAGTTGTACTCCTCGGTGCCGTTGTGGTGGGGGTTCTGCTTTTGCTTCTCGGCTCCGACGAGGGCTGCTGCTGCTGAGCGGTGATGGCCGTCGGCAATGTAGAGGGAGGGCATCTTGGCAAACTCGGTGGTGATGGTCTTGATGTCGAGAGGGTCGCTGATGACCCAGAACTGATGGCGGAAGCCGTCGACGGGGGCCACGAAGTCGTATTCGGGGGTGGTGTCGGCATAGCGCATGATGAGACTGTTGAGTACGGGGTTGTCGGGATAGGCGAAGAAGACGGGTTCGAGGTTGGCATTGTTCACCCGGACGTGCTTCATGCGGTCTTCCTCCTTGTCGCGGCGGGTGAGCTCGTGCTTCTTGATGCGTCCTTCGGTGTAGTCGTTGACCCATGCTCCTACGACCAGCCCGTACTGGGTCTTGCCCTGCATGGTCTGGGCATAGAGGTAGTAGTGCTCCTGGTCGTCCTGCACGAGCCAGCCTTTCTCCTGGAACTTCCTGAAGTTCTCGGCTGCCTTGTCGTATACTCGCGGGTCGTACTCGCTGGTGCCTGCGGGGAAGTCTATCTCGGGTTTGATGATGTGGTAGAGGCTCTTCTCGTTGTCGCCTGCTTCCTGGCGGGCTTCTTCGCTGTCGAGTACGTCATAGGGTCGGCTTTCTACCTGTTCCACTAACTCTCGTGGGGGTCTGAGGCCTCGGAATGGTTTTACTGTTGCCATATTACATTGTTTTTTAAGTGATAATTAAAAAAAATTGGGACGGTTTTGAAACACAGAGGTACAGAGTTTTTTTCTTATAAAAGCATAAGGCTCTGTGTTTTATTCATATGGGGAAAAGGCCGTAGAGCTTGGCGTCAATCATGTCGGTGACCTGCTTCAGGTGGCTGGGGCTGTCGCCGAATTTGCAGGTGTCGCCATCGACAATGATGAGCTGGCCTTGGTAGCCGGCTATCCAGTCCTCGTAGCGACGTTCCAGCCCCTGCAGGTAGTCGAGGCGCATGGTCTGTTCGTACTCTCGTCCCCGCTTCTGAATCTGTGCCACCAGGGTGGGGATGCTGGCGCGGATGTAGATCATCAGGTCGGGAAGCTTGACGAGTGACATCATCAGGTTGAACAGGTCACGATAGTTGTCGAAGTCGCGGTCGCTCATCATGCCCTGCCCATGGAGGTTGGGGGCAAAGATGCAGGCATCCTCGAAGATGGTACGGTCTTGAATGATGGTTTCCTTTGACTTTGAGATTTCCACTACTTCCTTGAAGCGCTTGTTCAGGAAGTAGACCTGCAGATTGAACGCCCAGCGGGGCATGTCGGCATAGAAGTCGGCCAGGTAGGGGTTGTTGTCTACGGGTTCGAAGCGTGGCGTCCACCCATAGCGGTGGGCTAATAGTTTGGTGAGCGTGGTCTTGCCACTGCCAATGTTTCCGGCTATTGCTATATGCATGGCTTTAGGTGTTAGGTTGATGTGGTGAGTGGTGGGAAGAGTCCGAAGAGGGTGCTGTCGATGCGGTCTACTATCTGGGCAAAGTCCTTGGGACGGTGTTGAAAGTCCATGTGGTCTTTCTCCACCACCATCACCCGGCCGGGGTATTTGTTGGTGATGAAGTCCTCGTAGCGCCGGTTCAGGTTCTCAAGGTACTCCAGCTGTATCTGCTGTTCGTAGTGGCGGCCTCGCTGCTGGATGTTGCCCACCAGGTGGGCGACGGAGGCCCGCAGGTAGATCATCAGGTCGGGGATGCGCACCACGGTCATCATCTGCTCGAACAGCTCCATATAGGTATCATAGTCACGGTCGCTGAGATGGCCCATGGCCTTGTTGTTGGCCATGAACACATAGACGCCCTCGAAGATGCTGCGGTCCTGAATGACGGTATGGCCGGCCTTGGCAATGGCTATCAGGTCGCGGAAGCGCTCTTTCAGGAAGTACACTTCCAGATTGAACGACCAGCGATGGAGATCGCGATAGTAGTCCTCCAGATAGGGATTGCCCGCCACGGCCTCGTAGCGGGCCTCCCATCCGTAGTGGCGGGCCAGCATCTGGGTCAGTGTGGTCTTCCCGCTGCCAATGTTTCCTGCTACTGCAATATGCATTTTTTTTGATGGATGTTAATCGGCTAAGGGGGCGTGCTTCAGCTGCTCTAAAGCCCGACACAGCTGGTCGGGGCAGGAGGTTCGCTTGGTGCCACAGCGCACACCATCGAGCTTGTGGATGACATCGTCAATCTTCTGGCCGCGCACCAACTGGCTGATGCCCTGCAGATTGCCGTTGCAACCACCCAGGAAGAACACCTGCTGGATGACGTCATGCTCGTCGCAAGTGACATCGATGAGCTTCGAGCAGGTGCCCGTTGTCTCATACTGAATATGCTTTGTTGCCATGGTGGTTATTTCGTTTTAAGGGTCATACTTGCCGTTGGCAGACTGGAGCTGACGCTGATCTTGGCGTTTCCTGCCTTCCGACTGCTGCGCACCACCACCATTCCACGGCCTTTCCATGTAGTGAGCTTGGGGCTTGTGGTGGGTTCAAAGTCCTTCATGTCAGCACTGCCGGCAGCCATCAGCTGTCCACGACCACTCACGCTGACGGTACAGGGAATAGCAGCCTCAGGCACTACCCTACCCTCTGCATCAACGACCTCAACGGTGATGAACGCCAGATCCTGACCATCGGCAGCAATCATGGTGCGGTCGGCAGTGAGACGAAGGCGGGCTGGCTCTCCTGCCGTGGAGAGGGTGCAGCTGCCTGCAGCGGCGACGGCCTCAAGGGTGCCAGGCTCATAGTTCACCTTGAACACGGCCTTGTATTGTGTTTTCTCGCTCACTTCCTTTTCCTCAACGAGCTTCTTATTCAGGTAGAGCTTCACCTGGGGTTCCTTGGTATATACCTCCACTTCAATGGGCTTGCCTTCCCATCCCGGCCAGTTCCAGCTTTCCCACGTAGGCCATACGCTCCACTGGGTTTCCCTAATGGTTCCCTTATAGCCGTTGGGTTCTTTCACAGCCATATAAGCGCCCTTGGTACTGTTCCAGAGCATGTCGCGATAGTGGCTGATGGGCTTGCGCCAGCCAGTGACGTCTACGTCGCCGCAATAGGTGCCACGCCACTCCGGCTGCCCGCCGGGAGCATAGCTCTCGCCTGGCCGGTCGCCGTCATAGTAATAGCGTCCGATGCCCGACTCGCCCAGATAATCAAGGCCCGTCCACACCATATCGCCCAGGACGTATGAATTGTCACGGACGGTGACCCAGTTGCGGAAGGCATCGCGAGGATAGCTCTCTGTCTGCCACATGATGCGCTTCGGGTCACGCTGGTGGTCGCTTGCATGCTTGAAAATCATATAGTTATAACCACCAATGTCGAGCACCTCGAAATGCGGGTCATAGATTTCCCAGTCGCGGTCCCAGGCACAGAGGGCCTCGGTAACGGGACGGGTATTGTCTACTTCCAGCACAGCTTTCTTCAGCTGTCGGGCGGTCTGTACGACACGCAGTTCCTTGCGCTCGATGACCTCGTTGCCAATGCTCCAGCTGACGACACAGGGATGATTGCGGTCGCGCAGCACCATGGCATGGATGTCCTCACGATAGCAGGAATCGATGAGTGTGGAGTAGTCGAAGGGGTTCTTCTGCGTGCGCCATCCGTCGAAAGCCTCGTCAATGACGAGCATACCTATGGAGTCGCAAGCATCGAGGAAGGCTCGCGTAGAAGGGTTGTGGCTGGTGCGGATGAGGTTGAAGCCGGCTTCTTTCATCTGGCGCACCTTCCATATCTCAGCGGCGTCGAAGGCCATGGCTCCTAAAAGCCCATCGTCGTGGTGGACACAGGCACCATTGATGAGCACGGGCTGACCATTCAGCCGGAATCCTTGCTCGACGTCGAAGGCTATGGTTCTGATGCCATACTTGGTCGTCTGACGGTCAACAACGGTTCCCTTCTCCTTCAGTTCCACGACGGCCTCGTAGAGATGGGGATGCTCTACCGACCAGAGCTTAGGCTGTTGCACGGCAAAGGTGGTCGACACGGTTTTACTCTGCCCAGCCGGCACTTTGGCCATCAGCTGTCCCTGCCCTACGGTCACCAGGGCATCCCGCTCTTGGTCAGACTCGTTGTTCACAGTCACTTCTATCTTAACTATGGCGCGACCATTGGCCACTTCTTCGGTGGTGACAAAGACGCCATTCTCGGCAATATGCAGCTTGGGCATGGTCTGAAGCCAAACGTGGCGGTAGATGCCGGAACCCGAGTACCAGCGGCAGTTGGGCTGCTGCGAGTTATCTACCTTTACCACCACCTCGTTGTCCTGCTTCTTGTCTTTGTGCAGATAGGGCGTGACATCGACGGTAAACGGTGTGTAGCCGTAACCATGCTGGCCAGCCTTCTGTCCATTGACGAAGACCTCAGCACGCTGGTAGACGCCTTCGAAGTGGAGCTTCACCAGCTCGCCATCGGGCGTCTTGAAAGTCTTCCGATACTCACCCTTGCCTCCAGGATACCATCCACCGCCGGTGCCTGTAGCTCCCGTCTTGGGGTCAGGAGTGCAATAGATGTCCCAGTCGTGGGGCAGGTCAACACTAATGGTCTTTCCTTCTCTGGAAAACTGCCATCCAAAGTCAAAGAGTGCCTGCTGTTGGGCAGACACTCCTAACGGCATGGTCATCAAGGCCATACCTACAAATGCTTTAAGCTTTCCGTTCATTCTTCTTCAGCTGGTTTCATGTTAGTATAAACAGTCTGCACATCGTCGAAGTCCTCCAGTCGTTCCACCATCTTATCGATGGCCTCACGCTGTTCGGGGGTGACGTCCTTCAGGTCGTTAGGAATGCGGGTAAACTCGGCGCCGGTCACCTCGAAGCCTTCTGCTTCCAGGTGCTTCTGAATGGCACTGAAACTGCTGGGATCGCCATAGATGGTGATTTCGCCCGTTTCCTCGTCTTTGTCAAACTCGTCTTCCACGCCATAGTCGATGAGGTCGAGAATCATCTCGTCCATGTCGAGGCCTTCCTTCTCCTTGAAGGTGAACACGGCCTTATGGTCGAAGAGGAAGCTGAGCGAGCCCTGTGTGCCCAGGTTGCCACTGAACTTGTTGAACACCGAGCGCACGTCGCCAACAGTGCGTGTGGTGTTGTCGGTCAGTGTCTCAACAAAGATAGCCACGCCGTGAGGGCCATATCCCTCATAGTTCACCTCTTTGTAGTCGCTCTGGTCCTTGCCCATAGCGTTCTTGATGGCACGCTCGATGTTGTCCTTCGGCATGTTCTCACGCTTGGCATTAGCAATGCAGGCACGCAGTGCAGGGTTGTTCTCTGGCTCAGGGCCTCCAGCCTTCACGGCAATGGCAATCTGCTTGCCAATCTTGGTGAATGTCTTGGCCATGTGGCCCCATCTCTTCAGCTTTGTAGCTTTACGGTATTCAAATGCTCTTCCCATTGGTTGATATTGTTTTTAATTTTTTTGTTGTTTTCTGATTTCGATGTTTCGTGATTTCGCAATTTCGAAATATCGGCATTTCGAGATTTCGAGATTTCGATATTTCGACTCTTTACCTCAATTCTGCCCCCAGCTGCTTCTTCAGGTTCTGGATGAGCTTCTGCATGATAGCATCAATCTGCTTGTCGTTCATGGTTTTCTCCTCGTCCTGCAGAATGAAGTTCACTGCATAGCTCTTCTTGCCGGCAGGCAGGTTCTTGCCCTCGTAGACGTCGAACAACTCCACGCTCTTCAGCAGTTTCTTCTCCGACTGGTGGGCAATCTGCTCAATTTGGGCAAACTCCACGCTGCTGTCAACAAGCAGTGCCAGATCGCGGCTGACGGCAGGATGCTTGGGAATGTCGGTGAAGAGCACCTCGCTCTTCCTGGTAGCCTTCATCAGCTGCGTCCAGTTCAGCTCGGCAAAGTAAACGGGCTGCTGCAGGTCAAACTGCTTCAGAAGCTTCATAGACACAATGCCCATCTCGATGAGCTTCTTCCCGCCACGGCTTTCCAGTTGCAAACCAGCCGAGAAAGCGGGATTCTCGCTCTTCTTCGTAACCAGCATGCCGGGCTTCATGCCAATGCGCTGCAGGATATTCTGCACGTAGGCCGACAGCTCGAAGTAGTTGGAGTCCTCGTCGGGATGTGCCCACGAGCCTTCCACGCGCTTGCCAGTGACCCAGAGAGCCATCATGTTCTCTTCCTTGTATGCCTGCATGGGCTGGTCGGGATTATGCTTCTCGGGATCAATGAAATAGACATTGCCAAACTCGAAGAAACGCAGGTTCTGAGCCTTGCGCTTCACGTTGTGCTCCACGCTCTCCAGACCGCCGTAGAGCAGCGTCTGGCGCATCACGCCCAAGTCTTGCGACAGCGGATTCATAATCTTCACCAGCGTGGCATCATCGGCAGGATAATAGGCCACCTTCGTCAGCGAGTTATTCAGTATCTCGTTGAAGCCGGCTCCCACCAACTGCTCGCTGACCAGGTTCTGCAGCTTGTGCTTGCGGTCTTCCTCGCCTTTGATGACAAGGCTCGACTTCAGCTGGGTGGGAATCTCTACATTATTATATCCATAGATGCGCAGGATATCCTCCACCACGTCGCAGGGGCGCTGCACGTCTACACGATAGGCCGGCACCTCAAGCACGATGCCCTCGGCATCCTCGCTTTCCACTTTCATTTCCAGCGACTGGCAGATGTTCTTTATGGTGTCAGCCGAGATGTCCTTTCCGACGAGCGACTTCACATAGTCATATTTCAGGCAGACCTTCGCATTCTCAATGGGCGAGGGATACTCGTCGCGAATGTCCATGGAGATTATTCCGCCAGCCAGCTCCTTACAGAGCATGGCAGCCTGCTTCAGGGCATAGATGACGCCATTGGGGTCGATGCCACGTTCGAAGCGGAACGAGGCGTCAGTGCTCAGTCCGTGACGGCGAGCCGATTTACGAATCCATGTGGGATGGAAATAGGCCGACTCCAGGACTACATTGCGGGTGGTTTCGTAGGTGCCACTGCCCTTGCCGCCAAACACGCCGGCAATGCACATGGGTTCTTCCTCATTGCAGATGGCCAGGTCGCGGCTGCTCAGCTGGTGCTCCACGCCGTCGAGCGTCTGGAATGGTGTACCTTCGGGCATGGTCTTCACTACAATCTTGTGACCCTTCACCATGTCGGCATCAAAACAGTGGAGGGGCTGTCCATAGGCCATCATCACATAGTTCGTGATATCCACAATATTATTGATGGGACGCAGGCCTATGATATTCAGCTTTTCCTTCAGCCACTCAGGCGACTCTTTCACCTCGCATCCTGTGATGCTCACGCAGGCATAGCGGCGGCAGGCCTCGGTGTTTTCTATCACTACGTCAATGGGCAGGTCATGATTGTCCACCTTGAAGCCTTCGTCCGACGGGCGGTGCAGTGAGGTCTGATAGCCATTTTGCTTCAACCAGGCATAGAGGTCGCGAGCCACGCCCCAGTGTGACAGGGCATCGGCGCGGTTGGCCGTAATGTCTATTTCAATGAGCCAGTCGCTTTCCAGATGGTAGTATTCGGCAGCCGGTGTACCCACCACGGCATCGTCGGGCAGCACGATGATGCCATCGTGCGAGGTGCCAACGCCAATCTCGTCCTCAGCACAGATCATGCCACACGACTCCACTCCGCGCAGCTTCGATTTCTTGATGACAAACTCCTTGTCGCCGTCATAGAGCACGCAGCCCAGATCGGCCACAATGACCTTCTGGCCAGCGGCCACGTTGGGCGCTCCACATACTATTTGCGAAGGCTCGCCCTTACCCAGGTCTACCGTCGTCACATGCAAATGATCACTGTTGGGATGAATCTCGCACGTGAGTACCTTGCCCACGTAAAGTCCTTTCAGTCCGCCACGAATGGCCTGTACTTCTTCCAAGGCATCAACCTCCAGTCCGGTCGATGTCAGAGCGTCACACACCTGCTGAGGCGTCAAGTCGAAGTCAACATACTCCTTCAGCCATTTATAAGAAATGTTCATATTCTTCTTTGACTATTAATCAGTTTTTACTGTTTTCTTATTTTGGGTGCAAAGGTACAAAAAAGTTAGCAGTTAGGAGTTAGGTAACAGCAGTTTTTGGCACAGAACAGCCTTAAAAGTTGTTAAACACCAACAATAAACTATGCACTTCTATCTATTAACTCCTAACTTTTCACTAACTTTGCCACCACATTAGCAACTAAAAACCGAAAATAATAATTTCACGTCATGAAATTTCAGCTATACCAGCCCCAGGCCATCCACGAATTAGGAAAGCGAACCAACCAGGAAGACGCCATTTATCCACTGAAGGGCGCAGCCACCCTGGGAAGCCGTCTGTTCATTGTTTGCGACGGAATGGGCGGCCACGAAAAGGGTGAAGTGGCCAGTGCAGCCGTATGCCAAGGGATGAGCAAGCCGGCCGAGGAGATGCTGGCCAGCAGCGGCATCATCAGCGACGACGACTTCCAGAGACTGCTCAACGGAGCCTTCAGCGCACTGGACGAAGCCGACGTGAACCACGAGGGAACAATGGGCACTACCATGACCTTCATGTGCCTTCACAACAACGGATGCCTCGTGGCCCATATTGGTGATAGCCGCATCTACCACCTGAGGCCGGCCACAGGCCAGGTGCTCTATCGCTCACGCGACCACTCGCTGGTGCAGCAGCTCTATGAACTGGGCGAAATCAGCTACAACGAAATGGCAACATCGCCCCGCAAGAACATTATCCTCAAGGCCATGCAGCCCCATCAGGAAGAGGCAGTCAACGCCACGTTGGCACATATCACCGACATCAAAGAAGGCGACTATTTCTACCTGTGCAGTGACGGCATGCTTGAGCAGATGGAGGATGATGAGCTGATGGACATTCTCAGGGCTAACTGCTCAGACACGGAGAAAGCACAGGAGCTGATCAGACGCACGGCCGAAAACGCAGACAACCATTCGGCATACCTCGTACACATTAAAGGTGTGGAACGGGAAGAGGGTGATCAGCTGCTCATGAGCGACGAGGAAGAAGCCCGCGCCAAGAACAAGGCCCTGAACGACCATCAAAAGGACACTGTCTGGGACTTCACCCTTCCCTTGGCGGAAGAGGCTCCTGCCACCATTGCCTCACAGCCCTTGCCTAAGAAAAACAAGCTGAAGAAGTTCATCTTGCCCGCCGTGCTGCTTGTGCTCATTGCTGGCATCATCGTGGCACTGCTACTGCTCTGCGGAGGCAAGAAAAGCACGGACAATGACACAGACCTCGAAGACGACCAGCCCACCACAGGCACCCTGCTCGAAGAAATGAGTGACCGAGAGGACGAGGCCGACGAAGACGAGGATGGGCCCACTCCCGCATCGGCAAAGCCCTATTTAGAGAAAAAGGCCACAGACAAAGCACTGCCCGTGGAACCCGACCCCATGCCCCAAAGCACGCCCGCTGTGGTAGTGGGCAGCTCCATGGACAAGGCCGACGAGCATTCGTCATCAAAGGGGGAGTGACTCGATTCTTCCCACCCTTTCCCTGCACACACTCAACAAACCTTTGGAAGGGTGAAATCGCTGAAAAACCCTTATTTTTGTCTTGTACTGAAATAGGTTGACTCATAAACCGCCTTAAATGTTAAACGGTTAACAAATATTAAGTGTTATGAGCAAACAGAAATTCAGTCGCGCATTGAAGCGCAGTATCTGCATCGAGTACATGCAGAGTGGCAAGT
>JAFPTC010000072.1 GCA_017400455.1 Prevotella sp. | reverse complement strand
TCGTATACGGCCTACTTCACGCCGCTGCCTTACGACCGCAGTCTGCCCAAGGCGCAGCAGCGTCAGCAGATTGCCGATGCCTATACGGCAGAGATCGAGCGGCTGCTCGACAAGTATCCCTATCAGTGGTTTAATTATTCCGATTTATGGACTTCGGAACTCCCGAAGCTTGAAAAATAACAATTTGTCAAACTAAAACCCAAAACGTTATGAAAAAGATGTTGGTTGCACTTTGTGCATTGTTCGTGAGTGTTTCTTTATCAGCAGGTAACCCGCTGAAGGTGACTAACGCTAAGACCGGTTTGAAGGAATTCTTCAAGAAGGATGCCAAGGCTTATCTGGCACTCGACTGGAGCAAGACCCAGTACGATAACAAGAAAACAGCCCTAGAGGAGTTTGGTGCTACAGACTACGATTTTATTAAGAAGGACTGCGCAGAGAAGTTTATCGAAGGATTCAACGATAAGTCGAAGGGCATGAAGCTCTCTGACAAGAAGGACGGTGCAAACTACAAGTTCCTCATCAAGGTGACGAATCTCGACTCATTCACCAACGTGATGGGATGGGGTGCCAGAACTGAGGCTAAGATGTGGGGCACACTGACTATCGTTGACGCTGCCAGCGGTGATACTGTGGCAGAGATCAATATCGATGAAGCCGAGGATGGCACCGACTATGTGCGTCGTGAGGCTTTCGGAAAGACTTTCCTCCTGTTGGGTGAGAGAGTTGCCAAAATGAAATAAACAATTTAATCATACATGAATTTATCTCCTGCTTTAGAAAAAGCGTACACTAAAGACCAGCTGTCGGCCCGTGAGGCCCAGCGGCTGGCAGAATTTATCGCCTGGGGCCCCGTGGTGTTCCAGGCTTCGCGCCTGATGGTGAAGTTCGGTATCCTGCAGATGATTCTCGACTCGAAGGACGGACTGACACGCGCAGAGATCGTGGAGGCTACTGGCCTGAGCGACTATGCCGTGAAGTGCCTCTTGGAGGCTTCGCTCTGCATCGGAACGCTGCTCGTGGATCCCGCGACCGACAAGTTTACCATTTCGAAGACAGGCTGGTTCTTGCTGAACGACCCTGCCACGCGCGTGAACATCGATTTTAACCACGACGTGAACTACGAAGGCTGGTTCCATCTGGAGGAGGCCCTGAAAGAGGGTCGTCCTGCAGGACTGGAGCATTTCGGCTCATGGCCCACCATCTATGAGGGCTTGTCGCAGCTGCCTCCGCAGGTTCAGAAGAGCTGGTTTGGCTTCGACCATTTCTATAGCGACTCTTCATTCCCCGAGGCGCTGAAGATCATTTTCGACGAGCACCATGTGAAGTCGCTCTACGACGTGGGCGGCAACACCGGAAAGTGGGCCCTGCAGTGTGTGGGCTATAACAAGGAGGTGGAGGTGACCATCCTCGACCTGCCCCAGCAGATCGGCATGATGCAAGAGAATGTGAAAGGTAAGGAGGGTGCTGAGCGCATCAAGGGCTATGGCATCAACCTGCTCGACACCGAGGCACTCTTCCCGAAGCGCGAGGGTGGGCTGGACGCCATCTGGATGAGCCAGTTCCTCGACTGCTTCTCGATGGAGGAGATCGTGGGCATCCTGAAGCGTGCGAAAGAGGCGATGACCCCGGAGACGCGCATCTATATCATGGAGACGCTCTGGGACCGTCAGCGCTTCGAGCCTGCAGCCCTGTGTCTGACCATGACGAGCCTCTACTTCACGGCGCTGGCCAATGGTAACTCGAAGATGTATAACACCGAGGATATGGAGGCTTGCATCCGTGAGGCCGGACTGGAGATTGAGACCATCCACGACCATCTCGGACAAGGACATTCGATAATCGTTGTAAAGTGCTGATGGCTGAGAAGAAGTGGGAAGGAACG
>JAFPTC010000071.1 GCA_017400455.1 Prevotella sp. | reverse complement strand
TGAAACTTCATAGAACTAGAACATTAAGAGCGAAAAATGTATATCACAGATTATTAGTAAAATTATATAAATTCTTATCAAGAAGAACAACATCTAAATTTAATAAATGTGTCCTCAAAAGATTACTAAATAGCAGAGTTAATAGAACCCCAGTTAGTTTATCTAAATTATCAAAATATGCCACTAGAAAAAGTGTAGCGGATCAAAAAGCAAAAGGAGATGATATCATTTTTGCAATAGTAGGAACAGTTACCAATGATACAAGAATTATTGATGTACCAGAAATGAAAGTATGTGCTTTAAAATTCACTGAAAAAGCAAGAGAAAGAATCAATGCAGCTAAAGGAAAATGCATAACTTTTGATCAACTTGCTATAAATAGACCTAATGGTGAAAATGTTATCTTACTCAGAGGAACTAGAGATAGAGAAGCTAAAAAACACTTTGGTAAAGCTCCTGGTTTACCAGATTCTAATACTAAACCTTATGTAAGATCTAAAGGAAGAAAATTCGAAAGAGCAAGAGGAAGAAGAAGATCAAGAGGATATAAAGCATAAATAAATATCGCGCAGGTCGTAGATTTCGCTGGCGGTGAGTTCGGCCATCTTCGCCGTGCTGCCACACGACAGTATCTCCTCGTTCAGCAGCGACCGAGGCTCTTTCATTGTCGGCTGTGGGGTGGGGACGAAGAAGGGCGGCATGTCTACATCGGTCACATCGTCGACGTTGAGTCCCAGCAGACGGCCGTCGCCCGATAGCATCATGCGCGAGGCCACCGTGAGCGGATTGAAGCGCACGGCATAGACCTTCGACGAGTCGGGCACGGGGCAGGGGGTCACCAGCACATCGGTCACGCGGTAGCTCTGCTTGGGCTCCTGGCTCACGTCGGCCACGCGCAGATAGCGCTGGGCGTATGGGGCGAAGTCGCCGGGCTGATAGGTGGTCTTCTCCACCAGCACGCTGATGCGCAGGGCCGTCTTAGGCAGGTAGTACACGGCACCCTCGGGTGTCTGCCCCGGATGGTATGGGCTGAGCTTCGTCTGTGCCTGGCTGGCGAAAAATGATGCGTGGAGGGCGACAAGAAATGCCACCATCCTGAGCCCATGTCTATGCTTGCTGTTACTCATATTTATGCTTCGTTTTTTGTTATTGCTAATCATCTGAAAATCAGGTGCGCATTCCGCATGAAAATTTGGAGCGCTCCAAATTTCAAAAAGTCAACGCCAAATTTCAAAAAGTCAACGCCGTTTTTCAAAAAGTCAACGCCATTTTTTTGCGGGGCGATGCTTTTTTATTAAAATGGCTGCGCCAGGTGCTTAAAAGTAGCTTTTGGCACCCTCGTTTCCGTCCTCGGCTGTCAGCGCCAGGAAAGCTTTAGGCAGGTAGTTGATGATGTCGCTGGCCATCAGGCTCTCCTGGCCCAGCTGTTGTGCGGCCAAGTCGCCCGCCAGCCCGTGCAGGTAGACGCCGAGCACGCAGGCATCGCGCTGTGTGTAGCCGCGTGCCAGCAAGCCCAGCAGGATGCCGGTGAGCACATCGCCGCTGCCGGCGGTGGCCATGCCGGGGTTGCCGGTGGTGTTGAAGGCGATGTGGCCGTCGGGCATGCACACTGCCGTGTGGCGCCCTTTCAGGATGACGTATCCCTGCAGTCGCTCGGCCAGCATGCGGGCCTTCGACAGGCGCTCGTAGCTGTCGGTGCACTGTCCTTCCATGCGCTCCAGCTCCTTGGCATGGGGGGTGAGGATGATGCCCTTGGGCAGCTGCTGCATCCAGGCATGCTTGGCGGCGAGGATGTTCAGCGCGTCGGCATCGGCCACCACGGGGCACTGTGCGCGGCGCAACTGGGCTATCATGGCGATGGCCGTCTGCTCGCTGGTGCCCAGTCCGGGGCCTATGGCCACAGCCTGGAAATCGTCGGTGGGCACGGCCTCGCTGAAGGTGGTCTCTTCGCGGTCGGTGTGTATCACCGCCTCGGGGATGGTCGTCTGTAGGATGGGCATGTTGCGGCGGGGCGTATGCACCGTCAGCTTGCCTACGCCGGCCCTCATGCAGGCGCGGGCAGCCAGCACCGCCGCCCCAGCCATGCCATAGCTGCCGCCCACCAGCAGGGCGTGGCCCATGGTGCCCTTGTGGGCAAAGGGGTCGCGGGGTCGCAGCAGGGGTGCCACGTCGTCGATACCGGTGAGCGTGTAGGGGGCATCGATTCTCTGTATGCCTTCTTGGCTCAGTCCGATGTCGAGCACTTGCACCTCGCCCACAAACTGCTGATGCTCGGCGAAGAGGAAGCTCAGCTTCGGCTGTCCCAGCGTTAGCGTCAGCGTGGCGCGCACAATGTTGGCACGCACGTTGTAGGCGTTGTCCTCGGTCATCAGTCCAGAGGGCATGTCGATACTCACCACCTCGGCCTTCGAGTTGTTGATGTATTTCACCAACGAGGCGAAGCCTCCGGCCAGTGGCTTGTTTTGCCCCGAACCGAAGAGGCCGTCGACGACGAGCATGCCGCGCTCCAGCTGGGGCGGGTCGAACTCCTGCGTCACCTCGGTCAGCAGGGGGCGCCCCTTCTTCGTCACCAACCGCTGCTTGTTCTCGGAGCATTCGGCCGAGAGCTTGCCGCTGATGTTGAAGAGGAAGGTCTGCACCTGGTAGCCTTGGTCGGTGAGCATGCGCGCCACGGCGAGGGCGTCGCCGCCGTTGTTGCCAGGACCGGCAAACACCACCACGGGCACGCTGCTGTCCCAGCGGTCGGTGATGGCCATGGTGATTTCGTGGGCGGCACGCTCCATCAGGTCGATGGACTTGATGGGTTCGTGCTCGATGGTGTAGTTGTCGAGCTCGTGTATTTGTGTGGCGGTGAATATCTTCATAGGCAGCAGTTCAATAATGGTGTGTTGTTTATCCGAAGAACTCGCCGTCGCCCTGCTGCTGGTCGTAGCTGGAGCCGTCGAAGCAGTGGGTGCACACATGGCTCTTGGGCAGTCCTATGGCGTTGATGAGGTCTTCCAGCCGGGCAAACTTCAGCGATGTCAGGCCCAGTCGGCGCGCTATCTCGTCGACCATGTGCTGATACTGCGGGGTGTCGGCTTTGGCATATTGGTCCAGATGGGTGTGGTCGTCGCCCTCGAAGTCGCGGATGATTTGGCGCGAAATCAGCTCCATGTCGGTCTTGGAGTTGGTGAAGCCGATAAAGGGGCAACCATAGACGAGGGGCGGGCAACTGATGCGCACGTGCACCTCGCGGGCACCGTTCTGCACAAATTCGCGCACGTTGTCGCGCAGCTGGGTGCCGCGCACGATGCTGTCGTCGCAGAACACCACGCGCTGTCCGCGCAGCAGCGCCTCGTTGGGGATGAGCTTCATCTTGGCCACCAAGCGGCGTCGGCTTTGGTCGCTGGGCGTGAACGAGCGGGGCCACGTGGGGGTGTACTTCAGCACGGCACGCTTGTAGGGGATGCCGCTGCCCTCGGAATAGCCCATGGCCATGCCCACGCCGCTGTCGGGGATGCCGCACACCAGGTCGGCCTCCACGTTGTCGCGCTCGCCCATCAACTTGCCGTCGCGCTCGCGCACATCCTCGGCGTTGATGCCCTCGTAGCACGAGGCGGGAAAACCATAGTAGACCCAGAGGAACGAACATATCTGACAGCGCTTGAAGGCGGGTTGCAGCACCTCCATCGAGGTGGCTCGCAGCCTGACAATCTCGCCAGGCCCCACGTCGCGCACGGTCTTGTAGTCGAGGTTGGGGAAGCTGGTGCTCTCGCTGCTGGCGGCGTAGGCCATCACGCAGTCGTCGGTGCCAATGGGCGACAGGCGGTGCACCTCCTTGCGACCGATGACGATGGGCGTGCGACCCAGGAAGTCGCGGGCGGCGATGATGCCGTCTTCGGTCAGGATGAGCATCGAGCAGGAGCCTCGAATCTTGTGATACACCAGGTTGATGCCATCCACGAAGCTGCTGCCCATGTTGATGAGCAGGGCCACCAGCTCAGTCTGGTTCAGGTTGTTGGCGCTCTGCTCGCTCAGGTGCATGCGCTGCGCCAGCAGCTCGTCGGCAATCTCGCGCAGGTTGTTGATTTTAGCTACCGTCACCACGGCGTAGCGCCCCAGGTGTGAGTTGATGATGATGGGTTGTGGGTCGGTGTCGCTGATGACGCCCAGGCCTTGGTTGCCTTTGAATTCGTGCAACTCGTCCTCAAACTTCGAGCGGAAATAGTCGCGCTCCAGCGAGTGGATGCTGCGCGAAAAACCTTTCTCAGGGTCGAAAGTGACGAGGCCTGCGCGGCGCGTGCCAAGATGTGAGTTGTAATCGGTTCCGTAAAACAAGTCGTTTACGCAATCGCGAGTGCTGATGGTTCCGAAAAAGCCGCCCATAAGTGTTTTTTGTGTGTATGTGCGTGCAAAGGTACAAAAAAAAATAGTTTCAGAATTGCCATTTTTAAAAAATTCTTCGTAACTTTGCAAAAAACTTAAAACAAAGCAATTTTTATGACACCAAAAAGACTATTCCAATGGCTGGTGCTGGCGGCTTGCATGCTTCTCGTTCCTGCTACCATGCACGCTGCCGAAAAGAAGCCCGGTACGTTCACCGTTGGCGACAAGACGTTCCTGTTGAATGGCCAGCCCTTCATCGTGAAGGCGGCCGAAGTGCATTACCCCCGCATCCCGCGACCCTATTGGGAGCACCGTATCAAGATGTGCAAGGCACTGGGCATGAACACGTTGTGCCTCTATGTGTTCTGGAACATCCATGAGCAGCGCGAGGGCGAGTTCGACTTCACAGGCAACAACGATGTGGCCGAGTTCTGCCGTCTGGCGCAGAAGAACGGCATGTACGTCATTGTGCGGCCCGGCCCTTACGTATGTGCAGAGTGGGAGATGGGCGGTCTGCCTTGGTGGCTGCTAAAGAAAAAGGATATACGCCTGCGCGAGCGCGACCCTTATTTCATGGAGCGCGTGAAAATCTTCGAGGAGAAGGTGGGCGAGCAACTGAAGCCCCTCACCATCCAGAACGGCGGACCCATCATCATGATTCAGGTGGAGAACGAGTACGGTTCGTATGGCGAGGACAAGCCATACGTCTCAGAGATTCGCGATTGTCTGCGTGGCATCTATGGCAAGGAACTGTCGCTCTTCCAGTGCGACTGGTCGTCGAACTTCGAGAAGAACGGCCTCGACGACCTGACGTGGACCATGAACTTCGGAACGGGTGCCAACATCAACGACCAGTTCCGCCGCCTCGGCGAGCTGCGCCCCAACGCCCCGAAGATGTGCTCCGAGTTCTGGAGCGGATGGTTCGACAAGTGGGGAGCACGCCACGAGACGCGCCCCGCAAAGGACATGGTAGAAGGCATGGACGAGATGCTCTCGAAAGGCATCAGCTTCTCGCTATACATGACACACGGAGGCACCAGCTTCGGCCACT
>JAFPTC010000070.1 GCA_017400455.1 Prevotella sp. | reverse complement strand
CGAGGACGAGGAGAACCTGGACGGCCTGAACTTCCTGGCTGGCAAGCGCGTGGACGAGGTGAACAAGATGGCCGAGCTGGGCACACGACTGGCCCATGTCGACGGCGGCGTGCCCAACATCCACATCTCGGTGCCCAAGCTCAACGAGTTCTACATCGGCCAGCTCATCTATTTCTTCGAGATTGGCTGCGGCATCAGCGGCAACGTGCTCGGCGTGAACCCCTTCAACCAGCCCGGCGTGGAGGCTTACAAGAAGAACATGTTCGCCCTGCTCGACAAGCCCGGCTATGAAGCAGAGTCGAAGGCCATCAAGGAACGCCTGAAGAACGAATAATGAAAGAAGCAATTAGCACATACCTGAAAAAGCACGGCTTTGAAGCATTCTGCCCCAAAGCCGTGCTTTTCGACATGGATGGCGTGCTCTATGACTCCATGCCCAACCACGCCGTGGCCTGGCAGCAGTCGATGGCTGAGTTTGGAATAACCATGACTGCCGAGGACGCCTATGCCACCGAAGGGCAGCGCGGCGTGGACACGATTCGCCAAATGGTGAAGAGACAACAGGGACGCGACATTGACCAAGAAGAGGCGCAAAAGATGTACGACGAGAAGTCGCGGCTGTTTCACCTGATGCCCGAAGCGCCCATCATGCCGGGCATCAAGGAGCTGATGGAGAAGATTGCCCGCCGGGGCATGACCATTTGCGTGGTGACGGGCAGCGCACAACGGCCTCTCATCAACCGCCTCCAGCAGGACTTCGGCCAGTATTTGAGCCAAGACCACATTGTCACGGCCTACGACGTAGAGCGCGGCAAGCCTAATGCCGACCCCTATCTACAGGGGCTGGCGAAAGCCGGGAGGCTGAATCCCTGGGAGGCCATTGTCATTGAGAATGCCCCGCTGGGCGTGCAGGCAGGCGTTGCTGCACGCATCTTCACCATCTGCGTCAACACGGGACATCTGCCCCATGAGATATTCAAAGAGAAAGGTGCCAACAGGATTTTTGAAAGCATGCCTGGGCTGAACGACGCATGGGAGTCACTCCTGCTCCAACTGCTCTAAATCGTCGCGATCGTTATCGACAAAGGGCTTAATGTCCACTTCACCCATGCGGCTCACCGACAGCTGTAGCACTTTTGCCTCGTCGTCGCCCGCCTGGGGATAGTTGAACCAAGCAACGAACACCAGGTCGGAGCCTTCAGCCTTCAGGAATCGGATGCCTTCGAGCAGGGCGTGCTCGCGGTAGTCGCCATCGAGCCAGTTGAGGAAGGCCGATTTCGAGAAAGTGCGGTTGAAGAACACGGTGCTGTCGGCACGCATCACCGTCACCTTCACTTGGTTGTCAACATACTTCTGACCAATCTCATCGCTTATCTTGGGCAACGAGTCAACCGCCATGCGGGTCACCGTCACGCGGTAGTTGCGTCCTTCCACCCACTGAACTTCCTTCTGTTCGGTGAGGCTGCTCATTGTCACCGGCGTTTCAGAGGGCATGGGCATCTCGAAATCGGTGGTAATGATGTCGTTGTTGCTCGTTTTCTTATCTTTGCAGCCTCCAAGCACAAGGATGGAGGCTGCTAATAGCATTAAAGCACGTTTCATCATAAGGGGTGTAGCAAATTAACCATTCATTGACATCAGGAATTCCTCGTTGTCCTTGCACGACACCAGTCGGTCGTAGACGGTGTTCATGGCTTCGATGGGGTTCATCTCGGCAATGAACTTGCGGATGATCCACATGCGGTTCAACGTGAGCTGGTCTTGCAGCAAGTCGTCACGACGAGTGCTCGACTGCACCAGGTTCATTGACGGGAAGATGCGCTTGTTAGACAACATGCGATCGAGCTGGATTTCCGAGTTGCCCGTTCCCTTGAACTCCTCGAAGATGACTTCATCCATCTTTGAACCCGTGTCAACCAGTGCGGTGGCAATGATGGTCAGCGAGCCACCGTTCTCAATGTTACGGGCAGCGCCGAAGAAGCGCTTGGGTTTCTGAAGGGCATTGGCGTCAACACCACCGGTGAGCACCTTTCCACTGGCAGGGGCCACCGTGTTGTAAGCGCGGGCCAGACGGGTGATGGAGTCGAGGAAGATAACGACATCGTGTCCGCACTCCACCATTCGCTTGGCTTTCTCAAGCACAATGCCGGCAATCTTCACGTGACGATCGGCAGGCTCGTCGAATGTTGAGGCAATAACCTCGGCATTCACCGTGCGAGCCATGTCGGTGACCTCCTCGGGACGCTCGTCAATCAGCAGCATCATGATGTAGGCCTCAGGATGGTTGGCGGCAATGGCATTGGCTATGTCTTTCATCAGAATGGTCTTACCCGTCTTTGGCTGGGCCACGATGAGGGCGCGCTGGCCTTTACCGATGGGGGCAAAGAGGTCAACGATGCGCGTTGAAGGATTGGTGGTTTTCGGATCGCCGCAAAGAGTGAACTTTTCTTCGGGGAAGAGCGGCGTCAGGTGCTCGAAGCTCAGTCGGTCACGCACTTCTTCGGGATGACGTCCGTTGATACTGTTCACTATAGACATGGCAAAATACTTCTCGTTGTCGTGGGGCGGACGCACCGTGCAGTCCACGACATCGCCGGTCTTCAGTGAATACTTCTTAATCTGTTGCTGCGACACGTAGATGTCGTCGGGCGACGAAAGGTAATTGTAATCGCTGGAGCGCAGGAAGCCGTAGCCGTCTTGCAGTATTTCCAACACGCCGTTACCTGTGATGATGTCGGAGAAGTCAAAGCGCTGGTTGGTACTGACCGGCTGGGCGGGAGCGGGCTTGTAGACGGGCTCCGCCTGCTGGGGAGCTAATGGGCGGTCGAAGATGTCAAGCGTGGGAATGGCTGACTGATCTTCTATGGGGAGATCGACCACCGTGATAAAGTCTGTGCCATCATCTGGGTCGTCCTTCCAGATTCCGAACTCATCAACCAGTTCTTCATCGTCCAGTTGTTCATCTTGCAAAGCCGACTGTATGTCGGTATGCGTACGCGACATCTTTTCTTGCAACTGTTCCAACAAATTGCTGTCAGGGGCATCATCCTGCTGGGCTGCGGGCGTATCGATCTCAGGGACAATCTCAGCCTCGGGCACGGCAGGCTCCTCGGACTCCTGCTGGGAAAGAGCTTCTTCAGCAGCTTTCTTGGCAGCTTCAGCGGCTGCCAGCTCGGCCTTCGACTTCCGTCCACGCTTCTTGGGCTGGGGGGCAGCTTTTTCCTCTGTTTCAGCCTCGGCTTCTACAGGCTGGTCGGAAAAGAGCGATGGTGTCTCAACGGCTTTGCCTTTCGAGGTCTTTGAATCAAGGTTCTCGCCGTCCTTCCCGTTAACGGTGTACACATGGTCAGGGTCTTTCTTAGCTATTCGTGTACGCTTACGCTTGGGAGCATCGGCACTGCCTGCAGCACTGTCAATGGCAGCCTTGTCTAAAATATCGTATATGATTTTTTCCTGTTCGTCGTTTGGGGATACTTTTACGCCCAACTGCTCAGCAATGGCCATCAGCTGGGTGACGTCCATCTGTTCTAATTCTTCTTTATTATACATGGTTACAGTAAAGTGTGTGACTCAATTATGAAAGTGGAATAATGATTTTGAGATAAATATTGCTTCGCTTATGTGGGAAACAACGTTTAGAAATCGCTGCAAAATTACTCAATTAATTTCACTTTTAGTGTTTTTCGCCCAACAATTCATCACTGGTTAAGCTTTTTTAACCGAAAAAAGAATGCCTCCCCTTAAAAAGAGAAGGCATTAAGCATTAAAAGTCTTATTAAGAATCAGCCTCAACCTTTCTTTATAGGAATGAGTACGCTGAACGTAGATCCCTGACCCAGTGTTGATTCAACCATCACATCGCCACCATTCTTGCGAGCGAAGTCAGCACACAGCTGAAGTCCGAGTCCGGATCCCTCTTCGCCTTCCGTACCATAAGTGGTCTCGCCTTTATGGAAAATGGTTGCAAGGCGTTCGGGCGCAATGCCCACGCCGTGGTCCTGAACACTGACCTTGGCAAAATCGCCTTCCTGCTTGACGGTAATCTTGATGGTACTTCCTTCGGGGCTGAATTTAACTGCATTCGACATGAAGTTACGCACAACTGTCTTCAGCATATCATTGTCAGCATGTACCATTATCGGGCCGGTACTATCATACTCAAGATTAATCTTCTTCGTCATGGCAATCATACTGAAGATGTCAACCACTCCAGGGATGATGTCGTTGAGATCCAAATCCTGCAGAACGACATTCAGGCGCCCTGTCTGGCTCTTCGTCCATTTCAGCAGATTATCGAGCAGATCATGAACTTCCTCCGACTCCTTATTGGCCTTGTCGAGCAACTCGAACAATTCAGGCCCCACGGTATCAGGCGACACGGCGCTGACCACGAGGTTAAGGACCATGCGAATACTTGCCATAGGCGAGCGCAAATCGTGAGCAATGACGGAATACATCTTGTCACGATTGCCGATGGTAGCACGTAGTTCCTCGTTCTGTCGCTCAATAAGCCGTTTGGCAGCAACAAGCTCAATCTGGTGCATCACACGCACCAGCAGTTCCTTCTTGTCAAACGGTTTTGAAAGGAAGTCGCTTGCTCCCACCTGGAAACCATGAACCAGATCACTGGGATTATTCAGGGCTGTCAGGAAAATGATGGGAATATTTGCCGTTTCAGGATTCTTTTTCAAGATGCCGGCCGTCTCGAAGCCATCAATACCTGGCATCATGACGTCCAGCAAGATAAGATCAGGATGCTCAGCCTTAGTTTGCTCAATGCACATCTCACCGCTACTGGCTGTACACACCTGAAACTTCTCGTTGGTCAGGAGGATTTTCAATAGCAGCACATTGCTGACAACATCGTCAACAATCAATATCTTGTAGTCGCCATTATTGATTTTCGATTCAAACTTATCGGATGATTCCATCAATATCTTTGTTTTTAGCGCCTGCAAAAATACTGTAATTATTTGGAATTTGCAAATAATTGGTCAAGAAAATACACGAAATAATGAGAAAACAAGAAAAAATGTGTACCTTTGCAGCAAAATTATCATGGAGAAAGTAATACTGGGCATTGATCCCGGAACAAATATCATGGGCTACGGCGTGCTTCGACTGACGTCGGACACACGGGCTGCGAGGCGCACAAGCCTGCAAGCCCAGATGGTGACGATGGGCATCATCGACCTTCGTAAGTTTGACGACGCCTATCTGAAGTTAGGACATATTTTCGAGCGCGTCACGGGCATCATCCAATCGTTCTTGCCGGACGAGATGGCTATCGAAGCGCCTTTTTTCGGCAAGAACGTACAGTCAATGTTAAAACTAGGACGAGCACAGGGAGTGGCCATCGCCGCTGCCATTGAGCGCAGCGTGCCCATCCACGAATATGCCCCCATGAAAATCAAGATGGCTCTGACGGGAAACGGCAGTGCCTCGAAAGAACAAGTGGCCGGCATGTTGCAGCGTCTGCTAAAGATTCCCCAGGAGGACATGGGAAAATTCATGGATGCCACCGACGCCCTGGCAGCTGCCTACTGCCACTATCTGCAAATGGGCAAGCCCGACAATGACGCCCCCCATTACAGGGGGTGGAAAGACTTTGTAAACAAGAACCAACAGAAACTATGGACACCGCCAAAAATCTCACAGAAGGAAGAGTAGTTGTCATTGCCGGACTTAACGCCAGCGGAAAGACCATCATGGCAGAGGAAATGCGCAGGCAAATGAATAGTGACAGCGTGCGCTATGTGGCTTTCTGCGACACCTACGGCACCGCCACTGACCGAAGCTACTACCTGCAACAACGCTGGAACCAGCACGACATAGACCAGGAAACTCCAACCGTGGCCAGTTCTTTGGAACGATCGTTCCTGCTGTCTGGCAGCGACACTGCCCAACGCCGACAGCTGAAGCAAGATCTTTGCCAGTTGATGGGGCTGGAGCCTTCACTCGACAAATACGTCATTGCCCTTTCCAGCGGCGAGCTTCGCAAGATGCAGCTGGTCAAGACGCTCATGGCCCATCCGAAGACGCTGATACTTGACAACCCGTTCATCGGCCTCGATGCCGAAGCCCGGGACATGCTTAGCCAGCAGCTAAAGAAACTGAAAGAACAGGGCATGACGCTCTATCTGCTGGTGGCCCGTCCAAGCGAGATTCCCCTTTTTGCAGATGAAATAAGATGGACGACGCCTGAAAAGGAGTTCTATTCATGCAAAAAAGAGGACACCCCCACCCCACCCGCAAAAACAACTCAAGGTGGCGAAGTGGTGAACATGACCGACGTGACCATCAGCTACGGCAATCGCACCATTCTCGGCCCTCTGACCTGGACCGTGCATGAGGGCGAGCACTGGGCATTATCCGGCCCGAATGGCAGTGGCAAATCGACCCTGCTTTCGCTCATCTGCGCCGACAATCCGCAAGGCTATGCCTGCGACATTGCGCTCTTCGGCCGCAGGCGAGGAACCGGCGAAAGCATTTGGGACATCAAGCGCCGGATAGGCTATGTATCACCCGAGCTGCACCGTTCCTACCAGCGCAACCTTCCCGCACTAAGCATCGTGGGCAGCGGACTGAAAGACACCGTTGGCCTTTATACACGCTTTAACGAACAGGAACGGCAACAATGCTTGAAATGCATGGACGCTTTTGGCATCAGAGAGCTGGTCAACCGCTCTTTCCTGCACCTTTCCAGCGGTGAGCAACGGTTGATTCTGGTCGCACGGGCTTTCGTGAAAAACCCAGACCTGCTCATCCTCGACGAGCCCATGCACGGCTTAGACCTGCGCCGCCAACAGTTGGTGAAACAGGTGATTGAGGATTATTGCAAACAACCTTCCAAAACACTCATCATCGTCTCACACTACGAAGAAGAACTTCCCGTCTGCATAGACCACCGGCTAACGTTGCAAAAGGGGCATGCCTGACCTCTCCTTTAGATTTATTTAACGAAAAAAGTTGTACGCAAACGTACAACTTATTAATATTTTTTGTACCTTTGCACCGCATTTAAAGAAGAAATTCACGTATAATCCTTAAATTCAATTAGTTAAGGACGATTTTTAGAAGGAGAAGTTAAGAATGAGACAACTAAAAATTCAGAAGAGTATCACCAACCGTTCGAGTGAAGCACTCGACAAGTACCTCGTGGAGATCGGCCGTGCTCCGCTCATCAGCATTGATGAAGAAATAGAGCTGGCCCAGAAGATTCGCAAGGGCGGACCAGAAGGCGAGCGTGCCAAGGACAAGTTGGTGACTGCAAACCTGCGTTTCGTCGTTTCCGTGGCCAAGCAGTATCAGCATCAAGGATTGACGCTGACCGACCTGATTGACGAAGGAAACATCGGCCTTATCAAGGCTGCACAGAAGTTCGACGAGACACGCGGCTTCAAGTTCATTTCCTACGCCGTGTGGTGGATTCGCCAAAGCATCCTTCAGGCCATTGCTGAGCAGAGCCGCATTGTGCGTCTGCCCCTGAACCAGGTTGGCTCACTGAATAAAATCAGCCACGAAATCAACAAGTTTGAGCAGGAGAACCAGCGCCATCCCTCAGTGAGCGAGCTGGCTGAAGCTACCGATATGGACGAGGAGAAGATTGGCCAGTCCATGCAGGCCGACAGCCATCACGTCAGCATTGACGCTCCTTTCCAGGACGGCGAGGACAACTGCATGCTCGACGTCATGGCCAGCGGCGACGACAGCCGCACCGACCGCCAAGTGGACCACGAATCCATGGCGCAGGAGCTGAACAGCGTGCTGAACAAGGTGCTGAAGGAACGCGAGATAACCATCATCCGCGAGTGCTTTGGCATTGGTTGTCACGAAAAAGGACTTGAAGAAATTGGCGACCAGCTGGGCCTGACCCGCGAGCGCGTTCGCCAGATTCGCGAAAAGAGCATTGCCAAACTGCGTGATTCGGGCAATGCAAAAATCCTGATGAAATATCTGGGATAAATGAGAATCGACATCATCACCGTCCTGCCCGAGATGATTGAAGGCTTCGTGCACGAAAGCATCCTGGCCCGTGCAGAGAAAAAAGGTCTGGCAGAGATACGGCTACACAATCTACGCGACTACACTTTAGACAAGTGGCGTCGCGTAGATGATTATCCATACGGCGGTTCGGCAGGCATGGTCATGCAGTGCGAACCCATCGACCGCTGCATTTCAGCCCTTAAAGCCGAGCGCGACTACGACGAAGTCATCTTCACATCGCCCGATGGCGAACAGTTCAACCAGCATGTGGCCAACGAACTGTCGCTGTTGGGCAATATTATTATTCTTTGCGGCCATTATAAAGGTATTGACCAGCGCGTGCGCGACCATCTCATCACCCGCGAGATCAGCATAGGCGACTATGTGCTCACTGGCGGCGAGCTGGCTGCTGCCATCATGGCCGATGCCATTGTGCGCGTGGTGCCCGGCGTGATTGGCGACGAGCAGAGCGCCCTCTCCGACTGCTTCCAGGACGACCTGCTGGCAGCCCCCATCTACACGCGCCCCGCCGACTACAAAGGCTGGAAGGTGCCCGACATCCTGCTCAGCGGCAACGAGGCCAAGATTCGCAACTGGGAGCTGGAGCAGGCCATGGAACGCACCCGCCGTCTGCGTCCCGACTTGTTGAAATAGTTTTTTTTCGCAGCATGGAAGACAACATTCACGAAGAACAAATTTTAGTGCGCATCACAGGCCAGGATCGTCCTGGCCTGACAGCTTCCGTCATGGGAATCCTGGCCCGCTACGACGCCCAGATTCTCGACATCGGCCAGGCCGACATCCACTCCACCCTCTCGTTAGGCATTCTCATCCGCATGGACGAGACCCACTCCGGCCAGGTGATGAAGGAACTGCTCTTCAAGGCCACCGAGCTGGGGGTGAACATTGGTTTCTCGCCCATCAGTGACGACGAGTATGAAGACTGGGTGGGCCATCAGGGAAAGAACCGCTACATCCTGATGGTGATGGGTCGCGAGCTGGAGGCCCGCCAGATTGAGGCGGCCACCCGCGTCATTGCCGACCAGGGGCTGAACATCGACGCCATTCGCCGCATGACGGGACGCAAAAGCATCAAGAACCCTGCCAAGCACGTACGTGCCTGCATAGAGTTCTCGCTTCGTGGTGAACCCAACGACCGCCAGGAAATGCAGCGCCAGTTCCTGAAGCTCTCGTCAGAGATGGAAATCGACTTCTCGTTCCAGAAGGACGACATGTTCCGCCGCATGCGCCGGCTCATCTGCTTCGACATGGACTCCACGCTCATCCAGACCGAGTGCATCGACGAGCTGGCCGAGCGGGCTGGCGTTGGGGCCCAGGTGCGCGCCATCACCGAAAGTGCCATGCGCGGCGAGATTGACTTCAAGGAAAGCTTCACCCGCCGAGTGAGCCTGCTGAAGGGACTCGACGTGAGCGTGATGCAGGACATTGCCGAGCACCTGCCCATCACCGAGGGCACCGACCGACTGATGACCATTCTGAAGCGCTGCGGCTACAAGATTGCCATCCTCAGCGGCGGCTTCACCTACTTTGGCGAATACCTTCAGCGCCGCTATGGCATTGACTATGTCTATGCCAACGAGCTGGAGGTGGACGAGAACGGCAAACTGACCGGCCACTACGTGGGCGAAATTGTGGACGGCCACCGCAAGGCCGAACTGCTGAAGCTCATTGCCCAGGTGGAGAAGGTGAACCTGGCCCAGACCATTGCCGTGGGCGACGGCGCCAACGACCTGCCCATGATCAGCCAGGCCGGACTGGGCATCGCCTTCCATGCCAAGCCCCGTGTGGTGGCCAACGCCAAGCAGAGCATCAACACCATCGGGCTCGACGGCGTACTCTATTTCCTCGGCTTCAAGGACTCTTATTTAGGCGAACAGGGAAAGATGTAGGAAGCCCGTTCCGAAAACTGAATATTTATTCATTTTTATGGGGGGCCGAGTTTTGAAAAAAAGTCAACGCCGCGTGAAAAAATCTCACGTGAGATTTTTTTCTGGGAAGGCCTCCCGTGAAAACGTGGCCTACGGACGCCGAAAAATGAATATTTATGCATTTCAAAACGCATAAATATTCATTTCCGCCAACAGACCCACAACTTTTTGGACAATAGACAAGAAAAAGGCGGAAAGATTCGATAATCTTAAAATAAATTGCTAACTTTGCGCCGTCATAGAAATAAAACCTAACTGCCAAGGAGGGTTTCTCCTTGTCATACAACCAAACTAACACAATGGGAATTATCATTGGAATAGACGTGGGCATTTCAACCACGAAGATTGTGGGACTGCGCGGCGGCAAGCCGTCGGCCCCCATCCGCATCAGTGCTGCCGACCCCATCACCTCGCTCTACGGAGCCTTCGGCAAGTATCTTCACGACAACAACATCCAACTGGAAGAAGTGGAGCACGTCATGCTGACCGGCGTGGGTGCTGCCTACGTGAAGGGCGACGTCTACGGCGTGGCCACCAGCCGCTGCGACGAGTTCATAGCCGACGCATTGGGTGCCCGCTACGAGAGCCACATCGACCACGCCATCGTGGTGTCGATGGGAACGGGCACCAGTTTCGTCATGTGCAATGGCGACGACATCAAGCACATTGGCGGCATAGGCATAGGCGGAGGAACGCTTCAAGGACTGTCGCGCATCATGCTGAACACCAGCGACATTAAGCAGGTGTCGGCCTTGGCCATGCAGGGCGACATCAAGAACATCAACCTGCTCATTGGCGACATCTCGGCCCAGCCGCTGCCAGGACTGCCCATGGAGGCTACAGCCAGCATCTTCGCCCGCGCCAAGAACGACGCTGCCCGCGAAGACATTGCTGCCGGCATCATCGGGCTGGTGCTCCAAACCATTGGCTCGGCCTCGGTATTGGCCGCCCAGGGCACGGGGTGCAGCGATATGGTGCTCATTGGCAACCTCTCGCTGCTGCCACAGTGCAAGGAGGTGTTCCCCTCCCTGGAAAAGCTCTACGACGTGCATTTCCACATTCCCAAGTATTCCCAGTTTGGCACTGCCATCGGCGCTGCCCTGGCCTATCACAAACAAAAAGACACTGAAAAACAATGAAGAAAGTCCTACTTGCTGCGTTGCTATGCCTCTCCGTCTCGGGCATGCAGGGACGCAACACCTTGTTGCTTCAACGAGACTCCATTCCAACCGACACGTTGAAGAACGACACCGTGAAGACCGACAGCGTGGCTGCAAAGAAAGCCAAGCCAGAGAAGAAAGAGACTGAGTATGAGAAGCTGATGAAGAAGGGTGGCGTCACCACCGACGGACTGTTCCGGGTGCGTCACATCGAGGATAAATACTACTTCGAGGTGCCCGACTCCATGATGGGCCGCATGTTGCTTTGCGTGACGCGCTTCACCGCCGTTCCCCAGCAGATGGGCCAGTTTGCGGGTGAAGAGATTACCCACTGCACCGTCTACTTTGAGCAGCGCGACACCACGCAGTTGCTCCTTCGCCAGTATGTGCTGAGCCACCTCAGCAAGCCCGAAGACCAGATAACGCGCACGCTGGAGAAATCGACCATCGACCCCATGGTGATGGCCTTCAAGGTCATTGGCCGCAACAAGGAGCGCGATGCCAGCCTCGTCGAGGTGACCGGCCTCTTCAAGGGCGACAGTCGTCTCTTCTCCATCGACGGCGAGCGGAAGAACGCCATGAAGATAGGCGGCCTGCAGGCCGACCGCACGTTCATCGACACGTTGAAGGTATTCCCCACCAATATCGAGATAGCCACCACGCGCACCTATGGCAGCAGTGGCACCAATTCGCCGGCGGCTCGCACCGGCTCGCTCACCATGGCCTTCAACACCAGCATGGTGCTGCTGCCCCAGGAGCCCATGCGCAAGCGGTTGTGGGACGAGCGTGTGGGCTATTTCGTCAACAGCTTCACCCTGTTCAGCGACGACCAGCACAAGACACAGCACGAGTCGTTCATCTCGCGCTATCGACTGGTGCCGAAGGATAAGGCAAAATACCTGCGCGGCGAGCTGACCGAGCCCGTGAAGCAAATCGTTTACTACATTGACCCCGCTACACCCAAGAAGTGGGTGCCTTATCTCATCCAGGGCGTGAACGACTGGAACGTGGCCTTCGAGGCAGCCGGCTTCAAGAACGCCATCGTGGCCAAGGAGCTGCCCAAAGACGGCAGCATCAGCCTCGACGACGCCCGCTACTCGGCCATACGCTATCTGCCCAGCGAGACGGAGAACGCCTACGGCCCCCACATCATCGACCCCCGTTCGGGCGAGATCATCGAGGCCCACATCTGCTGGTATCACAACGTGATGAACCTGCTCACCAAGTGGTACATGGTGCAATGCGGCCCCTTAGACAAGCGGGCACAGAAGATGAAGTTCGACGACAAGCTGATGGGCGAGCTGATACGCTTCGTCTCGTCACACGAGGTGGGCCACACCCTGGGCCTGCGCCACAACATGGGCGCCTCGTTTGCCACGCCCGTGGAAAAGCTGCGCGACAAGAAGTGGGTGGAGCAGCATGGTCACACCTCATCCATCATGGACTATGCCCGCTTCAACTATGTGGCACAGCCTGAAGACAACATTGGTTCCAAAGGCCTCTTCCCACGCATCAACGACTATGACAAGTGGGCCATCAAATGGGGCTATCAATGGCGACCTGAGTTCAAGGACGAATATGAGGAGAAGAAGAAAATGATGACCGAGACCACCAATGTCCTCCGAGGCCAGCAGCGGCTTTGGTTTGGCGGCGAGGGGCGCGGCGATGATCCCCGCGCACAGACGGAAGACCTGGGAGACAACAGCGTCAAGGCCTCGGAATACGGACTGAAGAACCTGCAGCGCGTGATGAAGAACCTGCCGACGTGGACCCATGAGGACAACGACCAGTATCGCGACCTCACGGAAATGTACAACGCCGTGGTCGACCAGTTCAACCGCTATCAGGGCCACGTGCTGAGAAACATTGGCGGACGCGAGAACAACAACATGCCCGACCGCCAGCCCCACGACTTCACGCCCCGGGCTCGCCAGAAGGAGGCCCTGGAGTATATCGGCCGCAACATCTTCACCGCCCCCGAGTGGCTCTATCCCGAGAACATCATCTATAAGGTAAATGTGAACCCCACGACCCAGCAGAATGCCCGACAGGAGAACATCGTGAACCGCCTATTGTCGCAGAACCTGCTCAACGCCTTGTGCAACCAGGGCGACTATCACGTGGGCGAATACCTCGACGACCTGTTTGCCCTGGTGTGGCAACCCGCCAGCGGCAGCGCTTGGCAGCAGAAGGAGCATCGACAACTGCAACGAGCCTACATCCTGCAGCTCGACCGCCTGCTCAACCCCGCTGCCAACGTGGCCTTTGCCCAGCTCATCGACAGCAGTGACGCCCTGCTCTACGTGTTGCAACACCTGGACAAGATTGATGCCTACCTGAAGACGCAGGCCAAGCGCTCGGACCTGGAGGCCCTCCATTGCCACGACCTGTTACAGCAAACCAAGCTCATCCGCGACAAGCGCACCACGGTGCACTGACACGCACGCGGGTCGTCCTATCTTTAAAAAAACAAAAAAACATCTGCGCAATCAGTGGAATGCGCAGATGTTTTTGTAACTTTGCATACGAAACTTATAAACTAATAATACTTATCAACTAACAATGAAAGCATTCAACGACAAGAATTTTGTCCTGGAAACTGAAGTGGCTCAGGACCTGTATCACAACCATGCGGCCAAGATGCCCATCATCGACTATCACTGTCACCTCATTCCCGAGATGGTAGCCAACGACCATCGCTTCAAGAGCATTACCGAACTGTGGCTCGGCGGCGACCACTACAAGTGGCGCGCCATGCGCACCAACGGCGTGGACGAGCGCTATTGCACCGGCAAAGACACCACGGACTGGGAGAAATTTGAAAAGTGGGCCGAGACCGTACCCTACACCCTGCGCAACCCCCTCTATCACTGGACCCACCTGGAGCTGAAGACTGCCTTCGGCATCGAGAAGCTGCTCTCGCCTAAGACGGCCCGCGAAATCTTCGACGAGTGTAACGAGAAACTGCAGTTGCCCGAATACTCGGCTCGTGGACTGATGAAGCGCTACAACGTGGAGTGCGTATGCACCACCGACGATCCTGTGGACGATCTGCACAACCACATCGAATATGCCCGCAACAAAGCCAAGGACGATCCCATCATGATTCCCGCATGGCGTCCTGACAAGGCCATGAACATCGAGAAGCCCGAGTTTAGCGACTATGTAAACCAGCTTAGCTATGTCAGCCACGTCAACATTCGCACGTTTGCCGACATGGTGGACGCTCTGAAGAGTCGCCACGACTTCTTCGCATCCCAGGGATGTAAGCTCTCTGACCACGGCATCGAGGAATTCTACGACGAGGAATACACCGACTCGCAAATCGAAACCATCTTCGAGAAAGCCATGCGCGGACAGCAGCTCAGCCCCATGGAAGTGCGCCAGTATAAGAACTGCTTCCTCACCGTCATGGCCGAGATGGACGCCGATGCCGGATGGACGCAGCAGTTCCACTACGGAGCCATCCGCGACAACAACTCGCTGATGTACCGCCAGCTGGGCCCCGACACCGGCTTCGACTCTATTGGCGAATTCAACACGGCACGCGCCATGTCAAAGTTCCTCAACAAGCTCAACGCCGAGGGCAAGCTCACCCGCACCATCCTCTACACCCTGAACCCCTGCGCCAACGAGGTAATAGCCACCATGCTGGGCAATTTCCAGGACGGTTCTGAGCCAGGCAAGATACAGTTCGGCTCAGGCTGGTGGTTCAACGACCAGATGGACGGCATGGTGCGCCAGATGAACGCCCTCTCCGTACTGGGCTTGCTGAGCCGCTTCGTGGGCATGCTCACCGACAGCCGCTCCTTCCTCTCCTATCCGCGCCACGAGTACTTCCGTCGCATTCTCTGCAACCTGCTGGGCAACGACGTGGAGAAGGGACTCCTGCCCGATGATCGCCAACTGCTGGGACAGATGGTAGAGGACATCAGCTATAACAACGCACGCCGCTACTTCAAGTTCTACTAAGTAGCTGCCCTCCCCTCCCCAACCAGCAAGCCCTTCACCCCGCTTCCGCCTTGAATAACGTTGCAAGGCGATGGGGTGAAGGGCTTGCCGTATATTGATAACCCCAAATCACCAGAGGATAAAAAGAAAATCTCCAACCATTTTAGGATTGGAGATTTCCATTTGACGTTTTGCGGTGCGTACGAGGCTCGAACTCGTGACCTCCAGCGTGACAGGCTGGCATTCTAACCTACTGAACTAACGCACCAAAGAATAACGCTTATTCTTTTTGCATTTCAATCAGGGGCTTTCAGCGGTGCGTACGAGGCTCGAACTCGTGACCTCCAGCGTGACAGGCTGGCATTCTAACCTACTGAACTAACGCACCATGTAGGCTCCTTGCTGATTTGCGGATGCAAAGGTACAACTTTTCTCTGAAATGCAAACAAAAAGCGCCAGATATTTTCTGACGCTTAACAATCTTTAAAACTTAAAGGTATATCCAATACCCAATACGTGGCGGTTACCTTCGTCATCGTCATCCTTATAGGAGTGCTGATACAAATAGTAAAGGTCCAGCACGTGTTGTTTAGTGACGCGCCACTCCGTTCCTGCAGCGTAGCGAATCTTGTCGAGGCCGCTGCCACCAACGGTACTTTCGGCGCTAACGTAAGGACGCCACTGCTTGGTGAGCTTATACTTCAGCTGAAGGCGATTACGCCATTTGCTCTTTGCCTTTCCATTGTAGGTGTGGGTCTGGGTGGCTCCGCTCTTCACCACTGGCTCACCGTAAACGGCGTCATCGTCTTCATCCGTATAGTTCCAATAGCGGTCAACGGTCTTCTCTGGCCGATAGGTGTATTGCCAACGCTCGCGTAAAGACACCGAAAGGTCGCCAAACTGGTGAGACAAGGTCAGCGTAGCATTCAGGCGATGGCGCAGTCCCCAGTAATCGGAATATTTCTTACCACTCGAATTCACCTTGTGGTTATGGTCATCCAGCAGTGAATAGCTCACGCCAGCCTTCAGCCAGTCGGTCAACTTATAATCTGCTCCTACGCCCACGCTCCAGCGGTCCAGCTCGCCAAAGCCATCATCGCGGGTACGCAGTTCCAATCCGCCTTCCAGCGTCAGTCGCTGGTTTATCTTCTTCTCAATGTTGGTTTCTGTCCAGATGCCGAAATCGTCGCTCTGAGCCTTTGCCGATGTCAATGACAAACATGAAATGGCAAAAGAGACTCCTATTAATGTGCTTTTTCTCATAATTAATCATTATATTAAGTTCTGGCTACTAAACTTCTCTCCACTGCGATTTCCTGACGGTGAACTGTCCGTCCACATCCTTAGCACCATGGCCCTCGTAGGTGATGCGAAGCACGGCCGAATCCTTTAGGAAGTCCACGCCACCCACATCGATTTTCAGAATCTTAATGCCAAGGCGCTGCTCCAGATCAGCCTTCAGCTCATCATACTTCTCCGGCTTGATGAGCTCAATACGGTCATACTGCACCAGCTTGGTGGTCTGCACCTTCAGCTTCATCTCACAGAGCAAGATAGCCAGCACCACGATAAGGTCGATGACGACCAGTTTGCCCATATCGGCAAAATGATTTGGATCAGTCTGCTCAATGTCTATCATGGCATGCACCACCGACAGACACACAATAATGAACAAATAAGTCATTTCGCGAACCGGCATCGTGTCAGTACGATAGCGCATGATGCTGAAGATACCAAACAGTCCCAGTCCGACGCCCATAGTTGCCTTACCACGGTCCATTCCCATCATGAAGTAGACCAGGAAGAAGATAGCCACAGAGATAAGCATGAAGGTGAAATAGAAATCACGCCGATGGGCCTTGCGATAGTAAAGGCGGTCAACGATGATCCAGTTCACCAGTACGCAAATAAAGAACCGCAACAATGTGTTGCCAAAGTCATTTGAAAAAATTTGTGCAATCTGTTCCATAATTTATCTTTGTTTTTATTATTTTCATTTTTCACCATTCAGGATTTTCTCCACGTCGCGCAGTTTGTCCTTGAAGCGATTCACGCGCAGTTCAGGGTTAGTCATTGCGGCTCCCATGCAGTATTTGCTGAATCCGTGGGGATGGATGTGCAGCTGACGAAGCATCTCCAGTACAGGCGAGAACACGAATCCGTCGCGCTTCAGCTCCACGATGACCAGCGGCCCCATGTCCCGCTCGCATCCCGACAGCACGTTGTTAAACTGCAGCTGCGTGTCGATGGTCAGCCGTTCGGTCTTGGCGTTGTTCACCAGCGTCACGCGATGGAAGAAGTTGTGCATGTGGGGCTGCAGCAGGTCTACATCGAAGTGAAGCCGCTCCCGGATGAACTGCCGCTTGTCCTCGTCGTGCAGGTCCATGTCATGCACCTCGATACGCTTCTTCTTCGTTCGCCCATGATTGTTCTTTGTCTTTATTTCCATGAACTGCAGGTTCGAGCTCACATAGGTGCGGAATCTTATTTTCTGCCTGCCGGCATGGCCATGCTGATGCTCCTGGTACATGTCGAACTTCGGTGTGTCGAAGTAGGTGGTGTCATAGAGCATGTTCCGTTGCCCGTCAATATCCTGGACAAAGTAGTCGTCCCTGGCCATTTGCAGCAACTCCAGCAGCCGTGGCATGGTGGTGACGAACTTTGTGTCCGTCCGGTTCATCAGCTTCACGCCGCTCATCTGCGCCAGCGTGATAGGCTTCATCTGTTTCAGAATGTCCTCCAGTTGTATCATTCAAGTTGCTAATTATTGATAATTTCTCTTTAACTGTTGCAAAGGTAATGAATTAATCTGACATACAGGTATTATTTCAGTAAACTATAATTATTTTTCAGTAAAAAAAGAGAATAACAAACAAAAAAGGCTCCCAAGCCGTGCTGGGAACCTCTTTTGCGTTATTTTTTATCTGCCCTATTAGAACGATGCAGGCAGGTCGAGCCACTTCACGTAACAGAAGTCCTGACGGTGGGGCAGCTCCTTGTTCTTGGGATACATGCGGACGGCCGAACGATACTCGCCAGCCTGGCTGGGCGAGAGCTTAGCCTCGAAGGTATAGTTGTTGCCTTCGTGCTTCACCATCTTCAGCGGTTCGATGCTATAGATGCGCTCCTCGCCATTCTTGTTGGTGTAGACATTAACCTTCTCAAGACCGATGGCGTCGTCCAGACCTTGCTCGTCGATGACATAGCGCAAGGTGTACTCCAGTCCCGTTTCCAGACCGGTGGCAGGGATGTCCCACTCTACCGACACCACACGGATAGCTTCCCAGCGCTCGGCAACGGTTTCCTTCCACTGGGCGATGTCCTTGGCCTGGCGATAGCCGTCCTTGCTGATTTGCTTGAAGCGCTTGGCCTCCTTCTCGTAGAACTTCGAGTAGTAGTCGTCCAGCTGGCGCTTCATTGTATAGTGCGGGGCAATCTGTGCGATAGAGTTCTTGATGACCTTGATCCAGCCCTCGCTGAGACCCTTCTTGTTCTTCTTGTAGTAGAGAGGCACGATCTCGTTCTCCAGCAGCGAGTAGATGGTGGCTGCATCGAGCTGGTCCTGATAGCCCTGGTTGTCGTAGGTGCGCTTCTCGGTGAGTGCCCATCCGGCACCCTCGCGATAGCCTTCCAGCCACCAGCCGTCCTTGACGGAGAGGTTCACCACGCCGTTCATCTCGGCCTTCTCGCCCGACGTGCCACTGGCTTCGAGCGGACGAGTGGGCGTGTTCATCCAGATGTCAACACCCGAAACAAGGCGACGAGCCAGCAGGAAGTCATAGTCCTCAAGGAAGATAATCTTACCCAGGAACTCGGGACGCTGGGAAATCTCGTAGATCTTCTTGATGAGGCCCTGACCGGCACCATCGGCGGGATGGGCCTTGCCTGCGAAGAGGAACTGCACGGGACGCTCGGGATCGTTGACAATCTTGCTCAGGCGGTCAAGATCGGTGAACAGCAGGTGGGCGCGCTTATAGGTGGCGAAGCGACGGCAGAAGCCAATGATCAGTGCATTGGGGTTGATGCGCTCCAGCAGGCTGAGCACACGCGAGGGATCGCCCTGGTTGCGCAGCCATGTGTCGCGGAACTGCTCCTTGATATAGTCGACCAACTTCTGCTTCAGAGCCATGCGGGTGCTCCAGATTTCCTCATCGGGCACGTTGTAGATGGCTTCCCAGATGGACTGGTTCGACTGGTCGAACATGAAGTTCTCATTGAAATACTTGGCATAGAGCTTGCGCCACTCAGTGGCCGACCAGGTGGGGAAGTGAACGCCGTTGGTGACGTAGCCCACGTGGTTCTCCTCGGGGAAGTAGCCCTTCCAGATGCTGGAGAACATCTTCTGGCTGACCCATCCGTGGAGCTTGCTGACGCCATTGATTTCCTGACAGGTGTTGCAGGCAAAGGTAGACATGCAGAACTTCTCGCCATGATCGTCGGGGTTGGTGCGGCCCATGCCGATGAACTCGTCCCAAGTAATGCCGAGGCGCTGAGGATAGGCTCCCATGTACTTGCCGAAGAGGCCTTCGTCGAAATAGTCATGGCCTGCGGGCACGGGGGTGTGAACCGTGTAGAGGCCGCTGGCACGTACCAGCTCCATGGCCTGGTTGAACGTCAGGTGCTCCTCCTCGATGTAGTCGCACAGACGCTGCAGGTTGGCCAGTGCGGCATGACCCTCATTGCAGTGGTAGATGTCCTTCTTGATGCCGAGCTTCTTCAGCGTCAGCACGCCGCCGATGCCCAGAAGAATTTCCTGCTTCAGGCGGTTCTCCCAGTCGCCACCGTAGAGGCTGTGGGTGATGGGCTTGTCGAACTCAGAGTTCATCTCATTGTCAGTATCGAGCAGGTAGAGCTTGATACGTCCCACGTTTACGCGCCACACATACGCGTGTACCATATAATTAGTATAGGGCACGTCAACCACCAGGGGCTGTCCGTTCTCGTCGAGCTGGCGCTCAATGGGCAGGTGGGTGAAGTTCTGTGCCTCGTACTTGGCAATCTGCTGTCCGTCCATCGACAGGCTCTGGGTGAAATAGCCGAAGCGATAGAGGAAGCCCACGGCCACCATGTCCACATTCGAGTCACTGGCCTCCTTCAGGTAGTCGCCAGCCAGCATGCCCAGGCCACCGCTATAGATTTTCAGGGCCGAGTGCATGCCATACTCCATCGAGAAATAGGCCACTGAGGGGCGCTTCTTGTCAGGAGCCACATCCATGTAGGCACGGAACAACTCATAGACAGCCTTGATGCGCTTCATCAGGGCCTTGTCCTTCACGATGGCCTCCTTGCGGGCCAGGTGCAGGCGCTCCAGCAGCAGCACGGGGTTGTGCTTCACGTCATGGTAGAGTTCGGGATCAAGGTCGCGGAACAGGTCGCGGGCCTCGTAGTTCCACACCCACCACAGGTTATGGGCAATCTCGTCGAGACACTTCAGCTCTTCGGGAAGGCTCGATTTCACGGTCAACTCCTTCCACTGAGGAGTATTAGCGTAGTCAGCTTTAATCTTCATAATCTTTTATACCTTATTATATATATGTTACTTTGTTTCCAAACGTTTGGCGGCGTTGCGCAGAGCTATGTCGTAGGCTTCGTAATAATACTTGATGAACTCGCTCCAGAGGGCCTTCTTCGACAGTTCGCCAGCCTTCTTCCGGCAGGCATCCACCTGTTTCTGCGTAAGGCAGGAATAGTGGGCCACGGTGTCCTTAATGAAATCGGCCACCTCGGAATAGTTATAGTCGGTGCGGTGAATCACGCGCACACCATCCTCAATCTGCCCTTCATGGCCAAACTCCTTGTTGGCCCAGAGGCCAAAGCCGGCCAGGTCCGTAGTGATGCAAGGCACCTTGAAGGCCACGGCCTCAAGCGGGGTGTAGCCCCACGGCTCGTAATAGCTGGGATAGATGCAAAGGTCGTTGCCCAGCACCACGTCGTAGTAGGTCAGATTCATGATGCCGTCGTGACCATCGAGATAGCAGGGCAGGAAAATCACTTTCACCTTGTCTTCATGACGATTGTGCATGTCGTAGAACTTCATCATGTTCAGCACATTGTCATGACCCATGTTGTGAAGCCAGTGGGTAACCTGGGGAACCTCAAGGGGCGTGTCGTAGCTGTCATTACTGGCCAAACGCTCCTTCAAGTCCTGTCGAGGCTCGCCCACCCATCCAGGCACGACAATGAAAGCCAGCACCTTCTTGTTCAGGTTGCGGTCGCGCAGCAGGCGGTTCATGGCCTCGATAAATACGTCGATGCCCTTGTTGCGGAACTCATAACGGCCTGATGTTGAAACAATCAGCGTCTCATCGTCCAAGTTTTCGCCCAGCAGTGCATTGGCCACTTGCAGCATGCGCTTGCGGGCCTGCTTGCGCTTGCGGTTAAAGGCCAGCCCCTTGGGAACGAAGCTGTTGTCGAAGCCATTGGGCAGTACGACGTCGACCGGCTTGTCGAGCAGTTCCACGCACTCATGGGCCGTGATGTCACTCACGGTGGTGAAGCAGTCAACATGGTGAGCGGTCTGCTTCTCAATGGAGTGCTTCGACTGCATGTTCAGCTCTTGGGCCATCTGGTCGCCGTTGTAGGCAAACAGGTAGTCGTAAAGGGGCTTCTGGTTGCCGGCTATGCTGCGGCCTATGCTGGTGGCATGGGTGGTGAAGATGGTTGCTATCTGGGGCACCTTGCTGTTGATGTAGAGGGCACCCAGTCCGCACATCCACTCGTTGGCATGATAGACCACGCGCTGGTTTTCACTCAGCGAGTGATTGTAGAAACTTTCCACCACCAGTGCTGCTGCATAGCTGAACATCGATGCTTCGTCGTAGTCGCCATAGGCATGCAGGGAGTCTACTCCGTAGTTCTCCCACAGCCAGCCGTAAACATCGTTCTTCTTCTCAAAATAAGGGGTAAAATCTACCAGGATTGCAATGGGCTCGCCAGGAACCGTCCATCGCCCCACCCTCACTTTCAGTCCTTCCTCCTTGGCTTGCCATTGCCATTCGGCCAACAAGGCTTTTTCCTCGCGGAAATAGGGGCTTTCCTTTTCCTTCCAAAAATCGGGACCTATGAAAATAATTTTGTCGCAGAATTTCTCTTGAAGCGTCTTGGCTCTTGTTGACAATACGGTGTAGATGCCACCTACTTTATTGCAAACTTCCCAGCTCGATTCAAAGATAAAATCCGGAGTTAAAAACTCGTTACTCATATATATTGTTTATAAACGACTGCAAAGGTACTTAAAAAAAAACTATTTTAACCATTTTTTCTGATATTTTTTCTTCTTACCGACATTATTTTGCCTTTCACCGCCTTTGCCAGCCAACGGAACGGGCTGCTCAGGAGCCTGCCAACGGGCCGCTCGCAAGAGGGAAGGCTCCGCAGAAAAATTTCTCACGTGAGATTTTTTTCTGGGAAGGCCTCCCGTGAAAAAATCTCACGTGAGAAATTTTCACGCGGAGGCCTCCCATGAAACGGGGGTGGCTTCCCCCTCGGAAAAGGGCACGAAAAAATCGGCTGTCATCCCGACAGCCGATTCCAAAAACAAACTACTTAAAAACTAATCTACTAAAACAAATCAAAAATTACTTTCTATCTGTTTGCAAAGGTATCAACTAAAAAAGAAACGACCAAACTTTTGAGCATCAAATCGTTGCAAAATTGATTTATGTCAAAGAAAATTTTCCTTACACGCTGTTACAGGCGTATTTTTGTAAAGTAAAGCTTACAAACCGCACACGTTAATATAGTGTAAAATGGCGCTTATCTCACCAAATTGTTGTACCTTTGCAGCCAATTATGAAAAAGATATTTCTGACATTTGCTCTTCTCCTGACTTCCACTGTCTTTTGGGCTCAGACCGACTCCCCGAAAACGAAGCAGAAGAAAGAACGGAAGGTGGAACTTTCCGGCGAAATCTACGACTCGTTCACCAAGGCCAAGGTGAAGGCTTTCATGACCCTGATGCGCAAGGACTCGACGGTTGTCGACACCATGACCTGCTGGACGTGGGGCACGTCGAGCTACTACGAGTTCAAGGTACCCGCCAAGAACGACGACTTCATCATCAAGGCCCAGGCCGAGGGCTACGAGGACACGACCATGGTCTACCAACTGCGCCACATTGCCCGCAACAACTTCTTCGAGCTGCCCCGCATGCTCATGAAGAAGAAGCAACGCTCTGACGACGATATATATAAAGAGGTAGGCATGGAGGGCGTGGTCATCACCGGCACCAAGGTGAAGCTGGCCTATCGGGGCGACACGCTGGTCTACAATGCGTCGGCCTTCAACATGCCCGAAGGGTCGATGCTCGACGGACTCATCCGCCAGATGCCGGGCGCCGAGCTGAAGGACAATGGCGACATTTATATCAACGGCCGAAAGGTGGACTATCTCACGCTGAACGGCAAGGATTTCTTCAAGGGCCAGAACAAGGTGATGCTCGACAACCTGCCCTACTACACCGTGAAGGAGCTGAAGGTGTTCGACAAAAGCACCAAGCAGAGCGAGCTCGTGGGCCACGACGTGGAGAAGAAGGACTACGTGATGGACGTGCAGCTGAAACGCGAATACAACCGGGGCATGATGGCCAACATCGAGGCCGGCGCCGGAACCGACGAGCGCTATCTGGCCCGCGTCTTCGGCCTGTACTACGACGACCACTCACGCGTCAGCGTCTTTGGCAACACCAACAACATCAACGAGAACCGTCGTCCCGGCGGCGAGGGCGAGTGGACCCCCAGCAACATGCCCGAGGGACTGCGCTCCACCAAGCAGACCGGACTGCATCTTGAAACGGAGGATGCCGACAAGAACTGGGAGGAGAACCTCGATGCCACCTTCAACTGGAGTGACGCCGACAACTGGAGCCGCACCACCTCGGAACGCTTTGCCACAGGCGGCAACATCCTTGGCGGCAACGAAAACTGGAGCCGCCAGAAGGACTTCCGCTTCTCGGCCTACAACTATTTCCAGGTAAAGAAGCCCATCACGATGATGGCCAGCCTCTCGGCCAGCTATAGCAACGGCCATCGGAACACGAACAGTCAGGACTCCACCATGCGCACTGCACTCATCAACCGCACCTTAAACGATGGCTACAACCGCTTCCGCACGCTGAACCTTGACGCAAACATCTACCTGCACCACAAATTTGCCTGGGGCGACATCATAAACTTAGACCTCTCGGGCAGCTACAACCGCCAAAAGCCCAACGAGAGCTATAGCCTGAACCGTACGTTCTACACGCAGACGGGCGACACCGACCTGCGCCACTATCTCCACGACACCCATAGCGATTCCTACAACTACCAGGCTGAGCTGGGCTACATCCTGCAGCTGCTCAACCGCTGGTTCATCAGTTCCAGCCTGTCCTTCAGCCAAGACATGAACAATGCCACCAACGACTATTACCGCCTGGACTGGATCTACCAACTGAAGGAGGACGTGAAGCAGGCGCAGTGGCTGCCGTCAACCCGCGAGGCCCTGCTCTCGGCCTTCGACGCGGACAACAGCGACCAATCGCTACAGCTGAACCGTAAATACCGCGCTGCCTTGGAGGTCTATCACTCGTCGGACAACGATTACTTCACCTTCCGCCTGCCCATAGAGAATCCTCACGAGCGCCTGCACTACAGAGACATCGACATGGACACCATTGCCCGCCGCAGCTACGTCAACTTCCGTCCGCAAATTAGCTGGTACCGCTGGGGCAGCATAAAAGGTCTGAACCAGCTGAGCTACTACATGAGCACGAGCCGCCCCGACCTGTACAGCCTCATTCCCGTCGATGACACCACGAACCCGCTCGTCACCCACGTGAACAACCCAAAACTGAAGACCACCATCAGCCACAATGTCAGCATAGGCTTCCAGTGGAACAACGACAGCACACGCCGCTTCTTCCACCTCTCGGCTAATGCCGGGCTGACGCAGCGCTCCGTGGGCACGCGCACCACCTACAACACCACCACCGGCGCCTACACCTTCATGCAAGACAACATCGACGGCAACTGGAACGCCAGCCTCAACACCAGCTACGAGCAGCCCCTCGACCGCAAGAAACTGCTCACCCTGCGCCAGAACGCCGATGTCAGCTACATGCACTCCGTCGACTTCCCCGTCGAGTATGTTGCGTTGGCCACGCAACATGCTGAACAGACGAAAAGCACCGTCCACAACTGGACACTCCACGACAAGCTGGCGCTCGAATATCAGAAGGACCAACTCACAGCGGGCATCAGCGGCGAAATCAGTTGGCGGCGCTCCACAGGCGACCGCGAGGACTTCCAAAACATCAGCGCCTTCGACTACAACTGGGGCGGCCACCTGCGCTACACCATCCCCCTGCTGAAGCTCTACATTGGCACCGACATACGTATGTTCAGCCGCCGAGGCTACCAGAGCGAGATGATGAACACCGACGACCTGGTGTGGAACGCCGAGCTGTCGCGCTCGTTCTTCAAGGAGAAGTTCACCCTGAAACTCACCGCCTTCGACCTGCTGCACCAACTCAGCAACACGCAGTACAGCGTGAACGCACAAGGACGCACCGAGACCTGGACAAACAGCATCCCCCGCTTCGTCATGCTCTCGGCCGCATATAAGCTAAACCATACACCCAAGAAAAAATGATGGAGAAGAAAACCATTGCCGTGCTGGGCATGATGTGCGCCGTATGCGCAGCCAATGTTGAACGCAAGCTGAACGGACTTGACGGTGTGCGTCAGGCCAGCGTCAACCTGCCTGGCCGCACGGTCTTGGTGGAATATGACGCCGAGCGCATCTCCCTTCAACAGATGAAGGACGCGCTGGCCGCAATAGGCTACGATATGGTCATCGAGGAAGACCGCAACGTTGAAGCCATCGAGCGCAATGCCTTCCGCCTGCTGCGCCGCAAAGTGCTGCTCAGCTGGTTTTTCGCCCTGATGGTCATGACGCTTTCCATGGGCTGGCTGGGCACGTCAGACTGGAACGCCGACATCCGCAACCAGACCTGCCTCATCATTGCCCTGCTCAATTTGGTCTACTGCGGCCGACAATTTTATCAGTCGGCCTGGCGCCAACTCATTCACGCCTCGGCCAACATGGATACGCTGGTAGCCCTCTCCACGGCGGTGTCTTTCCTCTTCAGCACGTTCAACACTTTTTGGGGCGAGCAGTTCTGGGGCGCTCGCGGCATCCAATGGCACACCTATTTCGACGCCTCGGTGATGATCATCACCTTCGTACTCACGGGCCGCCTGCTGGAAGAACGGGCCAAACAGAGCACAGCCGGCAGCATGCGCTCGCTCATGGGGCTTCAGCCAAAGACCGCTCACCTTGCGGCCACTTCGTCCGGCGAGCCGGCCATTGATATTCCCATTGCGGCCGTGCAGCCTGGCGACATCCTTGAGGTACGTGCAGGCGAGAAGATTCCCGTTGACGGCCAGGTCTGTGGCGATGCCAACAACGCCGCCACCGTCGACGAAAGCATGATGACGGGCGAGTCTGTCGCCATAGAAAAGCGTGCTGGCAACAAGCTCCTTGCCGGCACCATCGTGACCAATGGAACGCTGCTGATGAAGGCTGAGCAAATAGGCCAGCAGACGGTTCTGGCCAACATGATTCGCATGGTGCAGGAGGCGCAAGGCTCGAAGGCTCCCGTGCAGCGCACCGTGGATCGCATCGCCCTTGTCTTTGTGCCCACGGTTGTGGCGCTCTCGGTGCTCACTTTTGCCCTCTGGTACATCCTTGGCGGGCAGCAGCTGTTGCCGCAGGCCGTTCTATCGGCCATTTCCGTACTGGTCATTGCCTGCCCCTGCGCCATGGGGCTGGCCACGCCCACTGCCCTGATGGTGGGCATCGGTAAAGCGGCCGGGATGGGCATCCTCATCAAAGACGCAACGGCGCTGGAAGAGCTGCACCGCGTCAACGCAATGGTGGTAGACAAGACGGGCACCATCACCCAACCCTCGCCCGACGGCGAACAACTGAAGCCCCATGCCGCCGAGGCCATGGACACCTTGCAGCAGCAAGGCATCAGCGTCCACATGATGAGCGGCGACAAGGAGGAGCGCGTAGCCCCTATCGCCCAGTCGGCCCACATTGCCCACTACCAGTCACAGGTGCTCCCGCAGGACAAGGAGAACCTGGTGCGCCAGCTACAGCAGCAGGGACAGCACGTGGCCATGGTGGGCGACGGTATCAACGATTCGCAGGCCCTGGCCACGGCCGACGTGAGCATAGCCATGGGGGCTGGTACTGACGTAGCAATGGATGTGGCGCAGGTCACCCTCATGGGTAATGACCTGCGCCACATTCCCGATGCCATACGCCTGTCGCGCAAGACTGTAGGCATGATTCGTCAGAATCTGTTCTGGGCCTTTATATATAATATTGTGTGCATCCCGCTGGCAGCGGGCGTGCCCTATCTCTTCGGGCAGTCCTGGCAAATCACGCCCATGTGGGCCTCGGCGCTGATGGCCTTCAGCAGCGTGAGCGTGGTGCTGAACAGCCTGCGCCTGAAGTGGCTCACTGCATAGAAACCTTCATGGGCTGACGCAGCGACTGCATCGTCCAGTCAATACGCTGCTGCCACTCGGCCATTGTGCGGATGTCGTTCTTCGACCAAGCCGAGCCGAAATAGTAGGTGAAGCGCTCGCCCTTATAACCGTCGAGGATGCCCACGGCATGGCCTTCGTTTCCTCCAGAAGGCCTGTCGAACAGCAGTTTGCTGGTCTCGACATTTCCCTTAGGATAGATCGTAGCCACAAAGAGCTGGCAATTGTTCACCCGAGGATTGTCCGTCGGGTCGGCATAGGCCACGTAGTCCTTGCCCAGCACCACGCTTTCCTTGTCCTCAGAGTGGATGACCACACCCGAGGCCAGCCGTGTGGGCTGCGTCATGCCCGTGTACCATACGGTCATCTTGTTGAAGTTGCTGCCCTTATCGAGCGAGATGATGCGGTGCTCGGTGATGCTGTCGCCTTGGAAGGCTTTCTTTCCATAGTTAAGCAACACGGTGGTGCGCAGTGGCCCGTTATCGAGCACCTCGCAGCTGGTGAAGCAGTAGGGATAGACCAGCTCATTGCCTTGCATGAGCGCCGGCGTGCCGCAGCCCAGCGTGGCGCCTACCTTGTAGAGATCCATGCCGCGCCCATGGTCATGATGATAGGAGTAGACGCGATAGATGGAGTCGCCGCGATGGCGGTTCAGGCCGCGCTCGCGCTCCACGATGGGCATCATCACCACGTCCTCTACCCAGTAGCGCTGTTCCACCACAAGCTCGGGCGTGTTCTTCGACCACACGTCCAGTCCATAGCTGCGTTCGCCGCTCTTCTGCAGGGCTGGTCCATAGACACGATAGGCGCCACGGTCGTTTTCCCATGCATAGTCATCCTTCCGCTCAGGATAGATGCGTCCGTAGCAAACGGTCTTGAACACCTGAGGTGTGCCTTTCTCCAGCGTGAGGCGAAGGGTGCTGCGCGGGCTGACGCCTGCATCGATGAGCACCTTGTCGTCGTAGGTGAGCTGATAGGACAGTTCCAGTCCGGCAGGGTCGCGCAGGATGAACTGGCGGCCGCCCTGGATGCCCAGACGGGCATAGACATCGCCGGCATCGAGCTCCACCACCTGCTGGCGGAAGTCGTTGCTGGCATTCTCGATGCTCAGCGTGATGCGCTTGGGCGCGACGTTGCTTCCCACGGAGGCATCCTCGAAACGCAGATGCTCGCAGGCGGCCAGCAGGAAGGCGCCCACGCCGAAGTTAGCCTGCGAGTGGGCATCGACGGTCTTCGTGGGGTCGGGCTTCTCGCCGATGGGCTGCACGAAGCCCACGCTGCCATCGGGCTGCAGGGCTGTGGTCACAAGATAGTTCCAAGCCTTCTCGATGACGGGCAGATAGGTCTCGCGGTCGAGTAGCCCGTGGTTGACACCCCACAGCATGCCATAGGTGAAGAAGGCCGTGCCGCTGGTCTCGGGGCCTGGTGCATCCTCCTCGCAGAGCATGGAACGGCTCCAGTAGCCTCCTGGACGCTGCACGCGGGCCACGCCCTTGGCCAGCTCGCGGAAGCGCTGCAGGAAGAAGTCGCGATGGGCATAGTCCTCAGGCATGTCGCTCAGCACCTTGGCCAGTCCAGCCAGCACCCAGCCGTCGCCACGGGCCCAGAAGCTCTTACCTCCGTTGCAGGCTGTCTTCACCTTGGGCCAGATGTATTTGGCGTCGCGATAATATAGCTGCTCGTCCTTGTCGTACATCAGTTCGTCGGCCCACTTGAAGTTAGCGTAGAGCTTGTCGAGGTATTTCACCTCGCCCGTGGCTTTATAGAGCTTGGTGAAGACGGGCATGACCATATAGAGGGCATCGGCCCACCACCAGAAGTCGTTGGCCGGCTGGCGCACCTCGTAGTCCATCACCTCGATAGCACGGGCAATTTTATAGGGGTCGGGATTCATCTCGTACATGTCGAGATAGGTCTGGAAGCAAATCTGCCAGTCGCCAAAGAGCACATAGTCCTGGCCCTCGCCATAGTTCTTGTACTTCCACTTCGAGGGATCCTTCTCGCGGGCGCCCTGCCACTTGTTGTGGCGGGCCCATTCGTCGCTGTAGGCCAACCAGCGGGCCTTGCCCAGCAGGCGGTAGGCCTCCATGTTGCCCGTGTGATAGGCTGCCTCGTCCCAGAACGAGCGCACCTTGGGGCTATGGTGCTGCTGCCAATAGTCGTTCACCTGGGTGATGATTTCAACGGTTGTGGGCGGATTGGGGTTGGGGCGTTTCTTACGGGCAGCGGTCGAAGCACTGCTAATTACGGCCACCAGCATCAGGGCGGCACACAGCAAGGAAAGTCGTTTCATTTGCATTAATGTTTTTTAGGTCTTGCAAAGATAATCATTAATTTAGAATCGGCCAAAAAACTTGCTACATTTTGTGCGCCAGTTAGGCAAAAAATCACTACCTTTGCACCGCAAAAACTGAAACCACCATGATAGGAACCATTGTAAACACCTGTGCCATCGTGGCCGGCACCATCCTTGGCACGGTGCTGGGACGGGGTATTAAAGAACAGTATAAGAAAGGACTTTACGACGCCTTGGGCCTGGCCTCGCTGGCCATAGGGCTCAACGCCACCATCAGCAACCTGCCCCGCAGTCAGCAGCCCGTGCTGTTCATTGTGGCACTGGCCGTGGGCACGGTGGCGGGTACGCGCCTGGACCTGGACGGGCGCTTCCACAGGCTGGTGGACCGCAAGGAGCAGCAGGGGGGCCAGTCGCGGCTGGCCGATGGGCTGTCTACGGCCACGCTGCTCTATTGCATTGGCCCCCTCAGCATGCTCGGCCCCGTCATAGCTGCCCTGAAGGGCGACAACACCTTTCTCTTTACCAATGCCACGCTCGACTTTGTGTCGAGCACCATCTTTGCCTCCACCTACGGCTTCTGGATGGTGCTGGCAGCGCCGGTGCTCTTCCTCTGGCAGGGCTTCTTCTATCTTGTGGCACGTATCAGCAGCCAAGCCGTCAGCGACGCCCTCATGGCCGAACTGCTCATCGTGGGCGGGCTGATGATTCTGGGCAGCGGACTGAACCTGCTGCAAATAACGAAGCTGAAGACGTTGAACATGCTGCCTGCCCTGCTGGTGCCGCCATTGTGGTTTTTGGTCAGGAGCCTGCTGTGAAGAAGGGGGCGGCTCCGCATAAAAAAATCTCACGTGAGAAATTTTTCTGGGAAGGCTTCCCGTGAAAAAATCTCACGTGAGAAATTTTTCTGCGGAGGCTTCCCGTAAAAAAATCTCACGTGAGAAATTTTTAAAAGTCGCCGGACCCTGAAAAAAGGGGCTGCCGAGAGGGTTGCTACACCACCTGATGGGCGAGCAGCCGCTGATGGGCCATTTCCTCGTACTTCGTACCCGGACGCCCGTAGTTGGCAAAGGGATAGATGCTGATGCCGCCACGGGGAAGGAAGAGGCCAATCACCTCGATGTACTTGGGATCCATGAGGCGGATGAGGTCTTTCATGATGACGTTGACGCAGTCCTCGTGGAAATCGCCATGGTTGCGGAAGGAGAAGAGGTAGAGCTTCAGGCTCTTCGACTCCACCATGCGCTCGCCAGGCATATAGAGAATCTTGATCTCGGCAAAGTCGGGCTGGCCGGTGATGGGGCAAAGTGAGGTGAACTCGGGACAGTTGAACTGCACCCAGTAGTCGTTGTCGGGATGCTGGTTCTGGAAGGTCTCCAGCAGCGAAGGATCGTAGTCCTTGGCGTACTGGGTGTCCTTGCCCAGCAGTTGGAGGTTTTCGTTTTGTCGTGACATGGGATAATGATTAGTATTCAAAAATATACTCCAGCCTTTCGTCTGCCTCGGCTGCTGCCGCGTTTTTCCTGGTGAGCACGAGCTGGGCCACGCTGCCGTCGGTATTCAGCGTGGCGCTGACCAAGCGGGCAGAGCTGCCACTGGTCACTTCGCTGAGGATGCGGCTGCTGCGGCAATAGCGGTAGAGGGACAGCAGCTGGTAGGGGTCGCACTGCTCGGTGCCAAAGACCAGCTGATTGGCATCAATTGACTGGTGGCGGTTGTCAAGGCTTGAATAGGTCAGCTTATACTTCTGCACGGTGGTCTCGCCTTGACTGGTGAGGGCCACGCGCAGGCTGTCGGCTTGGTAGAGGCTGTCGGGGGCAAGCGACTGGCCTCCAAGCAGATAAGCATAATAGGTGTTGCTGCCATCGAAGCTGCGATGCTCCAGGTTAAAGGCGGTGTTGAGGGGCACGGGGAAGCCGGTAGATGTGTACTGTGAGTAGTAGCCCACGGTGTCGCCCGAGCCGATGAGCCGCTGGGGCTGGTAGTCGTTGGCATACTTGCTGGTGAGGGTCCTGCCACGGTCAATGACGGTGAGCAGGCTGTCGGCGTCGTTGTAGGTCAGCGTCAGGCTGTGCAGGGTGGCCTCGTCCTTGGTGACGCGCAGCGTCAGGGGGCGGTGGTACTCGTCATAGGTGAACTGGAAGAGGGAGCCGTCGCTGCCCTTGATGGTCTTCACGTCGGGGGCTGCGCCCAGACTGCCGTCGCCTCGGGTGGCAAACTGCCAGTAGAGAATGGTGGCACTGGCCTCGCCGGGATGGTCGGTGTCGCTGAAGGTGAACTGTGCGCCCCGGCCTTGACCGGAAGTGTTCGGCTGGAAGAGCACAGGGAAGGTATAATAGGTATTGCCGTGGCCCGACATGGTGTTGAACGAGCACCACGAGCCATCGTAGCCAGCATCGCGACGGGCAGCCCAGTTGCCATAGCTGACAAAGGAGATGGTGTCAACATGATTGTTGGCAAAACAGGCATTGACCACATAGACCGGCTTGCGGAAGATGAATCCGGCATTATAGGGGTCTTTGTCGTCGAAACACGAGGCCGTCAGCATGGTCAGAGCCACTGCGGCCAAGAGGGTCTTGATAGTTTTCATGGTTACAAAATGTTATTTTTTAATGTAAACTGATTATTCTTCGTCATCGTCGTCCCAGTTTTCAAAGTCCAAGTCGTAGAAGCCCTCCAGCGAGGGGCCGACGAAGGCGTCCATCTGGCGACGGTCTTTCTTCGTGGGGCGTCCGGTGCCACGGGCGCGGTCAACGAAGCCGCTGATGCGGTTCATTTCCAGCAGGTCATACTGGTCTTGCGGCGTGACGTTCTCATAGATTTCTGGCAGGAGCTTGGCCCCCACGCGCTGCTCGATGGGTTTCAGCAGCTTGAAGGAAAAGGTGACGGGAGGCTTGCGAACGCTGATGACGTCGCCCTGCTTCACCATGCGCGAGGGCTTCACCAAGGTGTCGTTCACTGCCACGCGTCCGTTCTTGCAGGCGTCAGCGGCCAGCGAGCGGGTCTTGAAGATGCGGGCCGACCAGAGCCACTTGTCCAAACGGGCAAGCCCACCCTGGGCCTCCCCCGAGGAGGAAGACTGGGCAGACTTTCCATCATTTTTCATGCCGTTCTTGCTATGCATTGTATAATAATGTATTAAACGTCCTTCCCTTGCTGAGCACCTGGGCGGGTCTTGCCAAGCTTGTTGTACTGGTTCATCGTAATGTCGATGCCGGCCAGCACAAAGCTTTCGATGATCTTCACGGAAAGGTCGAAGGTGGGTTGCAGCAGCTGCATCTCGTCTTGGCTGTAGCGTCCCAGCACCCAGTCGATCTGGCCGCCTTGAGGATAGTCGGCGCCTATGCCCACGCGCAGGCGAGCATACTGCTGGCCGATGAGCTGCTGAATATGTCCCAGCCCGTTGTGGCCACCGTTCGACCCATTGGCCTTCAGGCGGAAAGCGCCGAGGGGCAGGGCCACGTCGTCGCTGACCACCAGCAGTCGCTGTTGGTCAATGTTTTCCTTACCAAGCCAATAACGAACGGCATTGCCACTAAGATTCATGAAGGTAGTGGGTTTAAGCAAAAACAGTTTCCTGCCGCGCAGAGAAGTCTCGGCAACGAAACCATAGCGGCGGTCGCTGAAAACAGCATTGGATGCTTTCGCAAAAGCATCCAACACCATGAATCCTGTATTGTGGCGGGTTTGGGCGTACTCGTCGCCCGGATTTCCCAGCCCAACAATCAAATATTTATCCATAAAACAGATTACTCGGCAGCAGCGGCAGCAGCCTTCGATGCGCGGGTCTCCTTCACGGAGCATACCACCACCTGAGCAGGAGTAGCCAGCGTCAAGCCCTCGAAGTTCAGCTCGCCAACCTTGATGGCCTTGCCCAGCTGGAGGTTGGTGACGTCGATTTCCAGAATCTCAGGAATGTTCTTATAAGGAGCGGTGACATCAATCTTGCGGATGCTGAGGTTCAGCTTACCACCGTCGCGCACGCCCTGAGCCAGGCCGTTCAGCTTAACGGGGATACCCACGGTGATCTCCTTCTGCTCGTTCACCTCGTAGAAGTCGGCGTGCAGCAGAGCATCGGTAGTGGGATGGAACTGAAGCTCCTTGATGATAGCCTTGTGCTCCTTGCCATCGATGTTGATGTTGACAACATAGACGTAGGGAGTGTAGACAGCCTTACGCAGCTCGGTGAAGGGAGCAGCGAACGACAGAGCCTTGGGCAGACCCTTCTCGTCCTTATCCTCACCATACAGGTTGCAGGGAACAAGTCCCTCCTTACGCATCAGCTTTGAAGCCTTTTTGCCAGTAGCCTCGCGCTTCTGACCATTGATTGAAATTTCTCTCATAACGTTTGTGTTACTCTAAATTAAGTTGTTAAAATAATTGTTTTGCTTTCGACTTAATTCGCCATCACACGAAAAAAGCGGGTGCAAAGGTACTAAATTAAAATGATAAAAGACAAAGATAAACGACAAATTTTCAAAAAAAGTTTGTTTTTCTTGTATAATAGCGGAAAAATGCCTAAATTTGCACTCGATAAAGACAAAAGAGATAAATGATTAACAGAGAAATCATCAGAATTAAGATTGTTCAGCTAACCTACGCGTATTATCAAAATGGTAACAAGAACATTGACAACGCTGAAAAAGAATTGTTTTTCAGCCTGTCGAAAGCCTACGACCTCTATAACCACTTGCTGGCGCTCATCGTGGCCGTAAGAGGAGAATCGCAGAGGCGCCTCGAATTGCTTCAGGCAAAAGCCAAACGCGAGGGTACGCCTGAACCTCCACAGAAATTTGCTTTCAACCGTTTTGCCGTGCAGCTGGAGAACAACATCCAGCTGAGAGAGTTTATTGGAAACCAAAAACGCACGTGGGCCGACGAACCGGAATTCGTGGGCAAATTGCTGGAGCAGATAGAGCAAAGCCAGATTTACAAGGACTACCTTGAGGGCGAGGACAGCTATGAGGCTGACAGGGAAATGTGGCGGAAGATTTATCGTACGCTCATTCAGGAAAACGAAGACCTCGACAACTTACTGGAAGAGCAAAGCCTCTACTGGAACGACGACAAGGAAGTGGTAGACACCTTTGTGCTGAAAACCATCAAGCGCTTTGAAGAGAAGAACGGCGCCAAGCAGCAACTCCTGCCCGAATACGACTCGGAGGAAGAGAAGGACTATGCCCGCAAGCTGTTCCGCGCCTCCATACTGAATGCCGATGAGTATCAGCGCTACATGAGCGAGGCCTCGGCGAACTGGGATTTCTCGCGACTGGCCTACATGGACGTCATCCTCATGCAGATAGCCATTGCCGAGATGCTCACCTTCCCCAGCATCCCCCTATCGGTTACCATCAACGAGTTCGTAAACCTTTCAAAGGTCTACTCCACTCCACGCAGCTTTGGCTATATCAACGGCATGCTCGACGCCATTGCCCGCCACCTGATCAGGCAAGGACGCCTGATGAAGCAGTTGGAGACTCCCCAAGCCTCATCAAACAAACCGAAAAAACAATAATAAAATTAATTATCAACAATGACAAACATCCTCTTACAAGCCCAGCAGGGCGGTGGCGGCATGATGATGCTGCTGATGATGGTAGCCATCTTTGCCATCATGTACTTCTTCATGATTCGCCCGCAGCAGAAACAGCAAAAAGAAATCAGAAACTTCCAGAACCAGCTTCAGGAAGGAATGGCCGTCATCGTAGGCAGCGGCATCTATGGCACCGTGAAGAGCGTTGACCTGGCCAAAGGCACCGTTGACGTGAAGATTGCCAAGGACACCGTCATCACCGTGGCCAAGAGCGCCGTGTTCAAGGACATGGTTAACACCCCGACGCAGAAGTAACAACACCCTGCATCGTCGATGGGCAACATCTTCAGTACAATCAGGCGTTTCCTGTTTGGCTGGGCCAACAGGGAATTCCTGATATTTCTGTTTTTCTTGTGTGTAGCAGGTTTCTTCTGGCTCCTTACCACGCTGAACGAGAATTTTGAGCAGGAGCTGAAGATTCCTGTGCGCATTGTCAATGTGCCCGACAATGTGGTCATCACCTCTGGAGATAATGACACCATTCGCGTGAACATACGCGACAAAGGCATCAGCCTCATCACCTACCTTTACAGCAAGGACCAGAAGCCCATTGACATTGACTTCAAGCGCTATTCCCATACCAACGGCAAGGGAATAGTTCCCGCCAGCGACCTGCTGAAACTGGTCAACAGCCAGCTGCCAGCCTCGGCAAAGGCGGTCAGCGTGAAGCCCGAGTCTGAAGTTTTCTTCTACAATAATGGCGAGAAGAAGCTGGTGCCCATCCAGTATCGTGGCACTGTTGAACCCGACAAGCTTTATTTCATCTCTGACGTAAGCTATATGCCCGACAGCGTGACCATCTATGCTTCCGAGGAGAAGATGGACAGCATTGACATGGTCTATACGGAAACGCTGAAGTATTCCGATTTCCACGACTCGCTGGATGTCAAAGCCCGCCTGCTGAAGATTGAAGGCGTGAAGATGATTCCCGACGTGGTGAACATCCGCTTCCAGACCGACATGCTTACCGAGGTAACCATCGACAACATTCCCGTGAAAGGCATCAACATGCCCGAGGGAAAGAAGCTGCGGACTTTTCCCGCCAAGGTGTCTGTCAGCTTCGTTACCGGCATGAAGAATTACCAACACATGTCGCCCGACGACTTCCTCATCGTGGCCGACTACGAAGAGCTGCGCAACAGTGCCGATCAGAAGTGCAACATCTACCTGCGGCTACAGCCTGCCGGCATTCAGCGCGTGCAGATGGAAACCGAGCAGGTGGACTATCTCATTGAAGAACAGGAATGAAGCATCGTGTGGCCATTACCGGAGGAATAGGCAGCGGCAAAAGCTATGTCTGCCAGTTGCTGAAGCAGCAGGGCATCGACATTTACGATTGCGACCAGGCTGCGAAGCGGCTAATGCACACTTCGCAACAGCTTCGCCAGGAGCTGACGAGCCTCATCGGCCCCGACACATATATTAATAATGTGTTGAACAAAGCGGCCGTGGCACAATTTCTGCTGACATCGCCCCAAAACGCCGAGGCCATCAACACCATCGTCCATCCTGCCGTGGCCAACGATTTCATCCAAAGCGGCATGGAATGGATGGAATGCGCCATCCTTTACGAGTCAGGTTTCGACCGGCTCGTGGACACTGTCATCGTGGTCACGGCTCCCGAGGACGTGCGCATCCGCCGCATCATGCACCGCGACGGCATCGGCAGCGAGAAAGCCAAGGAATGGATGGGCCGCCAATGGCCTCAGGAAGAGATCCAGAGGCGTGCCGACTTTGAAATAAGAAACGACGGGCAGCAACCGCTGCTCCCACAAATAGAAATCATATTACAACAATTAAAAGAATCATGCAACAAACTATTTTAGCCATTGCCGGCAAGCCCGGTCTCTACAAATTAGTATCACGCGGTAAGAACAGCCTCATCGTCGAGGCTCTGGACGCCAGCCACAAGCGCATGCCGGCTTTCGGCAGCGACCGCATCACCTCATTGACTGACATCGCCATGTTCACCGACAGCGACGACGTGCCCTTGATGGACGTGCTGGAAAGCCTGAAGACGCTGGAGGAAGGCAAGAAGTCTTCCGTAGACTACAAGAAAGCCAGCGGCGACGAACTGCGTGAGTATTTTGCCAAGGTGCTGCCCAATTTCGATCGCGAGCGCGTTCATGTCAGCGACATCAAGAAGCTCATCCAGTGGTATGACATCCTCATCGAGAACGACATCACCGACTTCAAGGAAGAGAAAGAAGAACAGCCTAAGGCTGAGGAATAGAGAATAGTAAACCAAAAGAAGAATGGGCTGCGCCAACCTTACTTGAGGAAGCGCAGCCCATTCTTCTTTTGGTCTACGGCCATTTAGAACCGGCCACCGAATCCACCGCCGAAGCCGCCTCCGAAGCCACCGCCACGGTTGCCACCGCCACGATTACCGCCGCCACGGTTGCCTCCGCCAAAGCCGCCCATGCCCATGCGCATGCCCTGGCGAGCCTCGCGAGTGCCAAAGAGATTCAGACGATAGCTGGCGCGGAACATCACGTAGCTTGTGATGGCATTATACTCATTATCGGTGCGAGCCATGGCCGTGATGCTGCGCGAGAAGTTCGTCTGCTGGCCAAGGATGTCGTAGAACTGCAGCATGAGCGTCAGCGGCTTTCCCCTGAGCAGGCTGTGCGAGATCTGTGCATTCCAAATCAGCTCGTTGGTGTTCATCGAGTTGTCGCTGTAGCCGCGACGGCTGTTCATGCCCAGGTCTGTGGCCAACTGCGTGCCCCAAGGCATGGTCAGCGTGGTGTTGAAGCCGTAAGCGAAGCTCCACGTGTCGAGGTTCGACTGCGGCTGCAGCTCGTTGCGGGTGTGGGTATAGTTCAGCGAACCATTCAGCTCCACCTCCAACCAGTCGTTACGGTAGGACAGTCCTAAGCGGCTGCCAATGGTATTCGAGTTCGTAGCGTTCTTCAGGGACTCCTTGTTCTTATCCACATATCCCACGTGGTGGTTATAACGGTCGCTCAGTTGTATGTTATAGCTGAAATAGCCCATGGTGTCGATGGCCGAGTTGAACATGATGTTCGCGCCGGCGTTCCAGTTGCCGTTGATGTTTTCCGGCCGCCTCAGGCTGGCACCCGTTAAGGGGTCATAGGTCACCTTGTTGGCAATGCTGTTCATCGTAGTCGAGAAGTTAGCATTGGCATTGATGAAGCGCTGATGATCCATGAAGAAGTCGTTGTAGCGCAGGTTGAAGCTCTGGGTGAACGAGGGCTTCAGGTCGGGGTTACCCGTGGTTTTGTTCAGGGGGTCCGTATCATCGTTGATGACAAGCAGGTTCTCAATCGAGGGCTGGCTGGTGCTGCCACGATACTCGAAGCGCAGCTGTCCGCGCTCTGAGGGACGCCAGCGGAAATTGGCCGTCGGGCTCCAGTTCACCACCGAGCGGTTGACTATGGTGTCCACGCCCAGGTAGCGCTGCGTATATTCCGACGTCTGGGGGACAATCTGCACGCCCACGTTGAAGTCGTAGGTATTGCGAATGAAGCGCAGCATCACCTCGCCCGTGTGGATAAAGTTCTCGTAGGCCGAGTAGCGGCTCTGGTCCTTACTGTAGTAGCTGTCGCCGTTCTGCGGGTAGTAGCCGTTGCCCACCAGGTTGAAATAGTCGTTCCACTGGCGATAGCGGGGATAGCCCACGCTGTTGTTGAAGTCAAAGCCCTTCGTGGGGTCAGACAGCAACGGATCAGAGTAGTCGAACGTAGCGCGGTCGTTCTCATTGTTGCGATACTGGAAGGTATAGCTGAACTGCAGGAACGTGGCATAGGCTATAGGCTCGCTATAGGTAGCCCTGACGCTGTAGTCCCACGACTTGGTGGGGGTGAGGTTGAAGCGGTTGGTCTGATAGTTCGAGAGGCCGTCCACGCCGTTGAACCTTGCCGTTCCCTGGAACAGGTGGGTCCAGTTGGACGAGAGCGAGCGGTTCTCGTTGTCGCTCCAGTTACCCGAAAGCTGCAGGGTGATGTTGCGTCCGCGTCCGTTCAGCAGTCGGTTCACCATCAGCGTTCCGCCCAGTCGTTTGTTCTCGCCATAGCTCAACGACTTGTTGATGCTGCCGTTGACGATGATGTCTTCCAGGTCACCGCCCGTCTTCACTATCTCCTGCAGCAGGGCCGAGCCCAGCTGTGTGTCTAAGATTTCGTATGGGTCGGCATTGAACGTGGCCGACGTGTTCCAGCTGCGTCCGTCGTTCGTAGAGTAGCTCCAGTTGGGGCGGAAGCTGATGTTCCAAAGCGTGTCGGGCGTCCACTCTATGCGTCCCTGTGCGCTCCAGCTGTTCGAGCGGCTGAAGTTCTGGTTCACCGAGTTCTGGAACGACGAGGTGGAGCCTACAAAGTTCTCGCTGGCGCGGCGCGACCATATGTCGCCGTCGCGGTGGTTATAGTTCACGCTGGCCTGAGCTATCAGGCGGTCGGTCTTCTCATAGTTCAGGTTCACCATGCCGCTCTTGGCAGCGTTCAGTCCGCCGCTGCCCATGCCACCGCCGAAGCGACGGCCGCCACCGCCACCAAAGCCCATGTCGTTGGTGTTGTTGGCGTTGAGCATGCCCATCAGGCGATAGTCGCCGCGCATGTACATGCCAAAGATGCGGCTGGTGTAGCGGTCTTTCGTGCCAGCTCCCAGGTCAACGTTCAGCATCGTGCCACGGTTCATGCCCGAGCGCAGGCCCAGGTCGAGCACCGTCTGCTCGTTGCCGTCGTCAATACCCGTGATGCGGGCCAGGTCGCTCTTCTCATCATAGGCGCGGATGCGCTCCACAATGTTGGCAGGCAGGTTCTTCAGTGCCGTCTGCACGTCACCAAACTCCTTCTTGTCTACTTTGATCTTGCTCACTGACTTTCCGTTGATGGTGATGTTGCCGTTATCGTCTATCTCGGCACCGGGCAGGCGCTTCACCAGCTCTTCCACCACCGATCCTTCGGGGGTCTTGAAGGCGTCGGCATTATAGATGAGCGTGTCGCCCTTCGACTGTACGCGGGCCACGTTCTTCACAATCTCGACGTTCTTCAGCATTTTCGAGTCGGGTTCCAGAGTCAGCTGTCCCAGCCGTTGCGGCTGTCCGCTGATGGTCAGGTTGCGGAACAAGGGCTTGTAGCCCACATAGGTTACGCGCAAGATGAACTGCCCGTTCTGCGGGGCGGTCATCTGGAACACACCACTCAGATTTGTCACGGCGTTGGTCACCAGCGTCGAGTCCTGCTTCAGAAGGGCTACGGTGGCCTGAATGACTGGCTCGTTCAAATCCTTATCAACTACTGTACCACTGACTGTGCGCTGTGCACTGGCTGAGAGGGCCGATGACAATACTACGGCCATCAAGAGAAAAAATCGCTTCATTAAGATGGTGTTTTTTTATTCATAACTACAACTACTGACGCCCTTCGCCGTTAAAGGTTTAATAACTTTTTAAAATTTTTCTTAGCGCGATTGGAAATATCAAGTGAGAGTTTTTTCTGAGAAGCCTCCCCGTGAAAAAATCTCACGTGAGAAATTTTTCTGGGAAGCCTCCGCGTGAAAAAATCTCACGTGAGAAATTTTTCTGGGAAGCCTCCGTAGAAAAACGTAAAGGCGCCAGAGCAACAAAACCCAAGGGCGGGAGATAAAAAAAGTGGCAGAAATGGACGTTTTCTCATGAAATCTTCGTATCTTTGTCGCCGCAATCATGGAAGAACAAAAGGTTATCATATCCGAGAATTTAGCGTCAGCACTTGCCAAGGCCATTGACGAGTGCCAGCCCGACCGGCTGATGGTATTGACCGACGAAACGACCCAGCAGCTATGCTGGCCCTTGGTGAAAGACTTCGACTGCCTGCGCCAGGCGCAGCAGATTGTTATTAAGGCCGGCGACGACCACAAAACCCTGGAGAGCCTCGCCCACGTGTGGCAGGAGATGCAGCGCCACGGGGCTTCGCGCCACTCGCTGCTGGTCTGTCTGGGCGGCGGCATGGTGACCGATCTGGGCGGCTTTGCGGCCTCCACCTTCAAGCGTGGCCTGCACCTCATCAACATACCCACCACGCTGCTCGCCATGGTCGACGCCTCAGTGGGCGGCAAGACGGGCATCAACTTCGGCGGCCTGAAAAACGAGGTGGGCGTCTTCCGCAATGCCTCGGCCGTCATCCTCGACACCACGTTCCTGCAAACGCTGGACCGCGAGAACATTCTCTCGGGCTATGCAGAGATGCTGAAGCATGGACTCATCAACAACCAGGAGATGCTGGACGAGCTGATAGCCTTCGACGTGGAGCAGCCCGACCTGAAGCAGCTGGGACGCATGGTGGCCGACAGCGTGAAGGTGAAGCAGCGCATCGTGCTGGAAGACCCCACGGAAAAGAGCCTTCGCAAAGCCCTGAACCTGGGCCATACCGTGGGCCACGCCTTTGAGTCGCTGGCCCTCAGGCGCCAGCCCGTGCTGCATGGCTATGCCGTGGCCTGGGGCGTGGTGTGCGAGCTCTACCTGAGCTTCATGAAATGCGGTTTTCCCGCAAAGCTGCTGCGCCAGGTGAGCAACTTCATCCTGGAACACTACGGGCGCATGAACATCACGTGCGACGACTACCCCACCCTGCTGGAACTGATGACCCACGACAAGAAGAACGTGGCCGGACAGATTAACTTCACGCTGCTCGGCTCGGTGGGCGAGCTGAAACTGAACCAGACGGCCACGAAGGCCGAGATTGAGGAGGCGCTCGACTTCTATCGTGAGGGAAATTAGACAAACAACCATATCATCTAAGCAGAAAAACAAGATGAACAACAAACAGAATACATACGACGAGTTGCTGCCCCAAATAGAGGCACTCATCAAGGGAGAACAGGAGGAAACGAGTGTGCTGGCCAACGTCTGCGCACTGCTGAAGGAACGGTTCGGCTGGTTCTGGGTGGGTTTCTACTTAGAGCGTCAGGGCGAGCTGCGGCTGGGCCCTTTCCAGGGACCCGTGGCCTGCATGCACATAGCCCACGGACGGGGCGTCTGCGGCACGGCCTTTGCAAAGCAGGAGAGCATCGTGGTGCCCGACGTTGAGCTGTTCCCCGGCCACATTGCCTGTTCGTCGCTTTCGCGTTCTGAAATAGTGGTTCCGCTCTTCAACGGCCATCGCGTGCCCATCGGCGTGCTCGACATCGACAGCACCGAACTGGACACCTTCGACGAGTGCGACCGCCAGAACCTGGAGCAGGTTTGCGCCATCATCACTAATACCTTATATATATAGCCATGAAGAAAGACATTCTTTGCATTGGTCACATCACTCACGACCGCATCATCACGCCCGACATGCCCAATGGCGTGGATTGTGCCGGCGGCACAGCGTACTACGTGGCTTGGGCCATGCACCACCTGCCCCAGAGCGTCAACTTTGGCGTCATCACTGCCGTGGGCCAGGAGCTGGACCACGAAATTGAAAAGCTGAAGCAGGCGGGCATTGACATCCAAAACCTGGGCAGTCCCACCAGCGTGTTCTTTGAAAATAAATATGGGGCCAACATGAACAACCGCCAGCAGCGGGTGCTCTCGAAGGCCGCCCCCTTCACCATTGACCAGATGAGGGATGCCGAGGCCGACATGTTCCACTTAGGCACGCTGCTGGTCGACGATTTCTCGCCCGAGGTGGTGGAATATTTGGCCGGCAAGGGCCGCGTCTGCGTCGATGTGCAGGGCTACCTGCGCGAGGTGCGCAACCATCAAGTCTATGCCGTTGACTGGCGCGACAAACTGCGCGTGCTGAAGAGTACCGAGGTGCTGAAGGTAAACGAGCACGAGATTGACGTGCTGACCGACGGCGAGAAAGACCTGCACCGCGCCGCCCGACTCATTAGCAGCTGGGGCGTCCGCGAGGTGCTCATCACGCTGGGCAGCTACGGCAGCGTCATCTACGACGGCAACAAGTTCTATGAGATTCCTGGCTTCAAGCCCCGCGCCATCGTCGACGCCACGGGCTGCGGCGACACCTACGCCGCCGGCTATCTTTACGCTCGCGCATTGGGAGCCGACTGCGGCGAAGCCGGACGGCTGGCAGCGGCCATGTGTACGCTGAAACTGGAACACACAGGGCCTTTCGACTCCACAATAGACGATGTACATAAAATTCTGGAAACCAATGAATAACAGCATCATAGTTAAACTCATTGCGCAGGCTATGAACCTCAAGGAGGAGAACGTGGCTGGAACGCTCACCCTGCTGGACGAGGGCTGTACCATTCCCTTCATCTCGCGCTATCGCAAGGAACGTACAGGAGCGCTCGACGAGGTGCAGATTGCCGCCATCAGCGATGAGTATGAACGGCTGAAAGAGATTCAGAAACGCAAGGACACCGTACTGAAGACCATTGCCGACCAAGGCAAGCTGACCACCGAACTGGAGCAACGCATCAGCCAGTGCTGGGATGCCACAGAGCTGGAAGACATCTACCTGCCCTTCAAGCCGCGTCGGCGCACACGGGCCCAAGTGGCCCGCGAGCAGGGACTGGAGCCGCTGGCCCAGCTCATTCTGCTGCAGCGCGAGCCATCGCCCGAACAGGCCGCCCGACGATTCATGGAGAACGAGGCCATCAGCACCCCGGCCGAAGCGCTGAAAGGGGCCATGGACATCATTGCCGAGACCATCAGCGAGGACGAACGCTCGCGACAGCAGCTGCGCGGCAGCTATCGCCGCACGGCCATCATCACATCAAAGGCTGTAAAGGCCAAGCAGGACAGCGACGAGGCTCAGAAATATCGCGATTACTTCGACTGGCAAGAACCCCTGCGCCGCTGCTCCAGCCACAGGCTGCTGGCCATGCGCCGAGGCGAGGCTGAGGGCTTTCTGCGCCTGAGCATCGACCCCGTGGACGACCAGGAATGCATCGACCGCCTGCAACGGCAATGGGTGAGGAGCAACAACGCAAGCGGACGCCTCGTGGCACAGGCTGCCGAGGACAGCTACAAACGGCTGCTGAAGCCTTCGATAGAGAACGAGTTTACCAACCAGAGCAAAGAGCAGGCCGACGAAGAGGCCATACGCGTATTTGCCGAGAACCTGCGCCAACTGCTCTTGGGAGCACCGTTAGGGCAAAAATGCGTCATGGGCATCGACCCCGGCTTTCGTACAGGCTGCAAGGTAGTGTGCCTCGACGCGCTTGGCAACATGCTGCACCATGAGGCCATATTCCCCCACCCGCCCGTGAACCGCCGGATGCAGGCCACCGTGCACGTGCAGCAAATGCTCAAGGACTATCACATCGAGGCCATCGCCATAGGCAATGGTACGGCCAGCCGAGAGACACGCGCCTTCGTTGAAGACACCATTTCCTCGCTGGGCAACCAGCAAGGCGACCATACGCCCCAGATATTCGTGGTCAGCGAAGACGGAGCCTCGGTCTACTCTGCCTCAAAGGTGGCACGCGACGAGTTTCCCGACGAGGATGTGACCGTGCGCGGGGCCGTGAGCATAGGACGCCGCCTGATGGACCCGCTGGCCGAGCTGGTGAAGATCGATCCGAAGAGCATCGGCGTGGGACAATATCAGCACGACGTGGACCAGGCCAAGCTGAAACATCAGCTGGACCAGACGGTGGAAAGCTGCGTCAACCTGGTGGGCGTCAACCTGAACACAGCCAGCTACCATCTGCTGCAATATGTCAGCGGACTGGGGCCTGCACTGGCCAAGAACATTGTGGACTATCGCCGCGAGCACGGAGCTTTCAGCAGTCGCACGCAGCTGAAGAAAGTGCCGCGCCTGGGGCCTGCCGCCTATCAGCAATGTGCCGGATTCCTGCGCATTCCCGGAGCCAAGAACCCGCTGGACAACAGTGCGGTGCATCCCGAGAGCTATGCCATCGTAGAACAGATGGCCAGCGACCAGGGCTGCACCGTGAAGGAACTGATGGAGAAAAAGGATTTGCGCGCCGGCATAGACATCAAGCGCTATGTTACGGAGGAGGTGGGCATTCCTACCCTGTCCGACATCATGAACGAGCTGGAGAAGCCCGGCCGCGACCCCCGCGAGCAACTGGAGGAATTTGAGTTCGACAGCCGCGTTCAGACCATCGACGACCTGGAGGAAGGCATGGTGCTACCTGGCATTGTGACCAACATCACCAACTTCGGAGCCTTCGTCGACATTGGGGTGCATCAGGACGGACTGATTCACATTTCGCAGATGGCAAACCGCCGCATCGCTCACCCCACAGACGTGGTGAAACTACACCAGCACCTGACGGTGAAGGTCATAGAAGTGGACCGTCGCCGCCATCGTATTGCGCTGTCACTGAAGCAAGTATAGGTCTATAGCTTATTCCAAGCTATAGGCTTCGCTTGCCTCGTCGTATTCACGTTCTACGTCATCAATCTTGAAAGCGCCTTCCCGCTTGACCAAGCGGATGAGGTTCTTGCCGCGCCATCCGCCATCGGTGAACTCATAGCTGAACCAGCCTACGCCCTTGTCCGACTTGTCGATGCTGATGATACGGTCTTCCTCGGGCTCGGCCCCAGGCTTGCCATCCTGTGACGAGGTGCGGAACAGCCAAACGGCGTAGCCCTCGCCATCGTACTCATACTCTTTGCTTAGCTTCTCAAGCATTTTCGGCGTACAATGCTCTTTCAGGTAATCATAGTCATTGTAGCGTTGATGCTCGTACATGTCCTTGATGAAATCCTTGGCATGCTGCTCGTCGGCCAGCTGGCTGTCGGAGTCTTCGTCAGGGAAGACAGCATGGCGGCGACGGCTGTCATCATCTTCGTCGTCAGCCTCTACCTCCTCGTAGTCGTTGGTAGCCTTCTTTCGGCCCTTCTCTTCGCAAGAGCTGGCCGTAGCCAGAACAAATGCCGCCATGGCAGCGACAAGGAAATACTTTCTAATCATGGTCGTTATGCTTGTTTATATTTGTAAATAGTCACGGAACCGCCGTCGCTGCCGGCATACTGGCGCAGCAACTGGCTGATGTAACGGGCGTTCTCCACCACGCGTTGTTCGTTGCCGTCATAGCCGTTGATGAGCACAACCAAGTGTGTGGTCTGGAGCGAAATCTTCGTACGCTCATGGTCACTGGTGGGGGTGCCCACTCCACCTTGTGCATCGCGGTATACAGGCAGTCCGGCAATGTTGAGCGGGCCTCGGCCAATGCCTTCATAAGGCTCGCCCTCACGCCCGATGCCCAGCACCAGGGTGTCGCCGACAAACTTGTCGGCATCGAACCCGCCGATACTGTAGCCATAGCTGATAGAGGCCAGGTTGATTAAGTCTACCAGCGTATCAATTTGATAGAGCTCCTTGCCTTGCAGCATGCGACGGATGAGTTGCTCGGAAGCGGGCCTGTAACGCGACGGGTCTTTACCACATTTCTTATATATAGCGCGAGTGGCAGCGATGGAAGTCATCTGCTTGAGGCTCTCGGTCGTCAGATTCAAGCGCATGCGCTCGCCCACCTCGTGAATCTCTTTCCACAAAGGCTCGCAATAGGGAGTATTTTCCACCTTGGCCTCGACGCATGCCCCAACAAAGTCAGGGCACACGGCTGAAATTTCTTGCGAAACAATGATATTCATCTTCTATGCTTTAACAAACTGACGGCAAAGATACGAAAAAGAAGAGAGCAAAACAAAAAATTCCCGTTCTTTTTTTGAAACGGAATAAGATTAGACCCGCAAATCAGAACAGGACGGAAGATGAAGCCGAAAAAGTAAAGACAAAGTGAACGCCTCGCAAACATTTAGGGCCGAAAGTTTTGCGCTTTCGGCTTTTTTGATTAATTTTGCACCGCATTTTAGAGACAAGACTTCAAACTAAATAAATATTCAAGAATTATGAAGAAGTACAACTTCAATGCCGGTCCGTCGATGCTTCCCCGCGAAGTCATCGAGGCCACTGCCAAACAGTGTTTAGATTTCAATGGTTCGGGTCTCTCCTTGATGGAGATCAGCCACCGTGCAAAGGACTTCCAGCCCGTCGTCGACGAGGCCGTGGCGCTGGTAAAAGAACTGCTGCAGGTGCCCGAGGGCTACTCCGTCATTTTCCTGGGCGGCGGTGCCAGCCTGGAGTTCTGCATGATTCCCTACAACTTCCTCATCAAGAAAGCTGCCTACCTGAACACTGGTGTGTGGGCAAAGAAGGCCATGAAGGAAGCCAAGCTCTTCGGCGAGGTCGTAGAGGTGGCCAGCTCGGCCGATGCCAACTACACCTTCATCCCCAAGGACTGGACGGTGCCTGCTGATGCCGACTATCTGCACATCACCACCAACAATACCATCTATGGCACCGAGATTCGCAAGGACCTCGACGT
>JAFPTC010000069.1 GCA_017400455.1 Prevotella sp. | reverse complement strand
GTGGTGGTGAAGATGCTGCCGTCAGGCCAGAACTGCTGGCGTGTACCTGTCTGGTCGGTGTCGCCGACAATCTTCACGTCGTAGAGGGGCTTACCCTTCTCGTATTCCTGCTGGTAGATGTGGCCATTGCGGAACACCTGCGACATCATGTGCTTCGACAGGGCGTTCACGCAGCTGACGCCCACGCCGTGCAGTCCGCCTGAGACCTTATAGCTGCCTTTGTCGAACTTGCCGCCGGCATGAAGCACGGTCATGACCACCTCCAGGGCGCTCTTGTGCATCTTCTCGTGCTCGTCGACGGGAATGCCTCGGCCGTTGTCCTGAACGGTGATGCTGTTGTCCTCGTTAATGGTCACCTCGATGTGAGTACAATAGCCTGCCATGGCTTCGTCGATGGAGTTGTCCACCGTCTCGTTCACCAGGTGATGCAAGCCTTTCTCGCTGATGTCACCAATATACATGGCCGGACGCTTGCGCACGGCCTCCAGTCCCTCAAGTACCTGAATGTTACTCGCGGAATAGTTTTCGCTTTTAATCTGTTCGTCAGTCATCGAATGATTATCTGTTATTACGTGTTCTCGTATTACCTATTTATTAGGCTGCAAAGGTACTAAAAATATGGCAAATAAACGACATTAATTTGCTAAAAATTCTTGTTTTTAAAGAATACTTTGTACTTTTGCACCACAATAAATCTTAATATAATTATTGCTATGACAAAAAAGTACATTCTTCTCTTGGCGGCCGCCTTCTTGATGACCACGGCCGGCCTGGCGCAGCAGGGTTGGCACAGGGTGTCCAACCTGCACTGCAACAACACCTTACCCATTCAGGTTGAGCACTCCACAACGAAAAAGAGTGCCGACCGGCAGGCTAAGGCCACCCCGCAACTGGCCCCGACGGCCGGCCCCAACCGCCTGATTGGCGACCAGCCCACGGGCGAGCATTACTACTACTCGCGCAGCGGCAATGCCTACCTCTACTACTTCAATCTCTACAACGTAGAGCTGAATGGCAGCGTGTCGGAGATGTTTTTCGACGACTTCGGCAATGTCTACCTGAAGAACATCATCACCCAGTACAACCGCCTCTCGGCCACTAAGTACGACTCGTGGCTCGAAGGCAACGTGGGCGAGGGCACCGTCAGCTTCCAGCTGCCCCAGCCCGTGATGACCCTGCAGGGAACCACCTACTACGCCACGCTGATGAATCTTGACCAGCAGCAGAACACCTACGTGAAGGCCAGCGACCAGACGCTGGTGCTGAACTACGACGAAACGACGGGCGACGTCACGCCCCAGCCCGGCTCGCCCTTTACCACGGGCCAGATGGTGGTGGGCCTGACCGACCTGGCAGGACAATGGACAGGCTTTGCCGACTGGAACGTTGACCTGCGCCGCGTGAACGACACCACCGTTGAAGGCCCCGACACGCAGGAGGGATGGAAGCAATACACCATCACGGCCGGCGGCTTCGAGGGCGCACTGGGCAATGTGTTCATCACGGGCAGCGACATCTACGTGCAGGGCGTATGCCCCTCCTTGCCCGAGGCATGGCTCAAGGGTACCATCAGCGGCGACAAGGTCACCTTCCAGAGCGGTCAGTTCCTGGGCGGCGACATGACCAACGACCGTTTCCTCTACTTCTTCTCGGCCACGACCAGCACCTCGAAGAACGAGGAGGGCCAAGACGTGACCACCTACACCCTGAACGACAATCCCGTCACCTTCGACTATGATGCCGCCACTGGCTCGCTCACCGGCGGCTCGCTGTTTGTGGTGAACAACGGCAAGCGCAACGGCAATCCCGCCTACGTCTACAACCAGGCCAAGATCCAGCCCTTTGCCGAGAAGGCTGCCACGCCCGTGGCGCCCCTGAACCTGACGCTCTATGAGGGCGACTTCAACGACTATAACAGCGGCTACGGCTGGGGACACATGGAGTTCAACCTGCCCAATGCCGACGTCGAGGGCAACTACCTGATACCCGAGAAACTGTCCTACGCACTCTACGTCCGCGTCAACGGCGAGGAGCGCCAGCTCAAGCTCTACAGCAGCGACTATCAGAACCAGACGGAACCCGTCATCGACGAGATTCCCTACACCTACGGCGACGACTGGGACATCTTTGTGCGCGGACAGCTGCGCAGCGTCTACTACTTCGTGCTGGGACCTGAGGCCTACGGCGTGCAGGCCATCTACCGTGGCGGCGGCGAGGAGCACCGCTCGGACATTGCATGGGTGAGCACCAAAGGCCTGGGCGCCGACGTGCAGCCCGAGGCAGCCACACCCAGCTATCCTGACATAGACCCCAACGACGTGGGCGGAGAAATCAAGTTCACGCCACTCACCGGCGGCGAGACTCGCGGATACTTCGGCAACTGGAAGGCCAAGACCTACGACGTGGCCATGAAGGTGCAGGACGAGGCACTCACGGGCAGCTACATCGAGGAGATTACCTTCCCCCTGATTCGCGCCCAGAACATCAGCAGCATCAAGGTATGGCTCTCCAGCCAGCTGCGCGTGGAGAACGGCCAGAACGTGGCCGACCTGGCCAGCTATGACATTGCTACCATCAAGGCCGGCAACATCACCGTGAAGCTCGACAAGCCCTACGTCATTCCCGCCGAGGGCGTCTACGTGGGCTATACGCTCACCATCACCGAGAACACCTTCAACAGCCAGAACGGCCCCATCCGCACCATCACCAAGGCCAAGCCCAGCGGCTTCTACATCCACAACAACACCGATCTGCTGAAGTGGATGAACTTCGCCGAGCCGCTCGACATTTCGGCCATGATTGAGCTGAAGCTGGGCGGCAGCAAGGTGAAAGGCAACGCCGTGACGCCCCTCGACGGCGAGAGCATGTTCGTGCGCACGGGCACCGACGTCACCCCCACCCTCACCTTTGTCAACCACGGTGCCAACGGCATCAAGTCGCTCGACGTGGAATGCACGCTGAACGGCCAGACCAGCCAGTACCACATCACGCCGAAGTCGACCGTGGTGGGCACGTTCGGACTCTCCACCCAGCAGAAGCTCACACTGCCCGCCTTCAGCGAGCGCGGCACCTACGACATGACCCTGCGCGTGGTGAAGGTGAACGACCAGCCCAACGAGGACGCCGACAACGAGGCCACCCAGCGCTTCATCGCCATCAACGGCGACCCCAAGCACCGCCCCCTGCTGGAGGAATACACTGGCACCTGGTGCGGATGGTGCCCGCGTGGCTTCGTGGCCCTGGAGAAGCTGGCTAAGCTCTATCCCGACGACTACGTCTGCGTGGCCTACCACAACAACGACCCCATGGAGATTACCACCGAGTTCCCATCGGCCGTGAGCGGATTCCCACGCGGATGGATCGACCGCGGACTGGACGGCGACCCCTACTACGGCACCAGCGGCAACAAGAACTTCGGCATCCTGGACGACCTGAAGTGGCGTGCCAGCCAGTTTGGCGTGGCCGACATCGACATCAGTGCCAGTCTGAGCGACGACGAGAAACGCGTCGACGTGACGACCAACGTGCTCTTCCCCTTCAGCAACGACAAGGCCAACTACGCCCTGGAGTACCTGCTCGTGGCCGACGGCCTCTCGGGCGAGGGCAGCAACTGGCAGCAGTCGAACTACTATTCCGGCCAGAACTACGGCTCGGACATGGCTGAGTTCCAGCGCTCGGGCGACCACATCGACGGACTGGTGTTCAACGACGTGGTGGTGATGCTCTCGCAGTATGGCGGCATCGACGGCAGCATTCCCGAGAAGGTCAGCGCCGAGGAGCCCGTTGCCCATACCTTCTCCTTCAACCTTGAGAACGCACTGAACACCAGCGGCCAGCCCGTCATACAGGACGTAAACCAGCTGAGCGTGGTGGTGCTGCTCATCAACAAGGACGAGGCCAACACCGTGGCCAATGCCAACAAAGCCAGGGTGAGCACACCGCTCGGCATCGGCACCGTGACGCAGCGGCAGCAGCAGCCGGCCAGCGTGGAATACTACGACCTGAGCGGACGCCGCCTGCAGCAGTTGCAGAACGGACTGAACATCATTCGCTACAACTTTGCCGACGGCACCAGCCGCACCGAAAAAGTGGCAGCAAGCCGCCGCTGAAATCTGCGGCGTTGAGTTAGAAAAAAATCCCGGCCTCCCATGAAAAAATCTCACGTGAGATTTTTTCATGGGAGGCCTCCGTATAATCACGCGGCATGGGGACACAAAAAAAGGGGCAGGCTGAGACGCTGTCAGCCTGCCTCCAAAGTGGTCTGAGCCTTTACCGGAAGTCGAAGCCAATGCGCATGCCGTCGTAGCTCTTGGCCAGCTCGCCAACGGTCTGCAGCGAGGCGTTGCCGCTCAGGGCAGAGAGCGTCTGAAACAGGGTGAGCAGCTTGCTCGACTCGAAGAGCAGCGCAATGCCGTCGCTGTTGCGCTTGGCATAGCAGCTGATGTTGAGCAGCAGGCCGTTCAGCGTGAGTTGCTGGTTCTGCTCGTTGTAGGTGTAGTTGCCGCTGAAGCTCTTGCCGGCAAACGAGGCCGCAAAGGTCTTGTCCTCCTTCAGGGTGATGGAGGTGTTGCTCGACTTCACGCCCAGCGTCTGGAAGGTGGGCTGCAGCTTTTGCTTGATTTCGGCTGCCACCACCTCGCCACCGGCCTGTGCCAGCAACTTGTCGCTGGTGAAGGCGCAGCCAGGCTGGCTGTAGGTCCAAGTGCCAATGAGTTGCTTCAGCGTGGGCTTCGACGAGCCGCCCAGCACACTGGTGAGAATGTTGCCCAGGGCGCCGGTGGCGTTGCCCGTGGTGCCGGTCGCGCCCGTGGTGGTGGTGCCCGTGGTGCCAAGAAGCACGTCGGTAAGCACCTGGGTGCCCACTTGCGAAAGCGAACTGTTCGTACCGCAGCTGCCCATGGTCATGGCGGCAGCTGCAAGACTGCAAATAAAGATACTCTTTTTCATTGTTTTTGTATAATTGGTTGATAATTTGGTGCAAAAGTAGCAAATTTTATCGAATAAACGGCATTTTCTTTCCTAAAAATTTGGATAGATGAGAAAAAAGCAGTAATTTTGCACCCGCTTTCAGCTATTTGTGCAATAATGTAGATTTTATATTTATCATTTGTACTTTAGCGAAGCGCAAAAGGGTCCCTTCGTCTATCGGTTAGGACGAGAGATTTTCATTCTCTAAAGAGGAGTTCGACTCTCCTAGGGACTACAAACTTTAAATCCGCCATCTGCGCAGTGATGCGCTACCGGTCGAGGCCGGGACAAGGTGTCGGAGGATTTTTTTAAATCCGCCCAGGGCAGTCGTTAGTGACGCAAGACCCATAAGCTTTAAACATTAACCAAATTAAAAAACATTTCAAACAATGGCAAACCACAAATCATCGGTGAAGAGAATTCGCCAGGACAAGAAAAAGGCATTGCACAACAAGTATTATGCAAAGACCATGCGCAACGCAGTGCGTAAGCTGCGCGCCATGACCAACAAGGAAGAGGCTGCCGCCCTGTACCCCAAGGTGCAGAAGATGCTGGACAAGCTGGCTAAGACCAACATCATCCACAAGAACAAGGCTGCCAACCTGAAGTCGGGTCTCTGCGCCCACATCAACAAGCTGGGCTAAGCACCTGTTCTGGCAAAGACATAAAAATATCGCACGGAAGCCGTGCGATATTTTTTTTGTTCCCATCTGTTGCCGGCGGTGCCGGCGAGTGGTCAGGCGGGCGTCTCACTTGTGGCGGTTGGCACGCTGCTCGCGATACTTCGCCTTCTGTCGCGCCGAACCGCTGCCATGGGCACCGGTGATGTATTGCTTCTTCTTCGCCTTGGTCTTCACCTTGCCCTCGGCGGGGTTGCGGCGCTCGCCGCCCCTGCCGAAGGAGATGCCATTCTCCAATATCTGCTGGAAATCGTCCGTGTTTCCCATTGCAATCTATTAATGATGGAACAGGCGCACGCCCGTGAAGGCCATGGCTATGCCATATTTGTCGCAAGTCATGATTACATGGTCGTCGCGCACCGAGCCGCCGGCCTGGGCAATATACTCCACGCCGCTCTTGTGGGCACGCTCAATGTTGTCGCCAAAGGGGAAGAAGGCGTCGCTGCCCAAGCTCACGCGGGTGTTCTGGGCAATCCATTCGCGCTTCTCGGCCAGCGTGAGCACCTCGGGCTGGCGGGTGAAGAACTGCTGCCACTGGCCGTCGCGCAGCACGTCGTCGTGCTCGTCCTCCGAAAGGTAGACGTCGATGGTGTTGTCGCGGTCGGCGCGGCGAATGCCAGGCACGAAGGGCAGGCTGAGCACCTTCGGGTGCTGACGCAGCCACCAGATGTCGGCCTTCTGACCGGCCAGACGGGTGCAGTGGATGCGGCTCTGCTGACCGGCGCCAATGCCAATGGCCTGGCCGTCCTTGACGTAGCAAACGCTGTTCGACTGGGTGTACTTCAGCGTGATGAGGGCAATCATCAGGTCGCGGCGGGCCTCAGCGGGCAGCTCCTTGTTCTTGGTGGGGATGTTCTCAAGCAGGGCGGGATCGTCGAGCCTGATCTCGTTGCGTCCCTGCTCGAAGGTTACGCCGTAGACCTGCTTGCACTCAATGGGGGCAGGCTTGTAGTCGGCGGCTATCTGAATAACGTTATAGGTGCCCTTGCGCTTCTCGCGCAGAATCTGCAGCGCCTCGTCGGTGTAGGCTGGAGCAATGACGCCGTCGCTCACCTCGCGCTTGATGATCAGCGCAGTGATCTTGTCGCAGGTGTCGCTCAGGGCAATGAAGTCGCCATAGCTCGACATGCGGTCGGCACCACGGGCTCGGGCGTAGGCACAGGCAATGGGCGACTGGTCGAGGCCCTCGATGTCATCGACAAAATAGACGTGTTTCAGCGTATCGCTCAGCGGCAGGCCAACGGCAGCGCCGGCGGGGCTGACATGTTTGAACGAGGCGGCCGAGGGAAGGCCCGTGGCCTGGCGAAGCTCACGCACCAGCTGCCAGGAGTTCAGCGCGTCGAGCAGGTTGATGTAGCCGGGACGGCCGTTAAGCACTTCAATGGGCAGCTCACTGCCGTCGGCCATGTAGACTCGCGACGGCTTCTGGTTCGGATTGCATCCGTACTTCAGTTGTAGTTCTTTCATGTATCTCGCGTTATTGATGGAATGTCGGCAAAGCCTGTGAATGAAATCTGCTGCAAAGTTACTAAATAAGTGAGAGAAAAGAAAAGAAAAGCGCACTTTTCTTTTCTTTTCCAAGCGAAAAGTAACTTCTTAAGACTCGCTTCGCTCATATAAGCGACTAAAAGTCGAGCGAGGCAAAGCCAAAGTTACTAAATAAAGCTGACGCGGCAAAGCAATTTTATATCACCATATTCAAGTTTCACATTCGCTTCACTCCTTGGTAGTTCAGGAGTTCTGGAGTTGCTGGAGTTCAGACGTTAGTCCTTTCTCTACACTTTTCAGGTAGTTATTATTGAAGTGCCATCGTAGCAGAACTATTGTCTGCACTCCGGAACTTCTGTAACTCCAGAACT
>JAFPTC010000068.1 GCA_017400455.1 Prevotella sp. | reverse complement strand
TTCATTCTTCATTCTTCATTTCCCTCCCTTCCCTCTTTCCCCGCCGACACCATTCGCATCACCCGATGGCGCGTTCAGCCCACGGCCCCCGTGGAGGTGGCCGACCTGGACTCGTCGGCACTGGACCTGCGCATGCCAGAGAACGTGAAGCAGCAGGTGGAATACAACGATTCGCTGAACCTTTATTATATAGGCTCGAAGCTGGGCAGCGGCTATCTGAACGCGCCCATCGTGATGACGCCCGAGGAGTATATGCGGTGGAGCGAGCGTCGCGCCCGACAGCAGTTCTTCCGCGTGAAGGATGCCGAGAACGTGAAGCAGAAGGGCGAGGACAAGTTCTCGTTCACCGACATGCACTTCGACTTAGGCCCGGCCGAGAAGATATTCGGCCCCGGCGGCGTCCGCGTGAAGACGCAGGGAACGGCCGAGCTGAAGGTGGGCTTCACCAAGAAAGACATCGACAACCCCTCGCTGCCCATACGCAACCGTAAGACCACATCCTTCGACTTCGACGAGAAGATTAACCTGAGCGTCAATGGCAAGGTGGGCGACAAGGTGAACATGAACCTGAACTACAACACCGATGCCACCTTTGATTTTGACACAAAGAACCTCAAGCTGAAGTACGACGGTAAGGAAGACGAAATCATCAAGCTCGTAGAGGCTGGCAACGTGTCGTTTCCATCGAACAACTCGCTGGTGCATGGCGCGTCGTCGCTCTTCGGCATTCGCACCGACATGCAGTTTGGCAAGCTGAAGCTGCAGACGGTGGTATCGCAGAAGAAATCTACCTCTACCAGCGTCAGTAGTAAGGGCGGCGCCTCGACCACGCCCTTCGAGATTGACGTGGCCGACTATGAGGAGAATCGCCACTTCTTCCTCAGCCATTTCTTCCGCCAGCAATATGACCGCGCCATGCAAACGCTGCCCAACCTGACGACGGGCATCAAAATAAACCGCGTGGAGGTGTGGGTGACCAACAAGACGGGCACTACCTCGAACACGCGCAACATCGTAGCCTTCACCGATCTGGGCGAGAACAGCAACGTCAAGAACAATATCTGGAGCACCACGGGCATGTCGGTGCCCAGCAATCAGGCTAACGACGAATACTCCACGCTGGTGGCCAATATCGACTCGGCTTCGCGCAGCATCGACTTGGTGTCGGCACAGCTGGAAGCCATCAACGGACTGACGGGCGGCGTAGACTATGAGAAACTGGCAGCGGCACGCCTCCTCTCGTCGAGCGAGTACACCGTGAACGAAGCCTTGGGATATATATCATTGAAATCCACCCTTCAGACCGACCAGGTGCTGGCCGTGGCCTTTGAATATACCTACGGTGGGCAGACCTATCAGGTTGGCGAGTTCTCGACCGACGTCACCCAGACGGGCAAGTGCCTTTTCGTCAAGTCGCTGAAGAACACGTCGAGCAGTCCTTCGCAGGGCAACTGGCAGCTGATGATGAAGAACGTCTACTATCTGGCCTCGTCGGTTGAGAAGGAGAAGTTCCGTCTCGACATCAAGTACCAGAGCGACACCACCGGCACCTATCTCACTTATCTGCCCGAAGAGGCGCTGAAGAGCACGACGCTGTTGAAGGTGATGGGACTGGACCGCTTGGACGCCAACATGAAACCCCATGCCAACGGCCAGTTTGACTATGTCAGCGGCTACACCGTGGCCAACGGACGCGTCTTCCTGCCATCGGCCGAGCCTTTCGGCGACTATCTGCGCAACTATCTCACCCAGAAAGGCATGGGTCAGCTGGCAGACAAATACTGTTTCGACCAGCTCTATGACTCCACGAAGACTGTGGCCAAGCAGGTGGCGGAGAAAGACAAGTTTATCCTGACAGGACAGTACAAAGGCACTGCCGCCAACGTCATTCAGCTCAACGCCTTCAACGTGCCACAAGGCTCTGTGGTGGTCACAGCAGGCGGCGTCACCCTGCAGGAGGGCTCTGACTATACCGTTGACTATTCGGCTGGCGAGGTGACCATTCTGAACCAAAGCATCCTCGATGCCGGCACGAACGTCAATGTCTCGTTGGAGTCGAATACCGATGCCTGGCTACATCGCAAGACGATGTTCGGCGTGAACTGGGAGTACGACTTCAATAAGAACTTCTCGTTGGGCGGCACCTTGCTCCACCTCTCTGAGCAGGCATTGACCACGAAGGTGGGCATGGGCGAAGAGCCGCTGAACAACACCCTCTGGGGCCTGAATCTGAACTGGAAACAGGAGAGCCAGTGGCTCACGAAGGCGCTGGACCGCTTGCCGCTGCTCCACCTGACCCAGCCTTCGCAGATATCGCTCACCGGCGAGTTTGCCCAGCTCATTGCCGGCAAGGCGCATGGCACGCAGGACAACGCCTCCTATATCGACGACTTCGAGAATACCAAGAACCTGCTCGACGTCAGCGATCCCAAGGCCTGGGTGCTCAGTTCCGTGCCCTCAATGTTCCCCGAACACAGCGACAAGGATGGCGTCAGCAGCGGCTATGGCCGTGCGCTTCTGTCCTGGTATACGGTCGATCCGCTGTTCACCCGCCGTTCCTCGTCGCTCACGCCTGCACACATCAAGAGCGATTTGGAGCAGTTGTCCAACCACTATGTGCGCGAGGTTTATGTGCGCGAGCTCTACCCCAACCGCGACCAGTCAAGCTACAACGGTGCCACCTCCACACTGCCCGTGCTTAACCTGAGCTACTATCCCCAGGAGCGCGGCCCCTACAACCTGACGCTCGATTACAACAGCGACGGCACGCTGAAGGATCCTGCCTCGAAGTGGGGCGGCATGATGCGTCGCATGGACATCACCACCGACTTTGAGCAGGCCAACATTGAATACATTGAGTTCTGGCTGCTGGATCCCTTCATCTATACGCGCCAAGCGGGAACGGCCAGCCAGCACAGCGGCGAGCTCTACATCAACCTGGGCGAAGTGTCGGAGGACGTGCTCCACGACGGCAAGAAGTTCTACGAGAGCGGCATGCCCGTGGATGGCACCAGCTCGTTCGAGACCACCCAGTGGGGCAAGATTCCCGTACAGGCCACGCAGACCTATGCTTTCGCCACCACCAGTGGCAGCCGCGAGCGCCAGGACGTGGGCCTGAACGGCTTGACCAACGAGGAGGAACGCACGTTCGGCCCCTATGCCGACTGGCTGAACAACATTGGCAGCGTGGTGCAGAACGACTCGCTGCTGCAAGCCTGGCGCAACGACCCGGCAGGCGACGACTACCACTACTTCCGAGGCTCTGACTATGACAACGAGCGTCGCAGCATCATGGATCGCTACCGCCTCATCAACAACCCGCAGGGCAACTCGCCCAGCAGCGACAACCAGACGGAGAGCTACGACTCCAGCTACAAGACCAGCCCCGACGTGGAGGACATCAACCAGGACTACACACTGAACGAGTACGAGCGCTACTACCAGTACCGCATTCCCATTAGCGACCAGGAGCTGCAGGACTACAATCATGGCATGAAGAGCGACGACAGCTACATCGTTGACCACCGCGACTACAACGCCAAGCTGCGCAACGGCGATACCCTGACCGTACGCTGGTACCAGTACCGCATACCCCTGCAGGAGTGGCAGGACAAGGTGGGCACCATCAACGACTTCACCAGCATCCGCTTCATGCGCATGTTCCTCACAGGCTTTGAGCAACCCATCACCCTGCGCTTCGGAAGTCTGGACCTGGTGCGTGGCGAGTGGCGTCAGTACAAGCAGAACCTGCAGACCAGCGCCGGTGCCGAGACGGGCACGCTGGAGATGAGCGCCGTGAATGTGGAGGAGAACACCGAACGCCAGCCCGTGGCCTATGTCCTGCCGCCAGGCATCAGCCGCGTGCAGGACCCCAACCAGCAGCAGCTCACCGAGGACAACGAGCAGGCCCTCTGCCTCACGGTGAAGAATCTCTCGCAGAACGAGTCGAAGGCCGTCTATAAGAACACCAACCTCGACCTGCGCCAGTATAAGCGCCTGCAGATGTTTGTCCATGCCAACCATCTGGTGCCCAACGCCACCCAGTTGGAGGACAACCAGCTGGCCGTCTTCATTCGCCTGGGCAGCGACTACAAGAGCAACTACTACGAATATCTCATTCCCCTGAAGATTACGCCCGAGGGCCACTACAACTGGAACGTACCCAGTGACCGTCCGCTCGTATGGCCAGAGGAGAACATGCTCGACATTGACCTGAGCGTGTTCACCGCCCTGAAGAAAGCCCGCAACAAAGCCCGCGCCGAGGGACTGGCCAGCTACACCCAGCTCTACAGCGACTACGACCCCGACAAGCCCAACAACCGCATCAGCATCGTGGGTAATCCGTCGCTGGGCGAGGTGAAGACCATGATTATTGGCGTCAGGAACCTCAGTCCTGCGTTGAAATCGGGCGAGGTGTGGGTCAACGAGTTGCGCCTGCGCGACGCCAACAACGACGGAGGCTGGGCCGCCAGCGGAGCCATGAACGTGCAGCTGAGCGACCTGGGATCGCTGAATCTGACGGGACGTTACGTCACCGATGGCTTTGGCGGGCTGGAGCAGACGGTGATGCAGCGCTCCACCGACACCGAGAAGTCGTACAGCGTCACCGCCAATGTCGAGTTGGGCAAGTTCTTCCCCGACAAGGCGCAGGTCAGCGCACCGCTTTATTACTCCTACACCAAGGAAACCATCAGCCCCAAGTACAACCCCCTTGACACCGACATGGAGCTGGACGACGCTTTGGAGAGTGCCGCCAACCGCAGGGAGCGCGACTCCATTGAGAGCATCGCCGTCACCAAACACATCACCCGAAACTTCTCGCTCAGCAACGCCCGCGTGGGCATCAAGAACAAGCGCCGCCCCATGCCCTACGACCCCGCTAACTTTGCCTTCAGCTATAGCCACTCCCACCGCAACAACACTGGCGAGACCACCATCTACGAGAACGATGACCAGTGGCGCGGCTCGCTGAACTACACCTACACGCCCGTCTACAAGGCTTGGGAGCCGTTCAAGAAATCGAAGAGCAAGTCGAAGTGGATGCAGCTGCCCAAGGCCTTGGGCCTGAACTATCTGCCGCAGAGCATCTCGTTCAACAGCGAGCTTTCGCGCAGCTACTATGAGCTGCAGGAGCGTGACCTGGAGAACACCGAGGACCCTAATCTGCCCCTCACCTTCTCTGAGCAGTTCCTGTGGAACCGCGACTTCCAGTTGCGCTGGGACTTGACCAAGAACCTGCACATGAACTTCCAAAGTGCCACCCATGCCGAGATAGAAGAGCCCTACACGCCCATCAACAAAGACCTTTATGCCGACCACTATCAGGCATGGAAGGACTCCGTGTGGCAGAGCGTCAGCCACTGGGGCACCCCCCTGGACTATCAGCAGACCTTCACCGCCAGCTACCAGCTGCCGCTCGACAAGCTGCCAATCCTGGACTGGACGAAGATGGACGTGCAGTACAACGCCACCTACTCCTGGCTGCGTGGCACCGAGCTTGACGACGGCACCTCGCTGGGCAACACCATCCAGAACAACCGCAACGTCCAGCTCAACGGCTCCTTCAACCTGGAAACCCTCTACAACCATATTCCCTTCCTGAAGAAGACCAACGAGCGCTTCAAGAAGCAGCCGCAGAAGAAAAACAACGACAAGAAAAAGACTTCAGACAAGGGTAAAGCCTCAGACAATAAGTCTACTTCACCTACTACACCTACTTCACCAGCCAAACCAACTCAGGACGAAAAGCAGCTGCCCAAGAACAAGAACACCTTCCAGAAGGAAATCACCCTCCAGCCCGACACCGTCATTGAGGTGCAGCATGGCAAGAAGTCGAAGCGCCTGCTCATCAGCGCCCGTGGCAAGGACGGCAAGGTCGTGGCGGTGAAGTGGAAGGCCGTTGACGAGAACAAGATCAAGGTGTGGCTCCCAAAACTCACCTCTCATCACTCATCACTTCTCACTCCAGACTCATCACTTATCTCTCCAGACTCCTCACTCATCACTTCTCACTCATCACTTCTCACTCCTGACACCCTCAAGCTCAGCATCACCCCCAAGGAACCCCTTGAGAACCAGTGGTGGTACAACCCCGCCCAGCAGGCAGCCCGCTTGCTGATGATGGTGCGCACGGTGAACCTCAGCTATCGCAATCAGCGCTCCATGACGCTACCAGGCTTCATGCCCAATATTGGCGACATGTTTGGCCAGCGTACGGGCGACATTCTCTCGCCAGGACTCGACTTCGCCTTCGGCCTCGCGGGCGACGGCTATATAGACAAGGCCCTCAGCAACGACTGGCTGCTCTGCAACGAAAGCGTGGCCACCCCCTCCACCAGCCAGTTCACCGAGGACTTCCAGCTGCGCGCCACGCTGGAGCCGCTGCGCGACCTGAAGATCGACCTCTCGGCCACCCGCACCCAGAACCGCGCCCGCTCAGTGCAGTTCATGTATGCCGGCCAGCCCACCACCTACAGCGGCTCCTTCAACATGACCACCATCAGCATCAAGAGCGCCCTCGAAGGCATGGGCAACGCCAACAATGGCTACCATTCGTCCACCTTCGACAAGTTCGTGGCCGCCATACCCTCGTTCCGCGACCGCGTCCAGGCACAATATCCTTCTTCTTCACTACCCACTCCTAACTCTTCACTCTCAACTCTTAACTCCGTCGACCCCTACAGTGCTGACGTGCTCATTCCCGCCTTCCTCAGCACCTACACCATGGGCGCCGGCCAGTCGCTCGACATCTTCCCAGCCCTTTCGCGCCTGCTGCCCAACTGGACGGTGAAGTATTCCGGCCTGTCGAAGATTCCCTGGCTGGCCAGCCACTTCAAGAGCGTCAACCTGAACCACACCTATAAGAGCATCTACAGCGTCGGCTCCTACGCCAGCTACAGCTCCTGGCTGGAGTATATGGGCGACCTGGGCTATGTGCAGGCCGCCGACGGCAGCTACTCACCCTCGTCCATGTACAACGTGTCCACCGTCAGCATCAACGAGTCCTTCGCCCCCCTGCTCGGCGTCGACGTCACCCTGCAGAACAACATGACCGTGAAACTGGAGTACAAGAGCAGCCGCGTGCTCAACCTCTCGATGACCAGCGTCCAGCTGAACGAGTCGCGCTCAAAGGACTGGGTCATAGGCCTTGGCTATAAGATCAGCAACCTCAACCTCTTCGGCACCGGCAGCCACCGGAAGGTGAAGGGCAGCAAGAAGGGCGCCAACGCCGCCGACAACAAGCAGCAGACGTCCAGCCGCAGCAACCGTGGAGGCGTGAACCACGACCTGAACACCCGCCTTGACATTTCCTTCCGCAAGCAGGCCGCCATCACCCGCGACATCGCCACCGGCGTCAGCTCGGCCAGCAGCGGCAACAACGCCCTGAAGATTTCCCTGCAGGCCGACTACACCCTGTCGCGCTTCCTCACCCTCACGGCCTATTACGACCGCCAGACCAATACGCCCCTGCTCTCCAGTAGCAGCTATCCCACCACCACCCAGGACTTCGGCATTTCGGTGAAGTTCTCGCTCACACGTTAATCATTTGTTAAAAACGCGAAAGACCTTGGCCGTTTCGCCTTTTCTAACTAAATTTGCCCAATAAATCAAGGAGTGCAGGAGTTGCAGGAGTGCAGGAGTTGCAGACGATAGTTCTGCACTCCAGGAGCAAAGGATGAAAAAACTAATGTCTGTAACTCCAGAAACTCCTAAACTCCAGAACTCCTAAAATTGAGCGAATGCGAAACTAAATTAAAAACCTTACAATTATGGAATCAATGTATCTGTGGATTATCCTGGGAGTGGCCTTCTTGGCCTTTTTCATCTTCATCTCTTACGTGAAGGCTCCCCCCTCGTTTGCTTTCATCATTTCCGGCCTGAGCAGCCAGCCCCGAGTGCTCATTGGCAAGGGCGGCTTCCGCATTCCCTTCCTCGAACGCCTCGACAAGGTCTACCTGGGCCAGATCACCGTTGACATCAAGACCGAGGAGAGCGTGCCCACCAACGACTTCATCAACGTCGATGTGGACGCCGTGGCCAAGATTCGCGTCACGCCCAATAACGAAGGCACCCGCCTGGCCGCAAAGAACTTCCTCAACATGATGCCTCAGCAGATAGCCGAGCAGCTGCAGGACTCCCTGCAGGGCAACATGCGTGAAATCATAGGCACCCTCGACTTGCGTTCGCTCAACACCGACCGCGACGGTTTTTCTGATCAGGTGATGCAGAAAGCCCAGCCCGACATGGCCAAGCTGGGCATCGAAATCATTTCCTGCAACATCCAGAACGTCACCGACCGCGAGGGCCTCATCAAAGACCTCGGTGCCGACAACACCGCCAAGATCAAGAAAGACGCCGCCATCAACCGTGCTGTGGCCGAGCGCGACGTGAAGATAGAGGTGAGCAAGGCCGACAAGGATGCCAACGACGCCCGCGTGGATGCCGACACCGCCATAGCCGTGAAGAACAACGACCTGGCCCTGAAGCGCGCTGCCCTGAAGCGCGAGGCCGACACTGCCCAGGCCGACGCTGATGCTGCCTACGCCATTCAGCAGCAGGAGCAGCAGAAGACCATCAACATCAAGACCGTGGAGGCCGAGATTGAGAAGACCAAGCGCGAGCAGATTCTCTCGAAGGAGCAGATTGAGATTAAGCAGAACCAGCTGGCTGCTGAGATTGAGAAGAAAGCCGATGCCGACAAGTACAAGGTGGAGAAGGACGCCGCCGCCGACCTGGAGCAGCGCAAGCGTAACGCCGAGGCCCAGAAGTACGAGGCCGAGCAGCGCGCCCTGGCCCAGAACGCCGAGTCCGACGCCGTGCGCTATCGTCTGGAGCAGGAAGCCATAGGCATCAAGGCCAAGGGTGAGGCCGAGGCATACGCCATACAGAAGAAAGGTGAGGCCGAGGCCTTGGCCATGGACAAGAAGGCCGAGGCCTATAAGAAGTATAACAACGCTGCCGTGATGCAGATGATGATTGAGGTGCTGCCCCAGGTGGTAGAGAACGTGGCCAAGCCCATCTCGGCCATCAAGGACGTCCACGTCTATAGCGGCGGCGGACAGGAAACGGGCGCTGGCGTGGCCGCCATGAGCGGTGGCGTGCCCGTGGCCATCAAGCAGGCCTTCGACGTGCTGAAGAGCGCCACCGGCGTTGACATGGCCGACATCATGCGCGCCGGCACCATCGAGGCCCGCACCACCCGCAACGTCAACCTGAACGACCAGGCCCGCGAGGCCGTTGACAACATCACAGGCGAGAGCGTATAAGCCCCCTAAGTTAGGGGGATGGGGGGCTGAACACAAGGCAAAGCCTACGTTCAGCCCACACAGATAATTTTTCTCACGTGAGTTTTTTTTACGGGAAGGCCTCCCAGAAAAATTTCTCACGTGAGATTTTTTTATGGGAAGCCTCCGCAGAAAAATTTCTCACGTGAGATTTTTTCACGGGAAGCCTCCACAGAAAAATTACTCGTGGGCACAGCCCGCTGCGACGTCCTTTGCCCGTTTTCCGTGCCCGAGTTTCTTCATGAGGAGTTCCTGCCGCGTAATTCCCGAAAATGTATTGGAAAGATTTGGCAGGTTAAAGAATAATGCTTACCTTTGCAGAAAATAAAAAAGCAACATGACGGAGAAAGAACAATTTGTAAGGTTCGGCTGGGCCATGAAGCGGCTGCTACTCCTGAAAGGCTTTTTATCAGCACGACACATTGATTCAGAAGAATGGCAAAGACCGACTTGCTTTCATATATTCGTGAAGGCCGCACGATGACGCGCAGCGAGCAGCTGCGGCTCATCGTCCAATTGTCTGTGCCCAGTATTCTGGCGCAAATATCGGCCACGGTGATGTTTTTCATCGATTATGCCATGGTGGGCCATCTGGGCGAGAAGGCCACGGCATCGGTGGGCCTCGTTGAGACCACCACGTGGCTGCTGGGCGGACTGTCGTCGGCCGTGGCCATGGGCTTCTCGGTGCAGGTGGCCCATTTCATTGGTGCGGGCGACTTCGAGAAGGCGCGCCGCGTGCTGCGCCAGTCGCTGGTGTGCGCCGCTGTCTGGAGCTTGGCGCTCACCGTGGTGTGCCTGGCTGTCCATCGTAGCTTGCCCTACTGGCTGGGCGGCTCGGCCGACATAGCCCACGACGCATCGATGTATTTCCTGGTCATTGGCCTGGCTGGCATCTTCTTTCAGATGTCGGGACTGGCTGGCTCGATGCTGAAGTGCTCGGGCAACATGAAGGTTCCTTCGGCACTGAACATTCTGATGTGCGTGATGGACGTCGCGTTCAACTATCTCTTTATCTATATCCTCGATATGGGCGTCAAGGGGGCAGCCATGGGCACGGCGCTGGCCGAGGCCGTGACGGCAGGACTGATGCTCTATTTTCTGTTGTGGCGTAGCGACATGCTCGGCCTGCGGGGCAGGCCAGGCTCGTTCCGTCCCAGGGGCGACACCGTGCGCACGGCCTTCAAGATCGGGGCACCCATGGGCCTGCAACATCTGCTCATGGGCAGCGCCCAGATTGTGGGCACCGTCATCGTGGCCCCCCTGGGAACGGTGGCCATTGCGGCCAACTCGATGGCCATCACCGTGGAGAGCCTGTGCTACATGCCGGGCTATGGCATTGCCGAGGCGGCCACCACGCTGGTGGGTCAGGGTATAGGTGCCGGTCAGCGACTGCTGACACGGTCGCTGGCCTCTTTGAGCGTGGGGCTGGGCATCAGCGTCATGACCGTGATGGGCGTGCTGATGTTTGTCTTCGCCCCCGAGCTGATGGCCTTCATGTCGCCCGTGGAGCAGATAGTCAGCGAGGGTGCCGCTGCCCTGCGCATCGAGGCCTTTGCCGAGCCCATGTTTGCGGCCTCCATCGTGTGCAACGGTGTGTTCGTGGGAGCCGGCGACACGCTGAAGCCTGCTGTGATGAGCCTGCTCTCGATGTGGGGCGTGAGGCTGACGCTGGCCTGGTGGCTGTCGCAGCAGTATGGGCTGCGGGGCGTGTGGATGGCCATGGCCATCGAGCTCACCTTCCGTGGGCTGCTCTTCCTGGCGCGGCTGCTGAAGGGTAACTGGAACAGGGCGCTTAGGAGTTAAGAGTTGAGAGTTAAGAGTTAAGAAGTGAGGAAGTCGGCGGATACTTGATATAAATCAAATTTCGGGGCTTAAAAATCAAATTGTGCGGGTGTATCCCAACAAATAGGTATAACTTTGCAACCCGAAAGTTAAAGATAAAAACCATAACAACAAATAATGAAGAGTATTCTGGAGGGCCGTCAGGCACTGAAGGCCGAAATTGAGAAAATAGCCGAGGTGGCTGGCTATCTGTGGCAGAACGGATGGGCCGAGCGCAACGGCGGAAACATCACTGTGAACATCACTGAGTATGCCGACGAGGAGCTGAAGAAGCTGCCTGCCATCAGCGAAGTGAAGCAGATTGGCATTACCCTGCCGGCGCTGAAGGGCTGCTACTTCTACTGCAAGGGAACGGGCAAGCGCATGCGCGATTTGGCACGATGGCCCATGCAGAACGGCAGCGTCATCCGCATTCTCGACGACTGCGCCTCGTATGTGATCATTGCCGACGAGCCGGTGATGCCCACCAGCGAGCTGCCCAGCCATCTCATTGTGCACGCCCGGCAGATTGAGACGGGCAGCGGCTACAATGCCACCGTGCACACGCACCCCATTGAGCTGGTGGCCATGAGCCACAAGCGCGAGTTCCTGGGCAAGGACGTGCTGACGAATATCCTGTGGTCGATGATTCCCGAGACGAAGGCTTTCTGCCCGCTGGGCCTGGGCATCGTACCCTACACCCTGCCGGGCTCGAACCAGCTGGCCGAGGCCACGCTGAAGGAGCTGGAGGACTATGACGTGGTGATGTGGGAGAAACATGGCGTCTTTGCCAAGGGTAAGGACGTGATGGACGCCTTCGACCAGATTGACGTGCTCTCGAAGAGTGCCAAGATTTACATCGATGCCCGCCAGATGGGCTTCGAGCCGGAGGGCATGAGCCAGGAGCAGATGGCCGAGATGACACGGGCCTTCAACCTGCCCCGTTGACAAAAGGAAAAACAACTACTGACTATATATACCGCTGTACACCGGCATGCCGAGTGTATCAAGGGGAATATCCTCGCGCTGTGAAGCGCGGGGATTTTTCTTTTCCTACGAGGCCAATCTTTCTGCTAATTTCTTTGGCCGTCTCGACAAAATGGCGTACCTTTGCAGCCATGATGAAAACCATGGATATCAAAGAGCTTTACAGGCTGTATCAACAGCATCCTTGCATCACCACCGACAGCCGCGACTGCCCCGAGGGCAGCATCTTTCTTGCGCTGAAGGGGGGACGCTTCAACGGAAACGAGTTTGCCGCGCAGGCCTTGAGTCAGGGCTGCGCATGGGCCATTGTGGACGAGGCGCCTGAGACTTCTTATGACGGGAAAAACCAATACCCGGTATATACTGCCGACAGTCTTCCCCCCCTCGGGGGGATCGAGGGGGGTATCATCCTGGTGGATGACGCGTTGCAGACTTATAAAGACCTGGCACGCGAGCATCGCCGCCAGTTCAACATTCCCGTCATAGCCATCACCGGCACCAACGGCAAGACCACGACGAAGGAGCTGGTGAAGGCCGTGCTCAGCGAGAAGTATAACGTGTTGGCCACCGAGGGCAACTACAACAACGACGTTGGCGTGCCGAAGACGCTCTTCCGCCTACGTCCCGAGCACCAGATAGCTATTATCGAGATGGGGGCCAGCCATCCTGGCGACATCAAGACGCTGGTCGAGACGGCCGAGCCTACTTGCGGCATCATCACCAACGTGGGGCGTGCCCACTTGCAGGGCTTCGGTTCCTTCGAAGGCGTCATCAAGACCAAGGGCGAGCTTTACGACTATCTGCGCACCCGTCAGGATGGTCTTGTCTTCCTTGATGCCGACAACGACTTCCTTGTGGACATGATTACCGACGAGATGTGGGTCACGCCCTACAGCACCGATCCCGAGAAGCAATATTCCTGCATCAGCGGCGAGGTCATCCCCTCCGACCAGCCCTTCCTCAAGTTCCGCTGGCGCAAGCCGCTCATGGAGCTGGAAGAGACGGGCGAGAGCCAGAAGTGGCACAAGGTGCAGACGCAGTTGGTGGGCCTCTACAACGTAAAGAACCTGCTGGCAGCCGTGGCTGTTGGCATCAATTTCGGAGTGGAGCGCAAAGCCATCTGCCACGCCCTGGAGGACTATCGGCCCACGAACAACCGTTCGCAGTTTGTGGACACGGGCCACAACCGCCTTGTCGTGGATGCCTACAACGCCAATCCCACGTCGATGATGGCCGCGCTGGAGAATTTCTGTAGCCTGAATGCGGCCACTCCTGACGGGAAGATGCTCATCTTGGGCGACATGCGCGAGCTTGGTGCCGACAGCGCCAAGGAGCATCAGCAGCTGGTTGACATTATTGCCGAGACCGGCATCAGCCAGGTGTGGCTCGTGGGCGATGAGTTCAGCCATACCACCTGTTCCTTCCGAAAGTTTCCTTCTGTGGAGGAGGTGAAGGCCGAACTACAGAAAAACCGCCCCGAAGGACGGCTTATCTTGGTAAAAGGCTCTAACAGCACCCGCCTCTACGAGTTGCCCTCATTGCTGTAGCACGCGGTAAATTCATTATTTATTATTTATCATTTATTATTTATTATTTATTATTTAGGCCGTAGGCCGCAGGTTATTATTTCGGCCGTAGGCCGCAGGCCGCAGCGCCCTCATGGCGTTGAGCACGGCCAGCACCGTTACTCCCACGTCGGCAAACACGGCCATCCACATCGTGGCCAGCCCGAAGGTTGCCAGCAGCAGTACCGCCACCTTCACCCCAATGGCGAAGACCACGTTCTGGCGGGCAATGGCCAGCGTGCGGCGAGCCACGCCTATGGCCGTGGCAATCTTCGACGGCTCATCGTCCATCAGCGCCACGTCGGCCGCCTCTATGGCGGCGTCGCTGCCAAGTCCGCCCATGGCGATGCCCACGTCGGCCCTTGCCAGCACGGGCGCATCGTTGATGCCGTCGCCCACGAAGGCCACTCCGGGTTGCTCCTTCATCAGCGCGTCCATTCTTTCCACCTTCTGCTGTGGCAGCAGCTCGGCATGCCATTCGTCTATGCCCAGCTGACTGGCCACGCTGGCCGCCACGGACTGGCGGTCGCCCGTGAGCATCACCGTTTTCTTCACTCCCATCTGCTTCAGCTGGTCGATGGCCTTGGCGCTGTCGGCTTTCACCTGGTCGCTGATCACGATGTGGCCGGCATACTGCCCGTCAATGGCCACGTGGATGATGGTGCCCACATCGTGCTCGCAGTCGTGCCATTGGGCGCCCACGGCCTCCATCATCTTTCTGTTGCCCACGCACACCCGCTGTCCGCCTATGTTGGCCCGGATGCCCTGTCCAGCCACCTCCTCGACGTCGCTCACGCTGCAGCCGTCGGTGGCCTCGTCGGGAAAGGCGTCGCGCAAGGCGGCTCCAATGGGGTGGGTGCTGAAGTGTTCGACATGGGCCGCCAGGTGGAGCAGCTGACGCTCGTTACACTGGTCGGGGTGGACAGCCGTCACGGCAAACTGGCCGTGGGTCAGCGTGCCTGTCTTGTCGAACACCACGGTGTCCACTCGGGCCAGCACGTCCATGTAGTTTGCTCCCTTGATCAGTATGCCGCGCCTCGACGCCCCGCCAATGCCGCCAAAGAACGTGAGCGGCACGCTGATGACCAGTGCGCAGGGGCAGCTGACCACGAGGAACATCAGTGCACGGTAGATCCAGGTGGCGAAAAGGGCTGAGGGCTGGGCGTCATGCGTGGTGAGCCAGAGCACCAGTGGCGGTAGGACGGCCAGTGCCAGTGCGGCGAAGACCACGATGGGCGTGTAGATGCGGGCAAAGCGGGTGATGAATGTTTCGCTCTTCGACTTGTGGTCGGCGGCGTGCTCCACCAGCTCAATCATCTTTGCCACGGTGCTCTCGCCATATTCCTTGGTGGTGCGCAGCCTGATCACTCCGCTCAGGTTCACGCAGCCCGATGCCACCTCGTCGCCTGTGGTGGCCTGTCGCGGCATGCTTTCGCCCGTCAGTGCCGATGTGTCCAGCGCTGCCCGGCCCTCGGTGATGATGCCGTCGAGCGGCACTTTCTCGCCCGGCCGCACGATGATGGTCTGGCCTACGTGTACCTCCTCTGGCGACACGTCGCCCGACTCCAGGTGAACCACGTCGGGGCGCAGGTCCATCAGGTGACTGATGCTCTGCCGGCTCTTCCCCTCGGCGTAGCCCTCAAAGAGCTCGCCCACCTGGAAGAACAGCATGACGAAGACCGCCTCGGGAAACTGCGTCTCGGCCCCAGGCAGGAAGCCGATGGCCAAGGCGCCTATGGTGGCCACCGACATGAGGAAGTGCTCGTTGAACATGTCGCCGCTGGTGATGCCTTCCCATGCCTCGTGCAGGGTCTCGTGGCCTATCAGCAGATAGGGCACCAGGTAGACCAGCAGCAGTTGCCATGTGGCCAGTCCGCAGTGCTTCTCCACCAGCACGGCGCCGATGAGCAGCACCGTGGTGGCTCCTATGAGCTGCAACTGGTGGCGCAGGCCGCCTTCTTCATGGTGGTGCTCATGATGATGATGTTCGTGATGATGTGCCATAACTTTGCTTTCTTTTTCGTTTTCGGCTGCAAAGTTACGTCAAAAGTTTTGCAACTTGGTTGCAAAGATGGGGTTTAGGGGAAAAAAGCAGGTGGCGCCGCGTGAAAAAATCTCACGTGAGATTTTTTTCTGGGAAGGCCTCCCGTGAAAAAATCTCACGTGAGAAATTTTCACGGGAAGGCTTCCCGTGAAAACCAGGTAGTTTCCTATGAGGAAAAAGGGCGTGGAATGCTCCTTTGGAGCAAGGCCGGTTAATAGCCCGACTTGTAGATGACCTTGGCGGCGCCGCTGGTTATTTTCATGGCCTCGGGGTGCTCCTGAATGAAGGAGTCGATGTGGCGCACCTTCTTGTCTTCCAGAATTTCGTCCACGGCAATGAGGATGCCCGTCTCTTCCACGTCGCCGAAGCCGTAGTTGATGGCGGTGCCGAAGAGCTTCATGGTGGGCGAGAGGCTCATGTAGGCGTTCACCAGCGGGGGAATGTTGTAGCCCAGGCGGCGCACCTCCTGGTTGAGTATGCGATAGTCTTCCTTGAAGTTACCGCCGCTGAAGAGGGCTTCGAGCTGGTGCTCGTCGGTCTCGATTTTCAGGGGCTTCATGGGCACGACGAGGTGGTCCTTGTCGTTGAAATATTTGCGGAGGAAGAAGAGTATCATGTCGCGGCCCTCGCGGATGTAGCTGGGGTACATGGTCATCTTGCCGAAGAAGTAACGCACGTTGGGCATGATGACGGTCAGGGCGCCCAGGCCGTCCCAGAGGTTGTCGAGGGCGAAGAGGCTCTTGGCGCCCATGCGCGAGCTCTGGTAGGGGAGTGATACGAACGAGCGCCCCAGCTCGATGGTGTAGGGCATGTAGTCGTCGAGGAACTTCTGGCTGAAGTGGAACATGTGGCTGGTGGCCAGTATGGGCTGGCCGTTGCTGTCGAACTCCCACTTGTTGCCTTCCAGATAGCGGTAGCCGCCAATGATTTCCTCGGCCTCGGGGTTCCACACGATGAGCTGCTTGTAGCAGTTCTCGCAGGTGTCGAACTCGTCGAGGTCGCAGTCCTTGCCTGTGCCGCCGCCTGCCTCGCGGAAGGCAATCTCGCGCAGTCGGCCTATCTCGCGCAGCACGTTGGGTGCGTTATGGGCGGTGATGATGTAGATTTCGTTGTGGCTCTTGTTGGTCATGCGCAACTGGCGCTCGGGGGTGAGCTCGCTCTTGAGCACGTCGGCTGGGATGGGGTCGATGATAGGCTGTTCCATTACTATAGTTTGTATGCTTGTTCTTTGACGTATTCTGCCCACTCGGCAGGGGTTTTTGATTTGTCGGTAAAGGTCTGCCAGGGAATGGGCTTGCCAATCTTGACAGGGAAGGTATTGCCCGTGTTCTTGAACATCTCGTCGACGAGGAAGAGCATGGCTACGTTCACTTTCTTGATGTAGCGGTCGCTGAAGTTCGACAGCCGGTAGAAGAAGTTCGAGTTGCGCCCGCCAAAGTGGATGGGCACCACGTCGCGCTGGTACTGCACGCTCTTGGTGACGAAGGTCTTTTTCCACGGCAGGTCGCGTATTTCGCCCTGGCGGCGGCGCGAACAGAGTCCTGCGGGGAACATGAGCATGTGGTAGTCGCTCTGGAAACCGGCCTCGACCATGGCGGGGAACGAGCGGCTCTGCTTACCCGTCTTGTTGATGGGTATGCACAGCGGTGCCAGACCGGGCAGGTTCATCAGCAGGTCGTTCACCAGGTAGCGGAAGCGGTCGTCGTAGTGGCGGCCAATGATTGAGCCCAGTGCCACGCCGTCGATGCCGCCCATGGGGTGGTTCGAGACGAAGGTGTAGAGCCGGCCGTCGTCCTTGGCGGGCAGGTTTTCCATGCCCTCCACCTCCACCTTGGTGTCGAGGAACTGCAGGCATGCTTCGAGCCATGGCGTGCCCTTCAGGTCGCGGGCACTCCACAGAAATTCGTTGCACTGGTCTTCGTGGGCAATGCGCTTGAGCCAGCTGACGACGAAGCCTGGCACCCAACGGGCTTTCTTGCCCATTTTGCCGCGCAGCACTGCTTCTATGTCAATGGTCTTTTCAGTAATAGCGTCCATTGTTTTGGCTCAAACGTCTATTTGGGGTGCAAATTTAGCACAAATCTTTCAAATATGGCTCATTTTTGGGCAAAAATGTGTGATTTTACACTTTTTTTAAGAGGAACGGCCCAAAAGGGCAAAGCACCGGCCGTCCGTCGGGGGGCTTCTCGGGGGCTTGTGGTTGGACGCCGTTGGCAGAGTTGTGGCGCTCATAACAATATGCACAAATGCGCCTCTTTGTGCGAAAAAGCATAGGGTGGGGAGGCCTAACGTAAAAAAAGCAGAAAATTTTCAAATTTTTATGGGGAATTGTGGGGGATTGTGGGGAAAAATGCTTAACTTTGCAGGCGAAGTTTAATTAAACACATAAAAACATACGCGCATGCGCTTTCTTGGTAACATAGAGGCAAAGACCGATGCCAAGGGCAGGGTGTTCCTGCCAGCTACGTTCCGCCGGGTGCTTCAGGCATCGGGCGAGGAGCAGCTCATCATGCGCAAGGACATTCACCAGAAATGCCTGGTGCTCTATCCGGAGAGCGTGTGGAACGAACGCGTGGATGCGCTGCGCGAGCGCGTGAACGAATGGGACGACGAAGGGAAGATGGTGCTGCGCCAATACATGAAGGAAGCCGAAGTAGTGATGCTCGACGGCAACGGGCGTTTCCTCATTCCCCGCCGATACCTGCAGATGGCAGACATTGAGCAGACGGTGCGCTTCATAGGCATGACCGACACCATAGAGATATGGGCGGCCGAGAAGGTGGAGCAGCCGTTCCTTTCGCAGCAAGACTTTTCAGCGAAGCTGAAAGCCATCATGGCAACCAAACCGGAAGACTAAGACAAACAATGACAACGGCCGACACATATCACGTACCTGTCCTTTTGAAGGAAAGTGTCGACGGGCTGGATATCCAGCCCGACGGCATTTATGTTGACGTGACCTTCGGGGGTGGAGGCCATTCGCGGGAAATACTGCGCCGGCTGGGGCCCAACGGCCGTCTCTTTGGCTTTGACCAGGATGCCGATGCCGAGCAGAACATCTGTGGCGACGAGCGTTTCACCTTCGTGCGCAGCAACTTCCGCTACCTGAAGCAGTGGATGCGCTACTACGAGGTGGAGGCCATCGACGGCCTACTGGCCGACTTGGGCGTGTCGTCCCACCATTTCGACGATGCCTCCAGGGGTTTCTCCTTCCGCTTCGATGCGCCGCTCGACATGCGCATGAACAAGCGGGCAGGCACAACGGCAGCCGACGTGGTGAATAACTACGCCGAGGAGCAGCTGGCCGACATATTCTACCTCTATGGCGAGCTGCGACAGGCCCGCCAGGTGGCGGCAGCACTGGTGAAGGCCCGCCAGCAGCAGCCCATTGAAACCACCACCCAGCTGCTGGCAGCCACCGAAAGGCTGTTTGCCCGCGAGAAGGAGAAGAAAGAGGTGACCAAGATGTTTCAGGCCCTGCGCATCGAGGTGAACCACGAGATGGAGGCCTTGCGCCAGATGCTCGCAGCTGCCTGTGAGGTGCTGAAGCCTGGCGGACGTCTGAGCGTCATCACCTATCACTCGCTGGAAGACCGCATGGTGAAGAACATGATGCGCACCGGCAACGTGGAGGGACGCCTGGAACAGGACTTCTTTGGTCGTACCAGCTCGGCCTTACACATTATTAATAATAAGGTGACCACACCCTCGGCCGACGAGCTGGCCGGCAACCCGCGCAGCAGAAGTGCCAAGCTGAGGGTGGCGGAAAAAGTGATGAGCGTAAGTGATAAACGATAAGTGATGAGTTAAGAGCGTTTTGAATTGAGATGGCAAAAGACGAGGAACTGAATAAGAAAATGGAGGCCGACGACGCTGAGCAGCAACTGCACGCCGAGGCAGGACAGCCCGATGAAAAGCAAAGGGAGGCTGAACTGACGACGTTGCAGAAGATGAAGCGCCAGGCCAAGGAGGGCGACGAGGCTCCCACCGGCTCGCTGCGCTTCAGGGACATCCTGGGCGGCGACTACCTGTGGTCGCTGGTGCGCAACCAGATATGGGTCATCATCCTCATCGTCTTCATCACCACAGCCTACGTGGCCGTGCGCTATCAGTGCCAGCAGGATGCCATCGACATCAGCCAGCTGGAGAAAAATCTCGTCGATGCCAAGTTCCAGGCACTGTCCAGCTCAAGCAACCTCACACGCATGTGCCGGCAAAGCAGCGTGCAGGAGATGCTGAAGCAAAACAACGATTCGCTGCTGCACATCAGCCAGCAGCCGCCATATATCATCGAGGTGCCCGAGGAGTGATGAACGATGAGTGATAAGTGAAGAGTTAATAGTGAAGAGTGAAAAGATAGGAGCGGAGAGATGAGTAAGTTCGTAAAGGAAAAGGTAATGCCGCGCTACTTGATAGTAGCTGTGTTGCTGGCACTCATTGGAGTGGCGGTCGTTGTGAAGGCTGGCTACACGATGACGGCCGAGAAGCAATGGTGGCTGGCAGTGCAGAAGAATCAGGTGAACACGGCCGACAGCATCAAGAAGCCTAACCGTGGCAACGTGCTCAGTTGCGACGGACAGCTGCTGGCTGGCAGCATTCCCGAGTATGAAATATTCATCGACTTCAGGGCCGGACTGCAGAAGGACGTGCCCGAAGACACTGCCTGGACCCATAAACGCGACACCCTGTGGCACGAGAAACTGGACAGCCTGTGCATGGGCCTTCACGACATCTTTAGGGAAAAGACCGCTGAGGAGTTCCGCCAGCACCTCATGGAGGGATATGAAAAGAAAAGCCGCTACTGGCGCGTCTGGCGAGGCAAGATTGACTATGCCACCTTCAGCCGCGTCAAGAAACTGCCATACTTCAACCTGCCCCGCCATAAGGGCGGATTCTGGGGACAGGAGTATCCTGCCCGCCGACATCCGTTCGGCTCGCTGGCCGAGCGCACCATTGGCTCGCGTGACACGGCGCGCTACGGCGTGGAGCTGGCCTACGACTCGCTGCTGAAGGGTGTCTATGGCATTGCCCATACACAGAAGGTAAGAAACAAGCGCGTGTCGGTGGTGACAAGGCCGCCCGTTGACGGCGCTGACATCGTGACCACCCTCGACGTGGGCATGCAGGACCTGTGCGAGAAGGCACTGCTCGACGAGCTGAAACTGCGCAATGCCCTGATGGGCGTAGCCATATTGATGGAGGTGCAGACTGGCGACGTGAAGGCCATCGTGAACATGGAGAAGAGCGCTGATGGCGAATATCGCGAACGTCTGAACAACGCGCTGGGCTATCGCTGCGAGCCGGGTTCAGTGTTCAAGACGGCATCCATATTGGTGGCCCTCGACGATGGGGTGGTGGACACCAGCTTCGTCATTCACACAGGCAACGGACTGATGCGCATGCACGGAGCCAACATGAAGGACCACAACTACAGCCGTGGAGGCTATGGCAGCATCAACGTGGCCCGCTCGCTGGAGGTGAGTAGCAACATCGGTGTGAGCTATGTCATCGACCATTTCTATGGCAGCAACCCCACGAAGTACGTCGAGGGACTGCATCGCGTGGGCATTGGCGAAGACCTGCGGATTCCGCTCAACGAATACCGTGCACCGAAGATTCGCTATCCCGACACGAAGACCTCGAACCGCAGCCTCTACTGGAGTAAGACCACGTTGCCCTGGATGAGCATAGGCTACGAGACGCAGATAGCACCCATCAACACGCTGGCCTTCTATAACGCCATTGCCAACGACGGCAAGCTGATGCAGCCGCGATTTGTGAAACAGGTGGTGCGCGACGGCATGGTGGTGGAGGACCTTCCCCCCGTAGTGCTGAAGGAACAGATAGCACGGCCAGAAGCCGTGAAGACCATGCAGACCATCCTGACCCACGTGGTGAGCCAGGGACTGGGCAAACGCGCTGGCTCACGATCGTTCCCCGTGGCAGGCAAGACGGGAACGGCACAGGTGTCGGACGCCGAGTTTAACTACCATTCGGGCGTGCGATGCCACTGGCTCAGCTTCTGCGGCTATTTCCCTGCCGACAAGCCGCGCTATTCGTGTATCGTATGTGTGAAGACCACCAACGGACCGGCCTCGGGCGGACTGGTGTCGGGAACGGTGTTCCACAACATTGCCGAGGGCGTGATGGCTAAGGACGTGCGCATGGTGGCGTCGAACGCCCGTGACGAGCACTCGGTGTTCACGCCCGACGTGAAGAACGGAAATGTGAAGGATGCAGAGTATGTGTTGCAGCATCTGAGCATTAGAGATGGAAAGGTTGCCGACGTGAAGGCCGAGGACGGCATCATGCCCAATGTGTTGGGTATGGGAGCACGCGACGCCGTGTACATGCTGGAAAAGATGGGACTGAAGGTGCGCGTATCGGGCACCGGCGATGTGAAGAGCCAGAGCATTCCCGCAGGCACTACGCTGCGTGAAGGGATGGCTTGCCTGCTGCACATGGAGGGTTGAGCGTTTTGAAGTTTAGAGTTAGGAGTTGATATATGAAGTTAAGTGACATTATCAAAGGCATTAGTGTTAAGGCCATAGAGGGAAATGCCGACGTGGAGATCCTCGACGTTGACATCGATTCGAGGCGCGTGAAGGCTGGCCACCTGTTCGTGGCCATACCTGGCACGGTGACCGACGGCCATCAGTATATTGGAAAAGCGCTGGAGCAGGGTGCCGTGGCGGTGCTCTGTGAGCGCATTCCGGAAGACGTGCCTGCCGACAAGGCGACATTTGTCCTCGTGGCATCGACCGAGGAGGCCGTTGGCCCTGTGGCTACCGCCTTCCAGGGCTATCCATCCGAGCAGCTGAAGCTGGTGGGCGTCACGGGCACTAATGGCAAGACCACTATCGCCACATTATTATATAATATGTTCCGCCGCTTGGGCTACAAGTGCGGACTGCTTTCTACCGTGTGCAACTATATCGAAGGCGAAGCCATTGCTGCCAGCCACACCACTCCCGATCCCGTGGAGCTGAATAGGCTGTTGCGCAAAATGGTCGACGCCGGCTGCCAGTACGCTTTCATGGAGTGCTCAAGCCACGCCATCGCCCAGAAGCGCATCGGTGGACTGAAGTTTGCCGGCGGTATCTTCACCAACTTGACGCGTGACCACTTGGACTACCACAAGACGGTGGAGAACTATCGAAACGCCAAGAAGCAGTTCTTCGACATGTTGCCCAAAGGCAGCTTCGCCATCACCAATGCCGACGATAAGAACGGATTGTTCATGGTGCAGAACACAAAAGCCACGGTGAAGACCTATTCCACCCGTTCGATGGCTGATTTCCGTGCGCGGCTGGTGGAGTGCCACTTCGAGGGCATGTACTTGGAGATCGACGGTCGCGAGGTAGGCGTGCAGTTCATTGGCAAGTTCAACGTCAGCAATCTGCTGGCTGTCTATGGCGCTGCCGTCATGCTTGGCCAGCAGCCCGAGGATGTGCTGGTGGTGATGAGTACGCTGCACAGCGTGGCCGGTCGCCTGGAGCCCATCCGCTCGCCAGAGGGATTTACGGCCATTGTGGACTATGCCCATACGCCCGATGCCTTGGAGAACGTGCTGCGTGCCATTCACGAGGTGCTGCAAGGAAAGGGACAGGTCATCACGGTCTGCGGTGCCGGCGGCAATCGCGACAAGGGCAAACGTCCGCTCATGGCACAGGAGGCCGTGAAGCAGAGCGACCGCGTCATCATCACCAGTGATAATCCGCGTTTTGAAGAGCCGCAGGACATCATCAACGACATGCTGGCGGGCCTCACTCCGCAGCAGATGAAGAAGGTGGTGTCGATTGTTGACCGCAAGGAGGCCATCCGCACGGCAACCATGATGGCGCAGAAGGGCGATGTCATCCTCATTGCCGGCAAAGGGCATGAGGACTATCAGGAAGTGAAGGGCGTTAAGCATCACTTCGACGATCGGGAAATTGTTCGAGAATGTTTCAATGCGTAATATCGAAATAACGAAATGCTGTACTATCTCTTTCGATTCTTAGAAGACTATAATATACCAGGAGCCCACCTCTGGAGCTATATCTCCTTCCGTGCGCTGCTGGCGCTGATCCTGTCGCTGGTTATCTCGGCATGGTTTGGCGAGCGCTTCATCAAATGGATGAAACGCCGCAAGATTTTCGAGACCGAGCGCGACCCTTCTATCGACCCCTTTGGCGTGCAGAAGAAAGGCGTGCCCACTATGGGCGGCATCATCATCATTGTGTCGCTGCTCATTCCAGTCCTGCTGCTGGGACGCATGCGCAACATCTATCTCATCCTGATGATTGCCACTACGCTGTGGTTGGGCTTCCTTGGCTTCATGGATGATTATATCAAGATTTTCCGCCGCAACAAGGATGGGCTGAAAGGCAAATATAAGATAATAGGCCAAGTTTCTATAGGCTTCATCGTGGGTCTGACGCTTTATCTCAGCCCTGATGTGGTGATGCGCGAGAATATCAGCGTGCCACGTCAAAACAAGACAGAGGTGGTGAAGCATGAGGTTGAGGCGCACAAGTCGCTTCAGACCACCATTCCCTTTACCAAGCACCACAACCTGAGCTACAGCGACATCATGTCGTTTGTTGGAAAGCACAAGGTGGCAGCCGGATGGATTCTCTTTGTGCTGGTAACTATTCTCGTGGTTACTGCCGTGAGCAATGGGGCCAACCTGAACGACGGCATGGACGGCATGTGTGCAGGAAACTCGGCCATCATCGGTGTGGTGCTGGGCATACTGGCCTACGTGTCGTCGCACATAGGCTACGCTTCCTATTTCGATATTATGTACATTCCGCATACCGAGGAACTGGTGGTGTTCTTGTCGGCCTTCGTGGGCGCTATGATTGGCTTCTTGTGGTACAATGCCTATCCTGCCCAGATTTTTATGGGCGACACGGGATCGCTAACCATAGGCGGCATCATTGGCGTGTGTGCTGTGCTCATCCATAAAGAGCTGTTGCTGCCCATCCTGTGCGGCATCTTCTTCGTGGAAAGTCTTAGCGTCATCATCCAGACGCAGTGGTTCAAGATACAAAAGCGCAAGGGCCGTCGGGTGCGTGTGTTCCGTGCAACGCCCATCCACGACAACTTCCGAAAGTTGGATTCCCAGCTCGATGCCACATCGACGTACATACTGAAAGGCTGGCCGCATCGTCCCTTCCATGAGTCGAAAATCACCGTCCGCTTCTGGATAGTAAGCATCATCCTGGCAGCTTTGACCATCATAACATTGAAGATAAGATAAATGAAAAGAATAGTCATATTAGGAGCCGGCGAGAGCGGAGCAGGGGCTGCCGTGCTGGCCAAGAAAGAAGGATTCGACGTGTTCGTGAGCGACATGTCGCACATTGCGCCCCGCTATCAGCAGATGCTCAATGAGCATGGCATCCTGTGGGAGGAAGGTCATCACAGCGAGAGCCTCATTCTCAATGCCGACGAAATCATTAAAAGTCCAGGCATTCCCGATACTGCTCCCATGGTGAGCAAAGCCATTGCTGCGGGCATTCCCATTATCAGCGAGATTGAGTTTGCCGGCCGCTACACCACGTCGAAGATGATCTGTATCACGGGTTCCAACGGCAAGACCACGACTACCAGTCTCATCTACCACATCTTCAAGGAGGCTGGCTACGATGCTGGCTTAGCCGGCAACATTGGTCGCTCTCTGGCCTTGCAGGTGGCTGAGGATCCGCATGAATACTACATCATCGAGCTGTCGTCGTTCCAGTTGGACAATATGTACGACTTCCGCGCCAACATTGCTGTGCTGCTCAACATCACTCCCGACCATCTGGACCGCTACAACTTTGAGATGCAGAACTATGTCAACGCAAAGATGCGCATCTTGCAGAACCAGACGGCCGATGATGCCTTCATCTACTGGAACGATGATCCCATCATACGTCGCGAGCTGGAGAAATACGACATCAAGGCCGTGCAATATCCCTTCTCTGAACTGAAGGAAAAGGGATCTATAGGCTACATCGAGGCTGGAAAATACATCATTGAGCAGCCCGAGCCGTTCAACATGGAGCAGGAGGCGCTCAGCCTCACCGGCCGCCACAATATCTACAACTCGTTGGCAGCAGGAATAGCCGGAAACATTGCCGGCATCAAGAAGGACGTCATCCGTCAGTCGCTGAGCGACTTCCCCGGTGTGGAGCATCGCTTGGAACGCGTCACCACCGTTCGCGGCGTTCTGTACGTGAACGATTCGAAGGCCACCAACGTCGATGCCTGCTGGTATGCGCTCGATTCGATGAAGACCAAGGTAGTCCTCATTGTCGGCGGCAAAGATAAAGGCAACGACTATGAGCCTATCAAGCCCCTCATCCGCGAGAAGTGCTCTGCGCTGGTCTATCTCGGAGCCGACAATCAGAAGCTGCACGACAACTTCGACCAGCTGGGCCTTCCAGTGCGCGACACCCACTCCATGAAAGACTGTGTGCAGGCCTGCTATGAGCTGGCTCAGCCCGGCGAGACCGTGCTGCTGTCACCCTGTTGCGCTTCCTTCGACCTCTTTAAGAATATGGAGGACCGTGGCGAGCAGTTCAAGGAGTTAGTAAGAAACCTGTAAATAGAGAATACACAGACTAACGTCTACAGTCAAAATCCTACAGTCATGAACAAGAAGTTAGGCAATCTTTTCAAGGGCGACAAGGGCATCTGGATGGTATTCTTCTTCCTGTGCCTCATCAGCATCATCGAAGTCTTCTCCGCTTCGAGCACGCTCTCGTATAAGAGCCAGAACTTCATGGCTCCCATCATCTACCATGCCGGCACGCTTGCTTTTGGCATACTGCTTACCATTGTGGTGCTGAATATTCCCTGCCGCTATTTTAAGCTGATGACGCCGTTACTCATCTTCCTTTCGTTTGCCACCTTGCTGTGGGTGCTGGCGTTTGGCGAGAGTATCAACGGTGCCAACCGCGTCATACAGCTTCCCGGCTTCACCTTCCAGCCGTCAGAGCTGGCCAAGGGAACCATGGTGCTTGCCACGGCCCAGATTCTCAGCGCCATGCAGCGTGAGGATGGCAAGGGAGCCGATTCCAAGGCCATGAAGTATGTGCTGTGGCTGGTGCTGCCCACCATTATGCTCATTGGCATCGAGAACCTTTCGACGGCCGTGCTCCTCTTTGGCGTCATATTCATCATGATGTTCATTGGGCGCGTCCCGATGGTACAGATAGGCAAGCTCACGGGATGCTTGGTGCTTCTTGTAGGCATCTTCCTCACGCTGGTACTCACCATTGGCAGCATGGACGACCAGGATGAGCAGCCAGGCCCAGTCACCACCGAGATGACAGTAGCCCAGGCGCAGCAAGCCGAAGAGGACGGCGGTGAAGGATTGTTTGCCAAGATTTTCCACCGATTCGGCACTTGGCGCAACCGCCTGCTCAATCACAGCGACAGACCCGACGACCCGAAGGAATATAGCGTGAGGGACAATTTCCAGGTTGCCCACTCCAACTTTGCCATCGCCTCTTCGAGCATCATAGGCAAAGGCCCGGGCAACTCCGAGGAACGCGAATACCTGCCGCAGGCTTTCTCAGACTTCATCTTCTCCATCATCATCGAGGAGATGGGCCTCATTGGAGCCATTGCCGTGGTGTTCCTCTACATCATCCTGCTCATCAGGGCCGCCCGCATAGCCGGCCGTTGCGAAAACAATTTCCCGGCTTTCCTCGTCATGGGCCTTGCCATCCTGCTGGTGGCCCAGGCTTCCATCAACATGATGGTGGCGGTGGGCATAGGCCCTGTGACGGGCCAGCCCCTCCCCCTTGTCTCAAAGGGCGGCACGTCCACGCTGGTCAGCTGTGTCTATATAGGAGCCATACTCAGCGTCAGCCGCAGTGCGAAGCGCCGTGACGTGGCCACTGCAAACGATTATAAAAAAGATATAGAATGAATAACGAGCTAAGAGTCATCATCAGTGGCGGTGGCACGGGCGGCCACATCTTTCCCGCCGTGTCCATAGCCAATGCCGTGCGCCAGTTGGAACCCACGTCCAAGATTCTCTTTGTGGGCGCCTTGGGGCGTATGGAGATGCAGCGAGTGCCCCAGGCGGGCTATGAGATAAAAGGTCTGCCCATCCAGGGCTTCGACCGCAAGCATCTGCTCAAAAACGTGAAGGTGCTCTTCAAGGTGTGGAAGAGCCAGCGCATGGCCAAGCGCATCATCAAGGACTTCCAGCCTCAGGTGGCCGTGGGCGTGGGGGGCTATGCCAGTGGCCCTACGCTTAACCAGGCAGCAGCCATGGGCATTCCCTGCCTCATTCAGGAACAGAACAGCTATGCCGGCGTCACCAACAAGCTGCTGGCCAAGAAAGCGCAGAAGATTTGCGTGGCCTACGAAGGCATGGAGCGTTTCTTCCCCCAGGACAAGATCATGCTCACGGGCAATCCCGTGCGTCAGGCGCTGCTCCAGAGCACCGTCAGCCGCGAGGATGCGCTGCGTTCCTTCGGCCTCGACCCTTCCCTGCGCACCGTGCTGCTCGTGGGAGGCAGCCTGGGCGCCCGAACCATCAACGAGAGCATGTTGCAGCACCTTGACCTGATCAAGGCTGACAGCGGAATACAATACATCTGGCAAACGGGCAAATACTACAGTGCCGGGATAGCCGAGCGCCTGAAGGGCCACAACATTCCCAACCTGAAGGTGATGGATTTCATCACCGACATGGCCGCCGCCTACAAGGCTGCCGATCTGGTCATCAGTCGCGCCGGCGCAGGCAGCATCAGCGAGTTCTGCCTGCTGGGCAAGGCCGTCATCCTGGTGCCCAGCCCCAATGTGGCCGAAGACCACCAGACCAAGAACGCCATGGCCCTGGTCAACAAGCAGGCCGCCCTTTTCGTCAAGGACGCCGAAGCCCCCGAGCAGCTGCTCCCGCTGGCCATGGCCACCGTCAAGGACGACGGCCAGCTGGCCAGCCTGCGTCAGAACATCCTGACCATGGCCCTGCCCAACAGTGCCGAAATCATAGCCAAAGAAGTAATCAAGTTAGCAAGACAATGAACATGAAGAATATAAAAGCCGTCTATTTCATCGGTGCCGGCGGCATAGGCATGAGTGCCATTGCCCGCTATTTCATCAGCCGTGGGCTGGTGGTGGCCGGCTACGACAAGACGTCTACCGAGCTCACACGCCGTCTGGAGAAGGAGGGCGTGCTGATGCACTATGAAGAGAATGTGGCCGAGATTCCCCATCTGTGCAAGAATCCCGACCATTGCCTGGTGGTCTACACCCCAGCCGTGCCCCAGAGCCACAAGGAGTTGCAGTATTTCCTGCAAAATGGCTTCGAGGTGCAGAAACGTGCCCAGGTGCTGGGAACGCTCACCCAGCAGATGCGTGGCCTCTGCGTGGCCGGCACCCATGGCAAGACCACCACGAGCAGCATGTGCGCCCACATCATGCACCAGAGCCATCTCGACTGTAATGCTTTCCTTGGAGGCATCACCAAGAACTACGGCACGAACTACATCCTCAGCCCCACGTCAGACTATGTCGTCATCGAGGCCGACGAGTTCGACCGTTCCTTCCACTGGCTCCACCCCTACATGAGCGTCATCACCAGCACCGACCCCGACCACCTTGACATCTACGGCACGCGTGAGGCCTATCTGGAAAGCTTCCGTCACTACAGCGAGCTCATCCAGCCCGACGGCGCCCTTATCATCCATCGTGGACTGGCCATGCAGGAGAACCTCCAGCCTGGTGTGCGCCGCTATGACTACAGCCGCGACGAAGGCGACTTCCACGCCGAGAACATCCGCATCGAGAATGGCGAGATCACCTTCGACTTCGTCTCGCCCATCGAGAGCGTGAAGAACATCGAGCTGGGCCAGCCCATACCCATCAACATCGAGAACGGCATAGCCGCTATGGCCATGGCCCAGCTGGCTGGCTGCACGGCCGAGGAGCTGCGCGTGGGCATGCTGTCGTTCAGCGGCGTCGACCGCCGGTTCGACTTTAAGATCAAGACCCCGCAGCTGGTGTTCCTCAGCGACTATGCCCATCACCCGAAGGAAATCCTCCAGAGTGCAAGCAGCCTGCGCGAGCTTTATCACGACCGTCACATCACGGCCATCTTCCAGCCCCACCTCTACACCCGCACCCGCGACTTCTATCGCGAGTTCGCCCAGGCCTTGAGCCTGCTCGACGAGGTCTACATCACCGAGATTTATCCCGCCCGCGAAGAGCCTATCGAGGGCGTCACCTCGCAAATCATCTACGACTGTCTGGCGCCAGGCGTTGAGAAGCATCTCATTGCCAAGTCCGACGTGCTGAACCTGGTGAAGGAGCGCGACTTCGACGTGCTCGTCGTCCTGGGAGCCGGCGACCTCGACGAACAGGTGCCCCAGATGGCCAACATCCTCAAGCGCAAGCAGTCGCGTCAATAGAACCCCCTGTCTAATCCCTTCAATCAGCAGCAAATGAACTGGAAAAGAGCACTCATCATCACCTTCAGCATCATCATCGGAGTCTATCTGGTGCTGGCTGTCACGGCCTTCAACCAGCCGGCTGAAGAGGGGGCCACGTGCCAGGACGTTCACATCAGCATCGAGCGTGGCGTCATCGAGGGCACGCTCAGCAGTGCCGAAGTGCGCAACCTGCTCAATGCCGAACATGTCAACCCCGTGGGCCTTCCGCTGCAAGCAGTGAACCTGCGCCAGATGGAGGAGGTTCTCAATGGTCACGAGCTGATTGAGCAGGCCGAGTGCTACAAGACGCAGGACGCCAACGTCTGCGTGCGGGTGACCGAGCGGGTGCCCGTGGTGCGCGTCATGGCCCGCAATGGCGACGACTACTACGTTGACAAGGACGGCAAGATTCTTCAGAACACCGGCTACGCCTGCAACCTCGCAGTGGCCACGGGCCACATCGGACGCCTCTTTGCCAGCAAGGTGCTGGCCCCCGTGGGCCGTGTCATCCTGGCCGACGACTTCTGGCGCAGCCAGATTGAGCAAATCAACGTGCTGCCCGACAGCACGCTGGAGCTGGTGCCTCGCGTGGGGCGCCACATCATCTACCTGGGACGCCCCGTCGGCATCACGCGCAAGCTCCAGCGCCTGCGCAAGTTCTATCAGTACGGGCTCAGCCAGGCCGGCTGGAACAAATATTCGCGCATCAGCGTGGAGTTTGCCAACCAGATTGTCTGCACGAAGCGTTAAGACCGGCTATACTCAAACATCAGAAAAAAACAAATAATAAAACAAACAAGATATGGTGGCAGAACAAAAAGAATTCATCGTGGCAATAGAACTCGGCTCCTCGAAGGTGACCGGTATTGCCGGACAGAAGAAGCCCGACGGCAGCATCAGTGTGCAGGCCCTGGTCAGGGAAGATTCGTCCTCGTTCATCCGCAAGGGTGTGGTCTATAACATCGACAAGACGGCCCAGTGCCTGCAGAACATTGTGAAGAAGCTCGAAGCCCAGCTCAAGACCCGCATCGTCCAGGTCTTCGTGGGTGTGGGCGGACAGTCGCTCCACTCGGTGCGCAACACCATAGGGCGCGACCTGGCTCCCGACAGCATCATCACCCAGGAGATGGTGGTAGAGCTGATGGATGCCAACTGGAACCTCGACTATCCCGAGCAGAAGATTCTCGACGTGGCCGAGCAGGAGTACAAGGTTGACAATCACCTGCAGATGGACCCCGTGGGCATCCGTGCCGCCCGTCTGGAGGGCAACTTCCTCAACATCCTGGTGCGCAAGTCGTTCTTCCAGAACCTCAACAGCTGCTTCGAGCAGGCTGGCATCAAGGTGGCCGAGATGTATCTTGCCCCGCTGGCCCTGGCCAACGCCGTGCTCACCGAGACCGAGAAGCGTTCGGGCTGTGCCCTCGTCGACATCGGTGCCGACACCACCACCGTCAGCGTCTTCTGGAAAAACGTGTTGCGCCATCTGGCGGTCATTCCCCTTGGCTCGAACAACATCACCAAGGACATCGCATCGCTGCAGATGGAGGAGAGCGAGGCCGAGCAGATGAAGCTCAAGCACGCCTCGGCCTACACCGAGAACAGCGAGATCGATCCCAACCTGAAGCTCAGCATCGACCTGGAGCGCTCGGTCGACAGCCAGAAATTCATCGAGATTGTCGAGGGCCGCGTCATGGAAATCATCGAGAACGTGCGCTACCAGATTCCCGACGAATACTACGACAAGATGCTTGGCGGCATCATCGTCACCGGCGGCGGCTCGAACATGAAGAACATCGACCGCGCCATCACCAACAGCACCCGCATCGACAAGGTGCGCGTGGCCAAGTTCGTCAGCACCACCATCAACACCAGCAACGAGCAGCTCAAGGCCCACAACGGCATGTACAACACCCTGCTCGGCCTGCTGGCCAAGGGCGACATGAACTGCGCCGGCAACGGCATCGACCAGCAGCGCAGCCTCTTTGGCGACGACAGCCAGAAGGACAACGGCCCCGTACTTCCCGACCGCAAGCCTCGTCAGGGCTACGAGAAGGAGACCGGCACCATTCGCACGCAGCAGGAGGAGGACCTGGCCGCCGAGGAGGCCCGCCGCAAGAAGGAGGAAGAGGAACGCCAGCGCCAGGAGGAGGAAGCCCGCCAGCGCGAGGAGGAGCGTCGCCGCAAGAAGGAGAACAGCCGGTGGAACCGCTTCAAGCGCACCATCAAGAAGTTTGGCTCTGACATCGTGGCAGAGGAGTGATGGAGAGTGAAGAGTTAAGAGCGAAGAGTTTTGAACAGATAACAAAACAAGAGAAACAATGGAGAACAATGAACTGTTAGACTTCGGCATTCCCGAAGAGCGTCATAGCATCATCAAGGTCATCGGCGTGGGCGGTGGCGGCGGCAACGCCGTGAACCACATGTACAAGGAGGGCATCCACGACGTAACCTTCGTAGTCTGCAACACCGACAACCAGGCCCTAAACGATTCGCCCGTGCCCGTGAAGCTGCAGCTGGGCAGCGAGGGCCTCGGAGCCGGCAACCGCCCCGAGAAGGCACGCGCAGCCGCCGAGGAGAGTCTGGAAGACATACACAACATGCTCAACGACGGCACCCGCATGGCCTTCATCACCGCCGGCATGGGCGGCGGCACCGGCACCGGCGCCGCACCCGTCATTGCCAAGGTGTCGAAGGAGATGGGCATCCTCACCGTGGGCATCGTCACCATTCCCTTCCGCTTCGAGGGCAACCGCAAGATTGACCAGGCACTCGACGGCGTGGAGGAGATGGGCCGTCATGTCGACGCCCTGTTGGTCATCAACAACGAGCGCCTGCGCGAAATCTATCCCGACCTGAGCTTCCTCGACGCCTTTGGCAAGGCCGACGACACGCTGAGCGTGGCCGCCAAGTCGATAGCCGAGATCATCACCGTCCACGGCGTCATGAACCTCGACTTCAACGATGTGAAGACCGTGCTCCAGGACGGCGGTGTGGCCATCATGTCTACCGGCTACGGCGAAGGCGAAGACCGCGTGAAGAAAGCCATCGACGACGCCCTCAACTCGCCCCTGCTCAACGACAACGACATTTTCAACTCGAAGAAGATTCTGCTCAACATCTCTTTCAGCCACGAGAAGGACTCGAAGGACAACTTCATGATGGAGGAGATGAACTATGTCCACGAGTTCATGGCCAAGTTCGGCTCCGACTTCATCTACAAGTGGGGCGTGGCCGTCGACCCCGAGCTGGGCAAGCGCGTGAAAGTCACCATCCTGGCCACCGGCTTTGGCATGCAGAACGTCGACGGCATGGAGGAGCGACTCATCAAGCAACAGACCCGCGAGGAGGCCACCCGCATAGCCGAGGAGCAGGAGAAGGCCGCCAAGCGCGAGGAGCGACGCGGACACTTCTATAACGAGGCCGACAAGAGCCACCGCTACAAGCGCAGGCCCAACATCTATATCTTCACCGCCGAGGACCTCGACAACGACGACGTCATCTCGGCCGTGGAGCAAACGCCCACCTACAAGCGCACCAAGGAGATACTGGCCAGCATAGGCAGCCAGAACGCTCCCGCCGCCACCGAGCAGCAGCGCTCCGACACGCAGGATGCCGTTCAGGGCGTCATCAGCTTCGTGTAGGCTGGGCCAGCCACCAGAGAATCCTCCTCCCCCAAGGCAAACACACGCGGGGGATGGTTCTAATAGTAAGGTATATTCTATCTAATAGGGGATTCTGCAAGGAAGGGGATGGTTTTCAGGATGACCCCACCCCTCAATTAATTTTCTCACGTGAGTTTTTTTCACGGGGAGCCTCCCCAGAAAAATTTCTCACGTGAGATTTTTTTACGGGAAGGCCTCCCAGAAAAATTTCTCACGTGAGATTTTTTTGCGCGGCGCTGCCCCGTTATTTTTCCCTCATGCGCTATTCTTGAATACCAATCTCTTTTACCTGTCGTTCGAAGTCGTCGCGAGGGCCGGCGGCCTTGTTCTTGATGCGCGAGCGATAGGCGTAGATGGAGTTGGGCGAATAGCGCAGGAACTCGGCAATCTTTGAACTCTCGTCGATGCCCAGGCGGATGAGGGCAAAGATGCGCAAGTCGGTGTTCAGGTGGGCGTGGTCGGGGGGCAGGATGCGCTCCTCGGGGCGCAGCAGGGCGTTGAAATCGTCGATGAACGTGGGGAAAAGGTGCAGGAAGACGGTGTCGAAATTGTCGAACAGCTCGTTCACCTCGTCCTCCTTCAGCTGCTCGGACGAGGTCATGCGCACCAGGTCGGCATACTGCTTGGCCAGGAGCTTGCGGTTCACGCGGATGCGATAGTTGTCGAGCTTGTCGATGTAGCTGGAGCAGAGGCTGATGAACTTACCCAGGTATTCGTCCTTCACGCGGTTGGAGTCGTCGCGGTGAATCACGGCCGTGCGCAGCTGCTCGTTGGTGGCGTGCAGCAGGGCGTTGGCCTCCTCCAGCTCGTCGTTTTTGCCGGCCAGCTGGCCGTTGAGCGAAGCCAGCTCGTCATTAGCGCCCTTCAGTTCGTTGCGTGCCGTGGCTAACTGCCGCCGCTTCTTCTGTACATAGAAAAGCGAGGCCAGCAGGCCCACGGCCAGCAGGCTGACCAGAATGATGGCCCAGAGCAGGTGGTTGTTGGCCTTCTCCAGCTGGTCTTTATATTCGTTGTTGATGCGCGTCAGCACGGGGGCCACCAGCCACGAGCGCATGTGGGTGCTGAAACGCGAGAGACACTGCCAGGAAAAGTTGATATAGCGGTGGGCGCGGTCCAGGTGCTGCTCCTCGGCCAGGAAGGTCTCGGCCAGGCTCCACAGCGAGCCTTGGTCCATGATGGCGTTGCGAATGTCGACCATGGCCGAGCGCGCCAGCCAGAGGCGCTGCATCTGCCAGTTGCCCTGCTGGGCGTAGATGGTGGAGCGATAGTAGGCCATGGTGGCATAGGCGCGGCTGTCGGGCGGGCACAGCTGTTCCCACAGCAGGCTGTAGCGCATGGCCTTGTCGAGGCGCTGTTGGTTGGTGCACATCATGGTTTGCTGCTGTAGCCACACGGCCGAGGTGGAGTCGAGACGGTGGAGCAGCGAGTCGCGCAGGCGGTCGGATTGCTGGAAGAACTGCTCCCGCAGCCGGGGGTCGTGCGAGTAGTAGCCCATCTCGCCATAGAGGCGCACCAGGCCCAGCAGGTAGGCGTTCTGCAGGCTGTCGCCGTGGATCAGCGGCAGGGCCTGCTCGTAGTGCATGCGGGCCTCGTTGTAGAAGCCCGACTCGGTGAGCTGGTCGGCCAGGGCCATGAGCGTCTCGGCGTAGCGGTCGTCTTGGTGCATGCGGCTGGCCAGGTCCATGCAGAGATACTGATAGGCCAGGGCCGAGTCGTTGTCGAAGGGCACGTATTCCTCATAAATGGTCTTGGCCCGCTGGAAGCGCTGCTCATCGTCGGTGGCCAGGCGGAGCTGCTGCTTTAAGGAGTCGAGACGGAGGGTCTTGCGCTGAAGGAAGACGGCCGAGGAATCGATGGCGCGGTCGAGCTGAAGGTATATGGAGTCCAGGTTCAGCGTGGCCTCGGCCTGAGCCAGCAGGCAGCTGCCAAGCGCCAAGAGGGCAGTAAGAAATCTTTTCATGTCTATAGTTTTGGGTTCGCAGGTGCAAAGTTAATGTTTTTTACTCAGAAAATGCAAGAAAATTGCATTTTTTCTTCATTTCGTCCATATATTTTCTGGCACGTTGTCTATATTGTAGCGGCATCTGCCTTTTGCTTATTCCGTTATGCTTCAGTGATTTAGCGATTCATTGGTTCTTTATTCGTCCATATTTCCATCTTGATAGCGAAGCTCCGAAGGCTTTTTATACCTATCTTTGCACCAGAAATGTGACGATTCAACTAAAAACATCTTTAAAATTAACTAACAACAAAAAAGTATTTATGAGAAAGAACATGAAACTATCTGTGCTGAGGCGAACGTTTGTCGCCCTCATCGCCGTGCTTCTTTCAATGACGGCCCAGGCCCAAGGCGGCGGCATCACCGGCAGGGTCATCGACGAAACGGGCGAACCCATCATCGGTGCTTCGGTCATTGAGAAGGCAAATCAGAGTAATGGCGTCATCACCAACGTTGACGGCCAGTTCACTATCAAGGTAGCCCAGGGCGCCACGCTGGTGGTGAGCTACATTGGCTACACTCAGCAGGAGGCCAGCGCCCGCAACGGCATGACCGTCATGATGAAAGAAGACGAGAACACGCTGCAGGACGTGGTGGTCATTGGCTACGGCGTGCAGAAGAAGAGCGTGGTGACGGCCTCTATTGCCAAGGTGAGTGCCGAGGACCTGGAGGGAAAGACCCCCGTGCGCGTGGACAACGCCCTGAAGGGTCTGGCCGCTGGCGTGAACGTCACGTCGTCATCGGGCCAGCCTGGCGCATCGCCTCGTGTGCGTATTAGAGGTACAGGTACAATTACAAATTCCGACCCCCTCTACATCGTCGATGGCATGCCCATAGCCGGCGGCATTGACTTTGTGAATCCCACCGACATTGAGTCGATAGAGGTGCTGAAGGACGCTGCCTCGGGTGCCATCTACGGTGCCAGGGCTGCCAATGGCGTCATCCTGGTTACCACGAAGAAAGGCAAGCAGGGCAAGGCCAGCATCAACTATAACTTCAGCATGGGCTGGCAGAATGCGTGGAAGAAGCGCGACGTGACCAGTGCCACCGACTATGCCATCATGCAGAACGAGAGCCGCCTCAATGGCGGCCAGGCTCCGCTTTATCTGGATCCGGCCAACCTGACCGACACCAACGGCAACCCCATCAAGGGCTTCGGCACCGACTGGCAGGAGCTGGTGTTCAATGACAATGCTCCCGTGCAGAACCATGAGCTGAGCATCAGCGGCGCCACCGAGAAGCTGAACTACTATCTCTCCTTGGGCTACTACGACCAGGAGGGCATCGTGGGCGGCAACTTCGGACAGTCGAACTATCAGCGCCTGAGCCTCCGCTCAAACAATATCTACACCGTGCTCGACGAGTCGAAGGAGCGCAACTTCCTGAACAAGCTCGACGTGACCGTGAACGTGGCCTACACTCGCATAAAGAGCTCGGGCATCAGCGAGAACTCTGAGTTCGGCTCGGTGCTGGGCTCGGCCCTCTACCTCTCGCCCATCCTCGCTCCCACCGTCACCAGCGAGGCCCTGGCCCAGCAGTATCACGAAAACTATGAGGAGACCATGGGCTACGAGCTGCAGCGCGACGCCGCCGGAAACTACTACACCGTGCCCGGCTCGTTTGGCAGCTACGGCGAAATGAACAACCCCCTGGCCGTGCTGGGACTGAACCCCTCGAAAAACTGGAGCCACAAGTTCGTGCCAAAGTTCACCATCGACCTGCAGCTCTGGGACAACCTGAAATATCACTTCAACTACTCCGTAGACATGTCCTTCTGGGGCAACAACTACGCCACGCTCTCGAAATACTATCATTCGGGCAATGCCAAGGGCGAGCATACATCGGCCGGCAGCTCGTGGAACAAGGGCACCAACTGGCAGGTGGAGAACACGCTGACCTACGACAAGCAGATAGGAAAGCACACCTTCGGCATCGTACTGGGCCAGAGCGCCATGAAGAACAAGAGCGACTATGTGGGAGCTGAGCGCTGGAACATCATCAACCTGGAGAAGCCCTACATGAGCTACACCAACTCGAACGTCATCTACGAGGTCGATGCCGACGGTAAGCTCCTGGGCACTCCCTATGCCGAGTTTAGCGGATGGGGCGGCCCCAACGTGGAGCACCGCCTGAGCTCGCTCTTCGGCCGACTGAGCTACAACTACGACGAGCGCTACATGCTGCAGGCCACCGTGCGCCGCGACGGCAGCTCGCGCTTCGGATCGAACAACAAGTACGGCACGTTCCCCTCGGTATCGCTGGGATGGAACATCATGAACGAGCAGTTCATGGAACAGCAGCGCGACTGGCTCTCGAACCTGAAGCTGCGCGCCAGCTGGGGTAAGAACGGTAACGACAACATTGGCGACTTCCGCTACACCGTGAGCAACGCCATGGGCAACAACGTGCTCTTCGGCAACCCCGCCGTGAAGCAGATAGGCTCGAAGGCCTCGACCACGGCTAACCCCAGCATCAAGTGGGAGGAAAGCGAGCAGACCGACCTCGGACTGGACTTCGGCTTCTTCAACAACCAGCTGACCTTCACCGTGGACTACTATATCAAGAAGACCAACGGCATGCTGATGACCATGCCCATCCCGTCGTATGTGGGTGAGGAGAAGCCCATCGGCAACGTTGGCGACATGGAGAACAAGGGCGTAGAGTTTGAACTGGGCTATAAGTGGAACATCGGCGACGCACGCTTTGCTGTGAAGGGTAATGCCAGCTACACCAAAAACGAGCTGAAGAACCTGGGCAACGAGTCGGGCTTCGTAGACTACGACGGCGTGCAGGGCTTCACCGGCGGTGCACTCTCGCGTGGATCAAACGGCATGCCTTTCCCCTACTTCTTTGGCTACAAAACGGCAGGCGTGTTCCAGAACTATGCCGAGGTGAACGCCTACACGAATGCTGAAGGCGGTCTGATTCAGCCTAATGCCCGTCCCGGCGACACGCGTTTCGTCGACGTGAATGGCGACGGCCAGATTACCAGCGACGACCGCACGAAGATTGGTAAAGGCACGCCCGACTGGACCTTCGGTCTGAACCTGAACGCCGAGTGGCAGGGCTTCGACTTCAACGCCTTCTTCCAGGGCGTGGCCGGTGCCGACATCTTCGACGCCACCTATCGCTCCGACATCGGCTCGGGCAACTATCCCACCTGGATGCTGAACCGCTGGACGGGCGAAGGCACCTCGAACAAGTATCCCATTCTGCGCGCTGGCGACAACACCAACTGGCAGGTCAGCGATCTCTACATCTGCGACGGTTCCTACCTGCGCTTGAAGAACATCTCGCTGGGCTACACCTTGCCGCAGAGCATCACACGCCAGGTACGCATCGATCGTCTGCGCCTCTATGTCATGGCCGAGAACCTCATCACCTGGACCAAATACTGGGGCTTCGATCCCGAAATCTCCTCTGGCGGCACCTCGCTGGGCATCGACAAGGGCATCTATCCACAGGCCCGCACCTGGACCATCGGGGTTAATGTTAGTTTTTAATTCACCGTTTATATAGTTTATAGTTATGAAAACCAAGATATACAGCCGACTTCTGATAGGTTTATCATTTATCATTTGTCCTTTGTCATTTAGCGTAACGCTCACCTCGTGCAGCGACGATTTCCTGGAGGTGACCAACCCCAATGGCGACTTCCTGGAGGATTATTACAAGACCGACGCCCACTTGCAGGAGGCACTCATTGCCGCCTACGACCCCATCCACTGGCCCGACTGGGGACTGGGACAGTATAACGCCCTGAACATCGACGCCGAAATACTGGGCGACAATTTCTTCGTGGGCGGAGAGACGAAGAACGATATGCAGAACTGGCACATGCTGTTCAACTTCGAGGCTAACGAGAACAATACGCTCTCGTCGCTCTGGACAGTGGACTACTCTGGCATCAAGCGCTGCAACGACCTGTTGCGCTATCTCGGCTGGGCCGACGCTTCGGTCAGCGAAGATAGCAAGAAGAGCTATGAGATGCAGGCCCGCGCCATGCGCGTGTTCTATTATAATATGTTGTGGCACTATTTCGGCAATATTCCTTTCTATCTGGAGAATCTGAACGCGCCCTATACTGCACCGCAATACACTGCTGATCAGGTCTATGCCGAGCTTATCCGCGAGCTGGAGGAGGTCATTGACTCGAAGGTGCTGCCGCTGCGCTGGAGCTATGACCAGGCCGGTCGCGCCTCGCAGGCCATGTGCTACATGATGTACGCCGAGATGGTGATGTATCAGAAGGATACTGAGCGCTATCCCAAGGCTCTTGGCTTCATGAAGGAGCTCATCGCCAGCAGCGAGTACGAGCTGAACCCCAGCTATGCCAACATCTGGGAAGAGAGCGGCGAGTGGACCAAGGAGAGCATCTGGGAGATTAACTACGAGGACGGCGGCAACGAGCGCGGCTGGAACAGCCCGCTGGCCATCGGCGGCACCGTCATGCCTACCCTCATCTCGCCCAACAACTACAAGGGCAGCGATGCCTGGGGCGACGGCTGGGGCTTCCTGCCTGTGAAGAGAGAGTCCTACAACAAGTTTGCCGAGGGCGATCTGCGCCGCGACGCCACCATCTGGGACCTCCGTTCCATGGAGGGCATGGCCGAGGAGCAGTCCTACCATCCCCGCTACCAGAACACCTTCCTCTGGCTGAACAAGTATCGTCCGCGTCCGGAGAACAATGCCGACGCTACCTTCGACAACAACCTGAACTACAACAACAACTATCGCTACTACCGCTACGCCGAGGCACTGCTCAACGCCGCTGAGCTGCTCATTGCCACGGGTGGCAGCGCTACCGAGGCCGCAGGCTATGTAAGTCAGGTTCGCCAGCGTGCTGGACTGGCTGCCGTGAGCAGCGTCACCGCCGACGACATCCTCAACGAGCGCGACCTGGAGTTCATGGGCGAAGGCAAGCGCTACTGGGACCTCGTCCGCACCGGCAAAGCTGCGCAGGTGCTCGTGCCCGACCAGTATGGCTTCCGCACTAACTCATGGACCGAGAAGAAGAAGTATATCCCCATCGCACAGGGCGAACTCGACTCCGATCCCGCTCTGAAGCAGAACGACTATTGATTTACGACTACTAATTTTACGAATTAAACGAATTGTGGCAATAGTACAGACTACTAATTTTACGAATTAAACGAATTGTGGAACAGGACATGCCACTAGTTTTACGAATTAAACGAATTATACGAATATGACTATCAGGAATATAAAACTGTTACTTGCCAGCTGTTTTGTATGTTGCAATGTCATTGCAACCCTCACAGCTTGCTCGCCCGAGGAGTTCGAGGGAGCCAACCCGCAGAACGTCCCCACCGTGGGCGACACCGACTTCCAGATGAACGTTGACCAGGAGACCAACCAGATGGTGGCCACCTTCACTCCCGCCGCAGGCACTTATCCCATCTGGATTATCGACGGCACCAGCTACTCCACCCTGAGCGAGGTGGGCTATACTAACACCGAAGCCGGCACCCACACCGTGGAGCTGCGCTTGGGCAATCGCAACGGCATCAGTCAGACTGGCGTGAAGAAGACCTTCACCTTCAACGAGACCAAGATTGACTGGAGCGCAGACTTCCGCCGCATCACGGGCAAGGAGTGGCGCATCAACAGCCGCGAGGTGGGCCACATGGGCTGCGGCCCTGCCGGCACCGATGCCACCGGTTGGTGGAGTGCTGCCGTTGGCGAGAAGAAGGATTGTGGCGTCTATGACGACCGCATCACCTTCACTGCTGAGACTCGCAAGGGCGGCGCCTACACATATAGTGCCGGTGACGACGGTTTGTCCTATGTGAATTATGAAACTAAGTTTGCCGATGAGAAATCGAAAATTGCCAAAAGGGACACAGCCATAGTCATTGGCAACCAGACCTCGACCTGGAACTTCGAGGTTGCCGACTGGACTGCTGAGGATGGCACCGTCACTACTGGCTGCAAGTACATCCGCCTGGCTGCCAACACGGTTTTCCCCTACATCAGCAGCGACGCACAGTATCAGGATCCCCTCTTCCGCGTAGAGCAGCTCACCGCCACGAAGATGGTGGTCTACTACGAGAAGCCCGACCGCAGCATTGCCTGGCGCTTCGTGTTCACCAGTGAGGCCGACCAGCGCCTGGTGGAGGAGAGCGGCTTCGATGCCAACAGCGACTTCAACCTCTGGAAAGGCATCACGCCCACCATGTCCTTCTACTACAATCCCGATCCCAGCTGGGGTAATGATCAGACGGCCCTGATGGAGTCGCTCTTCAAGATGGACAACAACGACTACACCGTCAGCATTCCGCAGCAGTGCTTCGCCGAGTGGCAGGCACAGGTGCACTTCCACACCGCCCTCACCACCTCAGCTGCTACGAACTACGACTTCTCCTGCATCCTCACCGCCGATCGTGACATCGATGGCGTGGTGGTGAAGCTCACCAACGAGACCGATGCCGACGCCATCATCGACGAGCATGGCATCAGCCTGAAGGCCGGCCAGCCCTACGTCTTCTGGAAGAGCGACGTGCCCGGCAAGGATCTCGACCCCGTGAAGCTCGTCTTCGACTTCGGCTTCGCTTCCGGCGAGACCAACATCAACATCTCGAACATCGTGCTCAAGGATCATGCCAACGACGACGGCACCATCGTGCCTGGCCAGCAGGGCGGTGAAGAGCCCGGCGTGACGTGGGTGGCTGTCGATTCTCCCGACAACCTGGCCGCCGGCTTTAACACCAAGGGCGAGATGAACTTCTGGTGGAGCGACCCGTCGTGGAGCCAGATTGGCAACCCTGAGTTCTCCTACGCCGACGGCGTCTACACCATCAAGGCCGTCGATGCCACCGTCAGCGAGTGGCAGGCTCAGAACTCTATCCAGAACGTGGCCATCAACATCGAGGAGGGCCAGGCCTACGACCTGCGCGTGAAGCTCGTGGCCAACCAGGAGCTGGGCCGCTTCACGCTGAAGCTCTGCGAGCAGAGCGACGACGACAACACCCTCGTCTATCGTGGCGACCTGAAGCTGGCTGACGGCGAGAACATCATCGAGCTGACCAACCTCGTGGCTGCCTACAGCGGCAACAAGGCCGACAAGGCCAACAAGGGCTCGTTCACCGAGGGCAAGTTCTTCATCGACCTGGGCGGCTGTCCCGCCGGCTTTGAGCTGCAGATCAGCGAGCTCATCGTGCAGAAGCACACCGCGCCTGCCGTTGACGAGAGCGATCCCGCCCTGATAGACTGGGCTGCCACCGACGCAGCCGAGAACCTCGGCGCCGCCTTCAACACCAAGGGCCAGATGAACTTCTGGTGGAGCGATCCGTCGTGGAGCCAGATTGGCAATCCTGAATTCTCCTTCGCCAACGGCGTCTACACCATCAAGGCCGTCGATGCCACCGTCAGCGAGTGGCAGGCCCAGAACTCCATCCAGGAGGTGGACCTTAACATCGAGGCCGGTCAGGCCTACGACATCAGCGTTCGCTTAGAGTCCAACCAGGAGCTGGGCCGCTACACGCTGAAGCTCTGCGAACAGGACGATGACGACAACACCCTGCTCTATCGCGGTGACCTGAAGATGGAGGACGGCGAGAACCTCGTGCAGTTTGCCAATCTCGTCGCAGCCTATGGCGGCAACAAAGCCGACAAGGCCAACCCCGGCGCCTTCACCAAGGCCAAGTTCTTCATCGACCTGGGCGGTTGCCCTGCTGGCTTTGAAGTGAAAGTGAGCCAGATCATCGTTCAAAAGCACAAACTGAAGTAAACCCATGAAGCACATGACTTTATTCAGCACCATCCTCGCCCTCGCCACAGCCTTCACCGGCTGTGGCGGCGACGACGAGCCTGATGTGCAGCCCGCCGTGAGCATCACCGCGTCTGTGGAAAGCATTGCGGCTCCTGCCGAGGGCGGCACCTACACCGTGAGCATCACCACCACGGGCCGTGAGTGGGGCGCCTATGCCGACCAGGACTTCGTCAGCGTGGAGACGGCTGGCAGCACCTCGCAACAGGGCACCGTCACGGTCACCGTCGCTGCCAACCCCTATACTGAGGGCCGCACCGCCACCGTCACCATCATGTCGGCCGATGCTCGCAAGCACATCAGCGTAACCCAGGCCGCAGCCCAGAAGGCTGCCTACAACGCCCCCGAGGGCTACACCCTTGTGTGGCACGACGAGTTCGACAGCGGTTCCGAGCTGAACGCCCAGGACTGGACCCACGAGGTGAAAGGCTCGGGCTGGGTGAACCACGAGCTGCAGAACTACGTGAACCACCGCACCCCCGAGGGCCAGCTCGTCACCGAGGTGCGCAACGGCCATCTGCGCATCACCGCCCTGAAGGAGAACGGCAAGATTTACTCTGGCCGCGTCTACGCCAAGGTGAAGGAAGGCTGGAAGTATGGCTACATCGAGGCCTCCATCAAGCTGCCCAAGGGCAAGGGCACCTGGCCCGCCTTCTGGATGATGCCCGTGAACTTCCGCTCGTGGCCCGCCGACGGCGAGATTGACATCATGGAGGAGGTAGGCGCCAACGCCAACTACGTTTCCAGCAGTCTTCATGCCAACGCCCACGTCCACAGCAACAACACGCAGGTGACCCACGAGATGTACCTTGCCGGAGCTGAAGACGACTTCCACACCTACGCCATAGAGTGGACCGCGAAGAACATCACCACCTATGTCGACGGCAAGCTGCAGCTCTCCTACGACAACCGTGGCCTGGGCCGCGACGACTGGCCCTACGACGACCCCTTCTACGTCATTCTCAACCTGGCCTGGGGCGGCGACTGGGGCGGCTATCGCGGTACCGACGAGGGCGCCCTGCCCACCACCATGGAGGTGGACTATGTGCGCGTCTTCCAGAAGAAGTAAACAGCCAAACAAATAATAGATCACTATGATGCGTTTCTGTTTGTCATTTATTGTTTTTTCTTTGTCCTTTAGCCCCGCAGCGGCGCAGACGCCCGTCTATCTTGACGAGACGAAGCCCTTGGAGCAGCGCGTTGAGGACGCCTTGAGCCGCATGACGCTCGACGAGAAGCTGCGCGTCATCCACGCCCAGTCGAAGTTCTCGGCCGCCGGCGTGCCCCGTCTGGGCATTCCCGACCTGTGGACCGACGACGGCCCTCATGGCGTAAGGCCCGACGTGCTGTGGGACGAATGGGAGCAGGCCGGCCAGACCAACGACTCGTGCGTGGCCTTCCCCGCGCTGACCTGTCTGGCCGCCACGTGGAACCCCCAGATGGCCCGCCTCTACGGCGAGAGCCTGGGCGAGGAAGCCCTCTACCGTGGCAAGAACGTCATCCTGGGGCCGGGCGTCAACATCCTGCGCACGCCGCTGGGAGGCCGCAACTTCGAGTACATGGGCGAAGACCCCTACCTGGCCTCGCGCATGGTGGTGCCCTACGTCCAGGGCCTCCAGTCGCGAGGCGTGGCCGCCTGTGTGAAGCACTACGCCCTGAACAACGACGAGGAATATCGCCACCAGGTGAACGTGAAGGTGAGCCTCCGCGCCCTTCACGAGATCTACCTGCCCGCCTTCCGCGCTGCCGTTGAGGAGGGCAAGGCCTGGAGCCTCATGGGCGCCTACAACCTCTATCAGAACCAACACAATTGTCATAACAACATCCTTCTTAACCAGATCCTGAAGCACGACTGGCAGTTCGACGGCGTGGTCATCAGCGACTGGGGCGGCTGTCACGACACCGACGAGGCCGTCCGCAACGGGCTGGACCTGGAGATGGGCTCGTGGACCAACGGCCTGAGCCAGGGCGCCTCCAACGCCTACGACAGCTATTACCTGGCCCTTCCCTACAAGCGCGGCATCCTCAGTGGACGCTACTCGACGAAGGAGCTCGACGAGAAGGTGCGCCGCGTGCTGCGCCTCCACTTCCGAACCACCATGAACCGCCAGCGCCCCTACGGATCGCTCTGTAGCGACGCCCATTACGAGGCCGCGCAGCAAATTGCCCAGGAGGGCATCGTGCTGCTGAAGAACGACGGCGGCCTGCTGCCCCTCAGCAACGGCGGGCGCATACTGGTGGTGGGCGAGAATGCCATCAAGATGATGACCGTGGGCGGCGGTTCCTCGTCGCTGAAGGCTCAGCGCGAGGTGTTGCCCCTCGATGCCGTCCGCTCCTGCTTCGGGCAAGCCCAGGTGGACTATGCCCGTGGCTACGTGGGCGACACCGTCCAGAGCTACAACGGCGTCACCGTGGGCCGTTCGCTCTACGACCTGCGTTCGGCCGACGAGCTGCGCCGCGAGGCCGTGGAGAAGGCCCGCCAGGCCGACGTGGTCATCGTCTTCGGCGGACTGAACAAGAGCGACCATCAGGATGCCGAGGGCCACGACCGCCAGCAGTACGGCCTGCCCTATGGTCAGGACCAGCTCATCGAAGCCCTGGTCGAGGCCAATCCCCGGCTGGTCTATGTCAACATCTCGGGCAATCCCGTGGCCATGCCCTGGCTGAGCCGCGTGCCCGCCGTGGTGCAGGCCTGGTTCATCGGCTCCCAGTCGGGCAACGCCATTGCCAGCGTGCTCAGTGGTGTTGTCAACCCCAGCGGCAAGCTGCCCTTCACGTGGTATGCCTCACTTGAGCAGTGCGGCGCCCACGCCCTTGGCACCTATCCCGGCACCTGGCGCCCCGACCATCAGATCATTGACGAGGAATACCTGGAGGACATCTTCGTGGGCTATCGCTGGACCGACCTGCCCCAGAAAACCCGCAAGAAGCTCTATTCTCGCTCCTCTCTCCCCTCTTCTCTCTCCTCTTCCCTCTCCTCACCCCTCTTCCCCTTCGGCTTCGGCCTGAGCTATACCACCTTCCAGCTCAGCAACCTGCGTGCCGATAAGAAGACCATCACGCCCGACGAACGGCTCACCATCACCGTCGACGTCACCAACACGGGCAACCGTGCCGGCGCCGAGGTGGTGCAGCTCTACATCAGCGACGTGAAGTCGTCGGTCGTGCGGCCGGTCAAGGAGCTGAAGGGCTTCAGCAAGGTGTTCCTCCAGCCGGGCCAGACGAAGTCGGTGAGCCTGGTCATCGACCGCTCGTCGCTGAGCTTCTACAACGAGCAGTCGCAGCAGTGGACGGCCGAGCCCGGGGCTTTCACAGCCATTGTGAGCACCTCGTCGGTTCCCCAGAACCAGCAGTATAACTTCATACTTCAGTAAAACTATATTTTTTATTAGCGAGTAGTTTTTTGCGTGAGGACATGACCGCGAGGCCGTGTCCTCACATTTTTATGCATAGCGAGCTCTGAACTAAAGCGCATGCACACGAAGGGTCAGGCCCTTCGTGTGCCCCCATCGGACGGCGGCGTACGGGGGCGCCCACAGAAAAAAGATTGTTGTCCTAAGTTGTCCTAAGTTGTCGTTTAAAATAAAGAAGACAACAGGGGACAACTTAGGACAATTTTCTCGAAATAAAACGTCATAACGTCATATTCTTTGGAAGATGCTATATATCAAGGCGTTACGCATGACGTTTTGTTTTGAAACGTCATGGGAAACGTCATGAGCATCGTTCAGCAGAAAAAGTCAATGAGATTTTTGAAAAACTCGGCCTTCCAGAAAAAAATCTCGGCCCCGTGTGAAAAAATCTCATGGGCGCAGAAGGGTATGACGTTTTGATGACGTTTCAAAGTGGGAAACATCATAACGTAAATGGCTATCTACAAGATGGTTAGTGGGCCAGATGACGTTATGACGTTTTGCGGAGAGAAAAAACCTATGGGGAAAGGATTAGTGCAGGACGGTCTTGATGCCCTGGCGCACGTCGCCGTTGACCCGACGGACGAAGTGGACTTGACCCGGGAGTACGAACAGTTCGTCATCGGGTGAGGCTGCTATTCACGACTACGAATTATACGAATTCTACGAATTTCCAAAACTCGTCTTTACGACTACGAATTATACGAATTTCGTGATATTAAAAAAATAACGTGGGTCGGTTTTGAAACACAGAGACACAGAGGTACAGAGTTTTTTTCTTATAAAAGAATAAGGCTCTGTGTCTCTGTATCTCTGTGTTTAATTCATAATCATTGTACCAACTTTTTTTTTTACGGTTACTAAAAGATTTAAAAGATGGGCGTAACAACTCAGATATACGAATATAAAAGTGTAAAAAGGACAAAAATCTTCAAAAATCTAACATAAATCTCTTTTGATGGCATATTTTTGTAGATTTTTGGAGATTTTTGTCTAATGCAGCACATGACTGAGTAGTTACCCCAGTCCGCATGGAATCTTTAAAATCTTTAAATCTTTGTTGAATATTTAGTAGCTATCCATTGCGCGTTTTCGAGCGCAGGTCATCTATCGGGTACATACGGATTATCATTTTTGGAAATTCGTAGAATTCGTATAATTCGTAGTCGTGAAGACGAGTTTTGGAAATTCGTATAATTCGTTTAATTCGTAGTCTAAGATAAAAATTATGGTTCGTAGTCAAAGTCTGAGCCATCTTTATGGTCTTTTTCCGAAGGCGGATGTCCTATTCGTAAACTATGCGATGGTAAGCGGTTTTTCATGGAAATTATGACCTGCGTTTGCTTTTGCTAATAAAGTGTAAAAGTTTAAAACAAAACGGCTGCGTTTACCAAGATTTTTGTACCTTTGCATGCCAAAAAACGCGTGATGCGTTAGTTTGGACACTCGACTTTGAAATTTATATATAAATTTAGTTATTTGAAATAGGTATGAAAAAAGTGAAAATGTTTATGGTCGCAGCTGCGACCATCGTCCTGGCTTCCTGTGGCGGTGGCGGCGGTATGCCCAGCTTTGGCGACAATGAGTATCCGGTGGAGGAAGTGAAGACTTCAGACGCCGAGATGCAGACGACGTATCCCGCCGTGATCAACGGCATTCAGGATGTGGAAATCAGGCCCAAGATGTCGGGCTTCCTCACTCAGATCAACGTGACGGAAGGCCAGACCGTGCAGGCCGGACAGCTGCTTTTCGTGATTGACAATGAGACCTATCAGGCCCAGGTGCGCCAGTCCCAGGCTGCCGTGAACACGGCGCAGAGCCAGGTGAACACGGCCAAGCTGACATACGAGAACTCGAAGCAGCTCTTCGACAGCCACGTCATTGGCGAGTATGAGCTGCAGACGGCCGAAAACTCGTTTAAGAGCGCCCAGGCCGGACTGGCCCAGGCCCAGGCTGCGCTGGCTTCGGCCCGCGAGTCACTGAGCTTCTGCTACGTGAAGAGCCCCGCCAAAGGCGTGGTGGGCACGCTGCCCTTCAAGAAAGGCGCCCTGGTGAGCGCATCGAACGTGCTGACCCACGTGAGCGACATCAGCCAGATGGAGGTTTACTTCTCGATGACCGAGAAGGACATGCTGACCCTGTCGAAGGCCGATGGCGGCCTGAAGGGCGCCGTGGAGCAGTTCCCCAGCGTGAAGCTGCAGCTGGCCGACGGCAGCATCTATGGCTATGACGGCACGGTGGCAGCCATCAGCGGCGTCATCGACCAAGCCACGGGCACCGTGCAGCTGAAGGCTCGCTTCCCCAACCCCGAGAGCCTGCTGAAGAGCGGCGGTTCGGGCACCATCATCGTGCCGCGCCAGAACACGGGCGCCATCGTCATTCCCCAGAGCGTGGTGATGGAGGTGCAGAACAAGAAGTTTGTCTATTTGCTGAACGACAGCAACAAGGTGCAGTACACCGAGATTAAGGTGGACCCGCAGGACGACGGCGTCAACTACATCGTCACCGAAGGACTGAAGGTGGGCGACAAGTACGTGACCAACGGCATTACAAAGCTGAACGACCAGATGGAGATTGTGCCCATCACTCCGCAGCGCTACCAGGAGAAGATTCAGGAGCAGGCCAAGGCAATGACGGCCGGTGACATTGTGAATGCTATGAGTAAATAGAACGAAGGAATATGACATTTACAAATTTCATAAAACGCCCAGTGCTCTCGACGGTGATCTCGATCCTCATCGTCATACTGGGTTTCATTGGTCTGGTGTCGCTGCCCATTGAGCAGTACCCCGACATTGCACCGCCCACGGTGGTGGTGTTCACCAGCTATCCTGGTGCTGACGCCGAGACAGTGAAGAACTCTGTGCTGGCACCGCTGGAGGAAAGCATCAACGGTGTGGAAGGCATGGACTACATGAGCTCGTCGGCCTCGTCAGGCTCGGCCAGCATCAGCATCCTCTTCCGTCAGGGCATGAACGCCGACATGTGTGCGGTGAACGTGCAGAACCGAGTGCAACAGGCGCAGGCGCTGCTGCCGGCCGAGGTGACGCGCATTGGCGTGACCGTGATGAAGCGACAGACCAGTCAGGTGCTGATGTTCACCCTGACCAGTGACGGACGATATGACGACGAGTTCCTCACGAACTATAACAACATCAACATCGTGCCGGCCATCAAGCGTATTCAGGGCGTGGGCGACGTGCAAAGCCCGGGTCTGAAGACCTATGCCATGCGCATCTGGCTGAACCCCGACGTGCTGAAGCAATACAGCCTGATGCCCAGCGACATCATGGCTCTGCTGGCCGAGCAGAACGTGGAGGCTGCTCCTGGTAACTTCGGTCAGGAGAGCAACGTGGCCTATGAGTATGCCATGCGCTATACGGGCCGCCTGAAGAGCGCCGAGGAGTTTGGCAACATTGTGGTGAGCAGCGACGCCAACGGCAACACGCTGAAGCTGAAGGATGTGGCCGAGATCGAGCTGGGCGGACAGCAGTACACCGTGTCGATGAAGAACAACAACATCCCATCGGTGATGGGCATGGTGCAGCAGATTGCCGGCTCGAACGCCAACGAGATAGCCAAGCAGGTGAAGGCCGAGCTGGCCGAGCAGCAGAAGCTCATGCCGCCAGGCATGTACTACAAGATTAACTACGACGTGACGGAGTTCCTCTACGCCTCCATCGAGGAGGTGGTGTTCACGCTGTTGTTCACGCTGCTGCTGGTGTTCCTGGTCATCTACGTGTTCCTGCAGGACTGGCGTTCGACGCTGATCCCGCTCATCGCCGTGCCCGTCTCGCTCGTCGGTACGTTCTTCTTCCTCAGCATCTTCGGCTTTTCCATCAACTTGCTCACGCTATCGGCCTTGCTGCTGGCCATCGCCATCGTGGTCGATGATGCCATTGTGGTGGTCGAGGCCGTGCATGCCAAGCTGGACCAGGGCTATAAGAGCGCGCTGACGGCCAGTATCGACGCCATGAACGAGATTTCGGGCGCCATCATCTCCATCACGCTGGTCATGGCCTCGGTGTTCATCCCCGTGTCGTTCCTTGGTGGTACCACCGGTACGTTCTACCGCGAGTTCGGTGTGACCATGGCCGTGAGCATCTTCATCTCGGCCCTGAACGCCCTGACGCTGTCGCCCGCCTTGTGCGCCATCTTCCTGAAACCGCACGACGAGCATGGCAAGGAGAAGAAGATGAGCCGCATTGACCGCTTCCACTTGGCCTTCAACACGGCCTACGACAAGATTCTGAACAAGTATAAGACGCGTGTGGAGAAGGCTGTGCGCAAGCCGGTGATGATAGGCCTTGTGGTGCTCGTGGGCATCGCCGCGCTGATAGGCTCGATGATGGTGACGAAGACCGGTCTGGTGCCCGACGAGGATACCGGCACCGTGTTCTGTACCATCTCTATGCCGCCGGCAACGTCGGTGGCCCGCACGAAGCAAATTATCAACGAGGTAGACAGCATCCTGGCTGCCGATCCCGCCATTCAGAGCCGCGAGCAGATTCAGGGCTATAACTTCATAGCCGGTGCTGGCTCCGACCAGGCCACGTTCATCATCAAGCTGAAGCCCTTTGAGGAGCGTCAGAAAGGACTGTGGTGGAAGATCAGCGGACTGTGGCAGGGCGACGGCATCTACCGTTTCTTCCTCAACCCCTACGAGTCGACGGGCGTGGTGGCCCAGATTTTCCTGAAGACGGCCCACATCAAGGATGCCAAGATTCTGGCCTTCTCGCCGCCAATGATTCCCGGCTTCTCGGCCAACAGTGGCGTGAGCCTGGTGATGCAGGACCGCACGGGCGGCTCATTAGAGAAGTTCTATGGAATTGTAACCGAATATATTGCCGAACTGAACAAGCGTCCGGAGTTCCAGATGGCACAGACGTCGTATAACCCGTCGTACCCGCAATACATGGTGCATGTCGACGTGCCCAAGTGTAAGCAGAGCGGCATCTCGCCCAGCACCGTGCTCTCCACGCTGCAGGGCTACTATGGCGGTCTCTATGCCTCTAACTTCAACGCCTATGGCAAGCTCTACCGCGTAATGATTCAGGGAGCACCCGAGACCCGCATGACGACAGAGAGCCTTAATAATATATATGTACGCACGCCTGCTGGCATGTCGCCCATTAAGGAGTTCTGCTCGCTTGAGCGCGTCTATGGCCCCTCGAACATCAACCGCTTCAACCTGTTCACCAGTATCAACGTGACGGGTACAGTGGCCGCTGGCTACTCTACGGGTGAGGCCATCAAGGCTGCCCAGGAGGTGGCCGACCAGGTGCTGCCCACGGGCTATACTTACGACTACAGCGGACTGACGCGTGAGGAGGCTAAGGCCAGCAACTCAACGGCCATCATCTTCGTGCTCTGCTTCCTGTTCATCTACCTCATCCTCTCGGCACAGTATGAAAGCTACATCCTGCCGCTGGCAGTGCTGCTCTCCGTGCCCTTCGGACTGGCAGGATGCTTCCTCTTTACAAAGATCTTTGGCCATGCCAACGACATCTACATGCAAATCTCGCTCATCATGCTCATTGGTCTGCTGGCTAAGAACGCCATCCTGATAGTGCAGTTCGCACTGGAGCGCCGCCAGACGGGTATGGCCATCTCGTGGTCGGCCGTGCTGGGTGCCGCAGCCCGTCTGCGTCCTATCCTCATGACGTCACTGGCCATGATCATCGGTCTGCTGCCCATGATGTTTGCAAGCGGCGTGGGCAAGAACGGCAACCAGACGCTGGGCGCTGCCGCCATCGGCGGTATGCTCATCGGTACGCTGTGCCAGATTCTTGTGGTGCCTACGCTGTTCGTCATCTTCCAGAGCCTCCAGGAGAAGATCAGCCCTATGAAGTTTGAGGGCGATGAGGAGAATCCTGACGTGGTCAGCGAATTGCAGCAGTATGCCAAGCGACCTGTTGAATATCAATTAGAGAAGTAAGCAATGAAGAAACTATTGACTATAGCCGCAGCCTCGCTGATGATGGCGAGCTGCGGACTCTACAACAAATATGATCGTCCTGACGTGAACACCACGGGACTCTTCCGCGACACGGTGAGCGACGTTGACACCCTCGTTACCAATACTGACGAGCGATTTGGCGACCTGCCCTGGCGCGAGGTGTTTACCGACCCGCAGCTGCAGGCACTCATCGAGAAGGCGCTGGAGAACAACACCGACCTGGCCAACGCTGCGCTGAACGTGAAGATGATGGAGGACATGCTGAAGGTGGCCAAGCTGGCCTTCCTGCCTGGCGTGGCCATTGCCCCGCAGGGCACCATCAGCAGGGTGCAGATGGACGGTGCTTCGACGTCGAAGACCTATCAGCTGCCCATCTCGGCCAGCTGGAACGTGGATCTCTTTGGCAACATCCTCTCGCAGAAACGCTCTGCACAGGTGCAACTGCTGGCCACGAAGGACTATCAGGTGGCAGTGAAAACCAACATCATCTGTGGCGTGGCTAATCTCTACTACACACTGATGATGCTCGACGAGCAGCTGGCCATCCTCAACGACATGGAGGGCCTGGTGAAGGACACGTGGGACATGATGAAACTGCAGATGCAGCTGGGACGCGCTCGCTCCACCAGCGTGCAGAGCGCCGAGGCCAGCTACTATAGCGTGAAGGCACAGGCCATTGACCTGAAGCGGCAGATTCGCGAGATGGAGAACTCCATGTCGCTGCTGCTCAATGAGGCCGGCCATCGCATCGACCGTGGATCGTTCTATGACCAGCACCTGCCTGAGAAGTTCTCAACCGGCGTGGGCATTCAGCTGCTCTCGAACCGTGCTGACGTTCACGCTGCCGAGATGGCCTTGGCACAGTGCTTCTACGACGTGGAGACGGCTCGCTCGCGCTTCTATCCGAATATCACGGTGTCGGGCAACGCTGCGTTTACCAACAACCTGGGCGCCGTGGTCAATCCTGGCAAATGGCTGCTCTCGGCAGTAGGATCGCTGACGCAGCCCATCTTCCAGCATGGCCAGATAGTGGCCGGACTGAAGGTGGCAAAAGCCAAGCAGGAGCAGGCTTTCAACACCTGGCAGAACGCCATCCTGAAGGCTGGCAATGAGGTGTCGAACGCGCTGTTGGCCTATAACAGCAGCGCCGAGCGCAGCGTGCTGGACCAGAAGCAGGTGGATCTCTATGCCCAGAACGTGGAGGACACCCGTCTGCTCTACAAGTCGAAGGGCAGCAGCTATCTGGAGGTCATCCAGGCTCAGACCAACCTGTTGAACGCCCGCATCTCGAAGGTCACCGACGATTTCTCGAAGATGCAGGCTGTGGTGAACCTCTACCAGGCACTGGGCGGAGGCTCGAAATAATGAGTAATTTGTAATGAGTAATTAATGATTATGATAACCTTTGCACACGGTATGCTCGCAGACCCAATAAACGCAATGATGCAAGTTGTTATGATTGACAGTCTAATCATAATTACTCATTACTAATTCCTAATTACTAATTCCTAATTATAGAAACAATGAGTGAAATTAGTCCAAGAGCTGAAATTAGCCCCAAGGCGAAGATCGGCAACAACTGTAAGATATTTCCCTTCGTCTATATCGAGGACGATGTGGTCATTGGCGACAACTGCATCATTTTCCCCTTCGTGAGCATCCTCGATGGCACCCGCATGGGCAGCCACAACAAGGTGCACCAGGGAAGCGTCATCGGTGCGCTGCCGCAGGACTTCGACTTCCGTGGCGAGAAGTCGGAGTGTATCATCGGCAACAATAACATTATTCGCGAGAACGTGGTCGTGAACCGCGCCACCCATAACGGTGGGCAGACGGTCATTGGCAATGACAACGTGCTCATGGAGGGTAGCCACATTAGCCACGACACGAAGGTGGCCAATCGCTGCGTCTTTGGCTATGGCACGAAGATTGCCGGCGACTGCCGCATCGAAGACGGCGTGATTTTCTCCTCCTCAGTGATTGAGAACGCCAATACCCGCGTAGGACAGGGCGCCATGATTCAGGCCGGCACCACCTTCTCTAAGGACGTGCCGCCCTATATCATCTGCACCAAGCGGTCGGAATACGGCGGCGTGAACTACACCATGGGCCGTTACTACGGCGTGGACGAGAAGATATTGAAGCACATTGCCAACGCCTACCGTCTGCTGTTCCATGGCAAGACATCGACGTTCGATGCCGTGAACCAGATTGAGCAGCAGGTGCCCGACAGTGCGGAGATCCGCCACATCATCGAGTTTGTGCGCGCATCAGAAGTGGGCATCATCTCAAAGATGTAGCAGCACAGAATCTTATTATTCTTCTTTGAAATCTACATATTCGCCCTCATCCTGGGCGAATATTTTTTTGCGTGCCTTGGCGTCGCGGCCGTCGATGATGGTCACGCCGTTGCTGGCTGTGAAGGTGGTGCTTTGGCTTTTCCGTTCCTGGCGCGACTGTTGCTTGTTGCGGTCGCGGTTGGGGTCGCCCTTGAAGTATTCCTCGTCAAATTCGACCCCGGTGTTTGCCTTCTTCTTGTAGTAGTGTTTGTCGGCTTTGCGCAGGAATTCCTCGTCGTCCATGCTGTCCTGCATAGCATCGCGAATGGATTTCATACGCCTTCTCACGTTCCATACAAGGATGCCCATACCGATGGTCACCAGCAGGAAGAAAAAGCCAAGGAGTGATAAGATGAATTGCATAGACTATGTATCAGATTTACGGTTCCGGTTGTGATTTCTCTTGTCCGTGGATGTTGTGCGTCACTACCGACAGCACTACGTACCAGGCAATGATGATGGCCAGCGAGCCGGTTCCGAAGAAGATGACCAGCGGAATGCAGCTCAGCAGGAAGCCCCATTTCACCTCGTTGCCCTTCCATCCCCATGTCTTGAACTTCAGTGCGAACATGGGAATCTCGCTCACCAGCAGATAGCAGCTGAGCAACATCATCACCAGTGTTATGGGCAGGATGGAGGGGAAGATGGCCAGCTCGTGGCCCCAGGTGGCTATCAGCGAAGCCCAGAAAAGGGCGTTGGCAGGTGTGGGCAGGCCGATGAAGCCCATGGTCTGGCGCTCGTCCAGGTTAAACTTTGCGAGCCTTAGGGCCGAGAAGGCCGCCATGAGCAGCGGTGCAAACATGACGTACATGGGCAGCGTGTGGCCAAAGAGCAGCGTTCCCGTCCACATGCAGAGCACCATCGAGGGCGCCACGCCAAAGGTGACCACGTCGGCCAGTGAGTCCAGCTCCTTGCCTATGGGCGACGACACGTGCAGCAGGCGCGCTACCATGCCGTCGAAAAAGTCGAACACTGCGCCTGCAATGATGGCCCAGAGAGCCATTTCGAAATAGCATGAGCAGGCATAGATGGTGGCCATGCAGCCTGAAATGAGGTTGCAACAGGTAATGGCGTTGGGGATATGTTTTTTCAAGAGTTGAGAGTTAAGAGTTAAGAATTAAGAGTTAAGAATGGAGAGTTGCGGGTGAAGCCAGGTGGGGTGGGGGACTTCGCTCATGGCAACTTCGCGATGACGGTCAGGTCGCCCGTGGTGGGCTGTCCCATTTTGATGCAGGGCGTTGAACCCAATGGCAGGAACACGTCGACCCTCGATCCCAGTTTGATGAAGCCCAGGTGCTCGTCAATGTAGCACTCTTCCAAGTCCTTGGCATAGGTGACGATGCGTCGGGCCATGGCTCCGGCAATCTGCCTCACCAGCACCTGTTGCCCGTCGGGCGTTTCAATCATCGTGTCGGCATGCTCGTTCTCTTCGCTGGCCTTCGGCAGCCACGCCTTGTGGTAGTTTCCGTTAAAGTGGCGCACAAACTTCACCTGTCCGTCCACGGGGAACCAGTTGGCATGCACGTTCAACGGGCTCATGAAGATACTGATCATCAGCCTCTTGTCGTGGAAGTATTCGTTCTCGTCGGTTTCTTCCACCACCACTATCTTTCCGTCGGCCGGAGCCACCACCACCTTCTCAGTGTCGCCATTGAAATAGCGTATGGGGCAGCGATAGAAATTAAGCACCAGCAGCCACGTCACTCCAAATACCAAGAGAAAGGCGGCAAAGGGGATCCACGTGTCAAACGAGCGCCACAACAGCACCGCCACCGCTACGATGGCGAATAGGCTATAGAGCAGTTCGTTAGTGCCTTCACGGTGTATTCTTATTTTCTTGAGTTTCTTAATTCTCTTTCCCATGTCAGTTTTTGCAGACATCTTTCGGTTATCACCTGCAAAGGTAATGCTTTTTTATTAATTTACAAACTTTTTGCACAATTCTTTTGGCTTTTTCAACTTTTTGGAGTAACTTTGAGGGCTTAAATCCTACAAAATGGAAGATTTTATACACTTACACGTACATACGTACTATTCTATACTCGACGGACAGTCGAAAATTAAAAGTCTGGTAGACAAGGCCATCAAGGATGGCATGCGAGGACTGGCCATCACCGACCATGGCGACATGTTCGGCATCAAGGAATTCCACGACATTGTGATGGGCGTGAACAAGGATCGCAAGAAGCAAGGCCTCGAACCCTTCAAGCCCATCTTCGGCTGCGAGATGTATGTGTCGCGCCACGGATCGAAGTCGCTCCGTCGCGGCAAGGAAGACCAGAGCGGCTACCACCTCATTGTGCTGGCCAAGAACTATCATGGCTACAAGATCCTCATCAAGCTGGTGTCGCGTTCCTGGACCGACGGCTACTATATGCGGCCGCGTACCGACCGCGAAGACCTGGAGCGCTACCACGAAGACCTCATCGTCTGTTCGGCCTGCATTGCCGGCGAGGTGCCCAAGAAGATACTCAATGGCGACATCGCCGGTGCCCGCGAGGCCATAGAGTGGTATCACCGCGTCTTCGGCGACGATTACTATCTTGAGCTACAGCGCCACGAAGTGACCGACCCCACCATCCGTGCCAACCGCGAGACCTTCCCCCT
>JAFPTC010000067.1 GCA_017400455.1 Prevotella sp. | reverse complement strand
GGGCACCCGCAGCAAGTTGCTCAAGGCTTATCTCGGCTAAACGCCATCGCCTCGGCAGCCCGCTGCTCCTGAGCGTGGCAGACATCGCTGATGAAAAAACTTCTACAACGTCCTTGCTCCAGCAGGGACGTTGTTTTTTTGATCGGCTCTGGTACGTTGGTCCATGTGGCTCCACACGTTGGTACACGCGGCCCAACGCGTTGGTTCAACTACAACGTAGGAAAAAAGCCCGTTGTCCCCTGCCGGCAAGCATAGGCGTCGAGGCAGAAAAGGGGAGAGGTAAAAGCTCAAAAAATCGAAAAGACTTGCAAGAGTGAAAAAAAATACATATTTTCGCGGCGGAAAAATAAAACAGCTGTTTGTTTCGTTTCTTATAGAAAAAAGAGAAATGGTATGAAAGGTATCATCAGTCAGATAATTGGCCCCGTTGTGGACGTGCAGTTTGTGGCAGAGGCGGCAGAGAAAGAGGCGCTCCCCCGCATTCACGACGCGCTTGAGGTGCATCGCGCCGACGGACGCCGTGTGGTGCTGGAGGTGCAGCAGCATCTGGGCGACGACATGCTTCGCTGTGTCGCCATGGACAGTACGGACGGCCTGGCACGTGGCGCCGAAGTGACGCCTTCCGGAGCCCCCATCACCATGCCCGTGGGTGTTCAGGTGCGGGGACGTGTGATGAACGTGACGGGCGAGGCCATCGACGGCATGACGACCCTCGACATGGAGGGTGCCCTGCCCATCCACCGCCAGCCCCCTCGCTTCGAGGACCTCACCACCTCGCAGGAGGTGCTCTTCACGGGCATCAAGGTCATCGACCTGTTGGAGCCCTACCTGAAGGGAGGAAAAATCGGCCTTTTCGGTGGTGCAGGCGTGGGCAAGACGGTGCTTATCAAGGAGCTCATCAACAACATCGCCAAGCGTCACAACGGTTTCAGCGTCTTTGCCGGCGTGGGCGAGCGTACCCGTGAGGGTAACGACTTGCTGCGCGAGATGATTGAGAGCGATGTCATCCGCTATGGCGAAGCGTTCAAGCAAAGCATGGAGGAGGGCCATTGGGACCTCTCGAAGGTGGACGCAGCCGAGGTGGAGAAGAGCCAGGTGGCCATGGTGTTCGGACAGATGAACGAGCCGCCAGGTGCCCGCCAGAGCGTAGCGTTAAGCGGCCTGACGCTGGCCGAAAGCTTCCGCGACGAAGGCGGTGCCGACGGGCCGAGGGATATCCTCTTCTTTATTGACAACATCTTCCGTTTCACGCAGGCAGGCTCGGAGGTGAGCGCCCTGCTGGGACGTATGCCGAGCGCCGTGGGCTATCAGCCGACGCTGGCCACCGAAATGGGACGGATGCAGGAGCGCATCACTTCGACCAAGAATGGCTCCATCACCTCGGTCCAGGCGGTGTATGTGCCTGCCGACGACCTCACCGACCCTGCACCGGCCACGACGTTCAGCCATCTGGATGCCACGACGGTGTTGAGCCGAAAGATTGCCGAGCTGGGCATCTACCCGGCTGTTGACCCGCTTGACAGCACCAGCCGCATCCTCGACCCCAACGTCGTGGGGCAGGAGCACTACGACACCGCCCAGCGTGTGAAGCAGATACTGCAGCGCTACAAGGAGTTGCAGGACATCATCAACATCCTCGGCATGGAGGAACTCTCCGACGAGGACAAGCTGACGGTGAACCGTGCCCGCAAGGTGCAACGCTTCCTTTCGCAACCCTTCGCGGTGGCTGAGCAGTTCACAGGCGTGCCAGGCGTGATGGTGGACATCAATGACACTATCCGTGGCTTCAACATGATTATCGATGGCAAGGTGGACCACATCCCCGAACAGGCGTTCCTCAACGTCGGCACCATCGAAGAGGCCATTGAAAAGGGAAATAAAATGTTACAATGAGACTATTAGTGCTTTCTCCAGAGTGTACGCTGCTTGACGAAGAGGTCAGCGTGGTGGATTTGCCTGGTGCCATGGGGCGGTTTACGGTGCTCCGTGGACACGATAACCTGATTTCGACACTTGTCGAAGGGGTCGTCCGCTATCTGCCGATGACTTCGGCTGCCGAGGATGAAAAGGAGATGCTGGAGATAGACGGCGGTTTCGTTGAAGTACGTAACGACGTGATAACCGTCTGTGTGGATTGATGGTAGGGTAGAGATTTGGACTTGGAGGATTGAGCTTAGAGCAGAGACGTTTGGAGCAGGTGATGATGAAGAGCATAAAACGAATACTGTTGATGGTGTTGCTGACGATTCCGCTGGGTGTTTTTTCCAGCGAAACCGGAACTTCGCTCAGCCAGTCAGAAGCTGCGCTCGGAGAAACCGAGGCTGCGCTTCATGAAGCTGAAGCTGAGGCAGAAGCCGAGGATGGCTTGGACATGAACGAGTACCTCTTCGGCCATATCGGCGATGCCTACGAGTGGCACATCACCACGGTGAACGGCAAGCCCATCAGCATACCCCTGCCAGTCATTGTCCGCTCGAAAATCTCCGGCTGGCACGTGTTCTCCTCGCACCATCTCGAGGAAGGCGAGGAGTACGAAGGCTTTTTCATCTCGCAGGAGGAGAAGTACAACGGCAAAGTGGTTGAGCGTGCCGACGACGGTTCGCTTGTACGCCCCTTTGACATCAGCATCACCAAGAATGTGCTTAGTCTGATCATTAACAGCGCCTTAATCCTGCTGCTTGTGCTCACCACCGCGCGCTGGTACCGTCGCCACGACGTGCTCAAGGAAACACCCAAAGGCCTTGTCGGCATCATGGAGATGATTATCGTGATGGTGGAGGACGACGTCATCAAGGAAGGAGTGGGGAAGGACTATAAGCGTTACTCGCCCTACCTGTTGACGGCGTTTTTCTTCATCTTCATCAACAATCTGATGGGTATTGTGCCCTTCTTCCCCGGTGGTGCGAACTTGACGGGCAACATTGCCATCACGCTGGTGCTGGCTGTCTGCACCTTCCTCGCAGTCAACCTATTTGGCAATAAGCACTATTGGAAGGACATCCTCTGGCCCGATGTCCCCCTCTTCCTCAAGGCTCCGCTGCCGCTGATGCCGCTGATTGAGATTATCGGCATATTCACCAAGCCATTCAGCCTG
>JAFPTC010000066.1 GCA_017400455.1 Prevotella sp. | reverse complement strand
GTCACTCCGTCGGGAGAATATGTGTTTTTGGAATGTAATCCCAATGGCCAATGGCTATGGATTGAATTAGAAACGGGAATGAAAATATCCGAAGCTATTGCTGCGGCTTTGGAAACAGGAAAAGGATTGATTGCATACTAAAATAGTGACAATTATGAAAACTAAAACAAACATTTTCTTTCATGCACCCAAGGAACTGACCACGGATGCTTTCCTTGTATGGCTCATTTATTTCCTTGACTCTAATGAGGAGTACAAGACTTACAAATACGCTTTCTTTGATAGCTTGATACTGAAGAAAGAAGATTGTGGCAGAGCCGTTAACTCTATTGAATTGAAGCGACAAGAAAACAACGTTGATGTATTGCTGACGTTCCGCTTTGAGGACAATGGCGAGGAGCAGACGGTATTGTTTGAGGATAAGACATGGAGCATGCCACATAGCGGACAACTTGCCAGATACAAAGAAATCTACCCGAATTGTTACCGCTATTTCTATTACAAACTTGCGTATATCAATTCGCAGGAGGAAAAGGAAGTTTCACAAAATCGGTATGAGGTAATCAACGCAGGTATGATGTCTTCAATACTTGAAAAAATGATTGACTTGCATCCGTTGATTAAAATGTATTATGACTACATTACCTATACCTTTGTTGAAACCATCAACTCTTTCCATGAGAAATTATTCGTTAAGCATGATTATGATGTTCTGTGGAGTGCGGATGCTCAGAAATATCTTTGCGATACCATTGTTGAGAATATGACGAAGCAGGGTGTCCCTTATCTTGAAATTAGAAACGGAACAAGCTTTGGCAGGCCGTGGACTCAGATAGACATTGCAAGAAAGACGGATGGCTACTGGGAAGGATTGTTCTGGCGAGTTGACATTCGTTCAGGGAAATTCTATATTCGCCTAAATCAATACGCAGAACCATCGAAAGAAGAAATTGACTATAAGATGCGACGCCTTGAAATTCTGAGAAATGAGGCAAACCACATCATTGGAGATATGCCTAACCTGCATCCTGGTAAAGTGGAAAACAGAGCAGTCAAGGAAAGTGAGGTGTTGATTTTCTTTCTTGCAGATAATGATTTGGAGGCTGTCATTGGATCTATACCCAAGATTTCGCGTCACATGATAGATGTTTTCCAGAGTATAGAATAAAAGTAAGAGCGGAAACCGTGCTGACATCCTCAGCGAGTGGTTTCCGCTCTTTGTTTCGCTGCACCTTATTATATCTATCGGGCTATCGTCCTTACCTTCGAGGGCTTGATAATCTGTGCGCCCAGCAGGAGGCGGTAGTCCTTGTAGTTGTTGGTGATGATGACGCGGCACTTCTGCTTGCGGGCCAGCACAAACTGGATATTTTCTCGATGCTCGAAAATATGCAAAAATCAGGGAAAAGGCCGTTTCTTACTGAAAGAGAACGGCTCGATGAGGAAGAGAACGTGGCTTACGAAAAAGGATAGGCCTTGCAAAAGGGGAAAAGGAGCCTGCAAACAGGGGAAAAGACGCTGGGATACAGGGAGAAAGGTACGTTCTGGCTCGTTGCGGCCGCCCGCCCTCATCAATAAGGGCGGGCGCCCTTATTCGTGAGGGCGGGCGGCCGTATATGCTGGAGCGGACGGCAGGATCCGACTTTTATTCCTTGGAAATGTTCTTCTTCGGGAAAAACAGCTATACCAACTTCTTTCAAATGATGACTGAAGAGATTGAAAAGCAGATAAGACTTGCCACAACGCCTATGCCAGTCACCACTTTTATCATCCCGTTGTGCTTGCTGTCAATGAGTTTTTTCAGATGAACACCTCGTTTTATCACCATTGTTATTTACTTTTTCAGCGTAAATCCGCAATTTTTGCCAATAATCTTCCTACCTAACTTGCGCAATAATGGCACAGGCAGTTTTTTACAGCATATCACATAAAAACACCTGCGAGACTGACAAGTTTTCCTTGTTTGTCTCGTTAGCATTAAGTTGGTTAGATAAACATATTTTATTGCAAATAATATATAAAAAGAAAAGCCAAGGCGTTCTTTTTACAAAGATTTGTTGTATCTTTGCGGCGTTAACAATGATACAGAAACATCTGTATATAGATAGAAGCGTATGTCAAGTAATGAGCACAAGCAGATGGTTGACAGAATTGAGCGTGGCCTGGAGATTGCGGAGCGCGAAATGCTGGAAGAAAAGGCTAAGAACAATGAGGATGTCATTGTGTGTGGCGACGACAACGTGATACGTCACATACCTGCCAGTAACTTCCTTTGAGTATTAGTTGACGATTCCAGTCCAACGAACTTGTGCAATTTATCAGTCATTTGTTGTATCTTTGCCATTGGATTTCGCATTACAGCGATTTCCAAGTAACATAGACAAACATATTATTGCAAATAATATATAAAAAGTAAGACAACCTGGAACAACATCTTAATTATAAGTTGTCCAAGTTGTCTTATTATTTATAATGTGTGTAGCTCAGCTTGGCTGGAACTCGGGGCAGATTTCGCGCAAGGGCTCCATGACGAAGGGGCGGATGAGCATGCGCGGATGGGGGATGATGAGGTCGGGCTCGTCGACGTGGATTTGGTCGTAGAGCAGGATGTCGATGTCGATGGGGCGGTCGTGATAGACGCCGTCGAGGCCGGTCTTCTCGCGGCGGCCCAGCTGGCGCTCGATGCGCTGGGTGCGGCGCAGCAGCTGGCGGGGCGAGAGTTGGGTGCTGACGCAAACGACGGCATTCATGAAGGGATGGTCGGACTGGAAGCCCCAAGGCTCGGTTTCGTAATAAGCTGACTGGCGCACAATGGGGCCAATCAGCTTATTAATCTTCTGGCAGGCTTGGTCGAGCAGGTCGATGCGATTGCCCAGGTTCGACCCTAAGCCCAGATAGACGGTATGTTCCATGACAGCAGCGCGCCGGAGGAAAAGACTTAGTCGTCGAGGATGAGCATGGCATCGCCATAGCAGCCAAACATGAAGTTGTTGCTCAGGGCCTGATGATAGGCCTCCATGCAAAGGTCGTAGCCGCAGAAGGCTGCCGTGAGCATCATCATGGTCGACTCGGGATGATAGAAATTGGCTATGAGGGCGTCGGCCAGGCCAAAATCGTAAGGCGGGAAGATGAACTTGTTGGTCCAGCCGTTGAACTCCTTGAGCAGGCCGTCGGTGCCAACGGACGACTCGGTGGCGCGGGCTGAGCTGACGCCCACCACGCATACCTTATTGCCTTCGCGCTTGGCCTGGTTCACTATGCGGCAGGCCTCGGAGTCGATGATCACCTGCTCGGAATTCATCTTGTGCTTGGTGAGGTCTTCCACCTCAATGGGGTCGAAGGCGCCCAGGGAGCAATGGAGGGTGACGAAGGCGTTCTGGAAACCGCGAATCTCCATGATCTTCATCAGCTCGCGGCTGAAGTGGAGGCCGGTGGCGGGAGCCGTGACAGCCCCTTCGTGACGGGCGTAGATGGTCTGGAAGTTCACGTTATCGTCGTCGTCGGCCGGGCGGCGGTCGACGATGTATCGGGGCAGGGGTGCTGAGCCGAGCGAGAAGAGCTCACGCTTGAACTCGTCGTGCGGACAGTCGTAGAGGAAGCGCAGGGTTCGGCCTCGGCTGGTGGTGTTGTCGATGACTTCGGCCACCATGGGTCCTTCGCCGTCGAAGAAGAGCTTGTTGCCGATGCGGATTTTGCGGGCGGGCTCTACGAGGACGTCCCAAAGGCGCAGCTCCTGGTTCAGCTCGCGCAGCAGGAAGACCTCAATCTTGGCGTCGGTCTTCTCCTTGGTGCCGAAAAGGCGGGCGGGGAAGACGGCGGTGTCGTTGAAGACGAAGGTGTCTCCTTCGTGGAAGTAGTCTACGATATTGCGGAATATCAGTGGTTCGTCGGTGACTTTACCATCGGAATCTGTTTTGAAGAGGTCTATCTTTTCACTCTTGCGATGCACCACCATCAGCCGACAACGGTCGCGCTGATAGACGCGCTCTACTGAGCCATCTTCGTTCTCAAAGACGCGATGAGGCGGATAGAGTGCGATCTGCTCTTCGGGCAGTTTGAATTTAAATTGCGACAGTTTCATGTATGTACCTTTCTTTTATAACTGTTTACGATTGATGCACGGGGTGCTCGATGGTCTGGCTGTTGAGCCAGGCAGGGAAGTCGTCGAGCGTGAGGCATTGCTCAATGCGCACGTCGCCCAGGCGGGTGCGGCAGAGGGCGGTGAGGAAGGCGCCGCTGCCCAGGGCTTGGCCGATGTCGCGGGCCAGGGCGCGGATGTAGGTTCCCTTTCCGCATACCACGCGAATGGAGAGCTGCATGGACTCAGGATCGAAATCGGTCATCTCTATCTCGTCGATGCGGAGGGTCTTGGGTTTCAGTTCCACCTTCTCGCCTCGGCGCATCAGCTTATAGGCGCGGTCGCCACCGATGTTGCAGGCGGAGTATTCGGGCGGAACCTGCTGAATCTCGCCCAGGAACTGGGGCAGGGTCTGAGCTATCAGCTCGCGGGTGATGTGGCGCGTGGGATAGGTCATGTCCACCGTGTGCTCGCGGTCGAAGCTGGCCGTGGTGGCCCCGAGCTGCAGGGTGGCGGTGTATTCCTTCGAGGCATACTGCAGCGACTTGATGCGCTTGGTGGCGCGGCCGGTGCAGAGGATGAGCACACCCGTGGCCAGGGGGTCGAGGGTGCCGGCATGGCCCGTCTTCACCCGCTTCACGCGAATCTTCTTCGAGATGAGGTAGCGGATGTGGGCCAGCGCACCGAACGACGACATGCCGTAGGGCTTGTTTATATAGATGACTTCTCCTTCCTGAAAGTTCATTTGCCTAATCAACCATTGAAAGTGAGTGTCCCGTCAGCAGCAAGAGTATGATGATGCCTCCCACGATGATGCGATAGATGCCGAAGGCCTTGAAGCCGTACTTGGTGAGGAAGTTGACAAACCACTTCATGGCCAGTATGGCTACCACGAAGGCCACCACGCAGCCCAGCAGCAACATGGTGATGTTGTGGGACGTGGCCCAGGAGGTGTCGCCCTTGAACAGGTCGAGCAGATCGAGCAACGTGGCGCCAGCCATGGTGGGCACGGCCAGGAAGAAGGAGAACTCGGCAGCACGCTTGCGCGAGAGCTTCTGGGTCATGCCTCCCACGATGGTGGCCATTGAGCGCGACACGCCAGGAATGACGGAGATGCACTGATAGAGGCCAATGCGGAAAGCACGCTTCTCGTTCAGAGGAGTATCGTCGGTTCCCTTGTTGAAAATCTTGTCGCAGAAAAGCATGAACACGCCACCCACGACCAGCATTACGGCCACCACCTCGACGCTGTCGAGCAGCCAGTCGAGCAGACCCGACTTCTTGGCCAGCAGGCCGATGACCACCGCCGGCAGCACGCCAACGATGAGCAACCAGTAGAAATAGTATTTATGCTTGAGCCTTCCAAAGAGACTGCTGCCCTGTGGGGCTGGTGTGTTGTCGAAACGGAAGAAACGCTTCCAATAGAGACACACCACCGAGAGGATGGCTCCGAACTGGATGATAAATGTAAAGGCATGGACGAAAGCCTTGTCGCTCTCGCTCAGCGACGCGGCGTCAAGGCCCAATAAATTCTGAGTGATAATCATGTGGCCGGTCGACGAGACGGGCAGGAACTCGGTCAGTCCCTCAACCACCGCAATAATAACTGTTTCTAACCAATCCATCAGCTTCTACCTTATTTTTCGACAGATGTAGATTGTTTCTTCCAAGGGAAAGGCTTCTCGGGATTGCGCACCACGGCGTAGATCATCGACACGAAGCCCAGCAGGCAAACGATGGGGGCCACCTTGATGCGGCGGGCGCTGAAGATGTCGGGGTTAAAGGCCTCGCTGGTCGATGAGCCACCGGCCATGAGCAGGAATCCGATGACAACCACCAGCATTCCTATGCCCAGAAGAATGAAATTCGTTTTCCCAAAAGCAAAATCTTTCTTATCCATATCTATTTTAAAATTAAATCTTGTAGAGTTCGCCTGCCGTCATACGCAGGAATTTGTTCACCGAAAGCAGCGTGCAGAAGAGCATGAGGAAGAAACCGGCCACAAACACGGCTGCAGTCACGATGGCCAGTTCCAAATGGCCAACGAGTTCTTGCGCGCCGGGCTGATAGCGATAGAGCAAATAGACCAGTGCGCCCAGCACCAAGCAGGCCAGCAGCGAAGCCACCAGGCCAATGACGATGCTCCGCTTGAGGAAGGGATGCCTGATGAGCGACCATCTGGCTCCCACGAGCTTCATGGTATGGATGGTGAAGCGCCTGGAATAGACGCCCAACCGCACGCTATTTGAAATGAGTGAATAACAAACGATGATGAGCAATACGGACAGTACCAGCAGGATGATGCTGATGCGCTGGACGTTGCGATTGACATCGTCAATCTGGTCGGCCTGATAGGCCACGTCGTCTACTCGCGAATCGGCCTTCAGCGAATCGGCCAGTCGCCGCAGCGAGTCCGTATTGGCGTAGTCGGCTTTCATTTGCACCTCTATCTCAGCATAGAAGGGGTTCACACCTGCAAACTCCACGGGGTTGGCTCCCAGCTCGGCGGTCATCAGTTGCAAAGCCTCCTCCTGGCTGATGTACTTGGCCTGCTTGGTATAAGGCTGGGCCTTCAGCTGCTGCAGCAAGGCGTTGCCCTGCTCTACGGTCACGGTGTCACCCAGCACCAAGTTGATGGTCATATTCTCCCTTACATAGGTGGACAAGTTGCGGGCCGTGAGCACAGAGAGCACCACCAGCCCCAGAAGGATTAGAACCATGGTGGTGCTGATACACAAAGTCACGACCTGCATGCCATGGTGGCGGCCGGTCATTTTTTTTCTTTTCTTCATTGCAATCAGGGCATATTACGCCAATTACGTTGCAAAGTTACTCTTTTTCTTCGAGGATTGCGGCTTATATGCCAATTATTGGAAACCATTTATGTTTATTTAACGGAAGAAGAAAGAAAAAACACAGCAAGCAGGCCGCAAAGTACAAAGAAAATGGCTACCTTTGCATGTTGTAAAACCAAACAAACAAAACAATGACGACAGTTTACGTAATTATTGGAGCTGTGGTGGTCTTGCTCATCGTGTTGCTCGTTATTTACAACCAGCTGGTTATGCTGCGCAACAAAGTGAACGAGGCATTTTCCACAATGGATGTTTTCCTCAAGAAACGTTTCGACCTCATCCCCAGTCTGGTGGAAGTGGTGAAGGGCTATGCCCGCCACGAAACGGATGTGCTGCAACAGGTGACGCGCCAGCGCACCGCCACCAGCCATGACGACCGCAGTGGCCTGCTGGCCGGCGAGGCAAAGATAGGCGATGCCTTGAAATCGCTCTTTGTCGTGGCGGAAGCCTATCCTGACCTGAAAGCCAACAACAGCTTCCTCACACTGCAAGAGCAACTGGCGAAGATGGAGGACGAAATCTCGCTGTCGCGCCGATATTACAACGGCAGCGTCAGGGAATACAACAACCGCTGCCAGATGTTTCCCCTCAACCTGGTGGCCTCTGCTTTTGGTTTCAAGCCTATGCCCATGTTCTCCGTAAGCAGCGACATGGAGCGCCAGGCCGTCAACGTAAATCTTTGACCTATGAAAAAGTACCTACGCCTATTCTGCATGATGTTGCTGCTGGCCATCAGCACCAGCGTCAGCGCTAACCGTGGAGGATTCGTCTATCGGAACATCTCGCTGGAGGCCGTCGTCCACGAGAACAACGAGTGGGAGATGACCGAGACCTTCGACATTTTCTTCGACCAGCCCCGTCATGGATTCTATCGCTACATCCCCAACTCTTTCAAGCTGAAACACAAGGTAGATGGCAAGCTGGAGTCGTTTCCCTACAGATGCGTCATCGACGACATCAGGGTTGATGGCTGGAGATTCACCACTGAAGACAGCAACGACGAGTTCTGCATCATCCGCATTGGCGATGAAAACCGCGAGGTGGAGGGACTTCAGAGATACGAAATCTCCTATACCTTCAGCTACCCCGACGACCGACTGGTGGACATGGACTATCTCTTCCACACGGTGCTGGGCACCGAGTTCGAGGACCCCATTGAGCATTTTGAGTTCCACATTTCGTTCGACAAGCCGCTGCCCGACGACATCGACGACCTGCTGGAGGTCTATGCAGGCGAATATGGCAAGACCGACGGGATGATTGAAGACCTCAGCATTGAAGTTTCGCCCACGGAGATATGGGGCGAAGCCAGCAACGTGGAGCCTCGCCACGGCATCACGCTCTACGCCGAGCTGCCCAGCGACTATTACGAGAATGTGCGCACCGTCAACTACACGCTTTTCTATCTTTTCCTGGCGCTCACCATCCTGCTGGCAGTGGTCATAGCCTTCTTCCTGTTCACCCAGCGCACGCCTCACGTCACCAAGGTCATAGAGTTCTATCCGCCCGAGGGCATCAGCAGCGCCGAGGTGGGCACCATCATCGACGACTCCGCCGACAACATCGACATCACCTCGCTCATTCCCTGGCTCGCCGGCCAAGGCTATATCAAGATCAGAGAGTTCAAGAAAGGCAGGATATTCAAAACCACCGACCTGGAGCTGACGAAAGTGAAAGACCTGCCTACAAACGCCCCCTCCTACCAGAAGCGGCTGATGAAGATGCTCTTCTCCGAGGGCGACGTGGTGTGCATGAAGGACATCGGCGAGCGGCCCAGCGAGTTTGAAGCCATCAAGGACGCCCTGAGCAAGCAGTTCAAAGGCCCCCGCAAGCTGACCGAAATGCGGTGGCCCGTGTGGCTCTATGGTCTCCTGGCCATTGCCGGCTCGCTGGCACTGGGTTTCAATAGTGTCGTCACCATGATCGACACCGAGATGCTCATGGGCGCAGGCCTCCTCTTCGGCTTGCCTATGATCTTAGCAGTCATGTTTCGTGTCAATAGCAGCGCCGGCGACCTCATCGAAGGCACCGGCCGCCGCGTCCTTTACTTCATCCTCACCACCGTGCTGATGCTGGCTTGTTGGGGCGTCTACGCTTTCGTCTTCATCAACCACGGTGCCCCGCTCGGACTCATACCCTCTTTGGCCATCTTCGTCGTGTGCCATCTGCTGACCGAAATGTCGGGCCGCTTCAATGTCAGCACCGACTACCGCGTGCAGATGATGGGACGGCTCCTTGGCTTCAAGGAATTTATTGAAACCGCAGAGAAAGACCGGCTGCAACAGCTGCAAGCCGACGACCCGCAGTATTTCTATAAAGTCCTGCCCTACGCCATGGTCTTCGAACTCAGCGACAAGTGGGACGACCTGTTCAAAGACATCGAAGTCCAGAAGCCCGACTGGTACGAGTCATCCACGCCTCTGATGGGCTACGCCTTGACCCATAACATGGTCCACAACTTCTACACCACGGCCAGCAACGCCATCAGCACCATCAGCCACAGCAGCGACAGCGGCTCGTCGGGTGGCGGCGGCTTCTCCGGCGGCGGTGGCGGCGGTGGTGGCGGCGGCAGCTGGTAACCTCCTTCACGCAAAAAAACTATTCAACATCCATGAAGAAAAGCATATCACTCCTGCTGGCGCTGGCCTGCTGCCTCACCACAGCCTCAGCCCAGCGCCAGCACCTGTCACTCGATCACGACTGGCAGTTCGCATTCGGCCATGCGGCCGACGCAGCCCGCGACTATGGCTGCGGCACTGAGTATTTCAACTACCTCACCAAGGCCAACAGCATCCACAACGCCGGCCCCTACTCGCCCAAGTTCCAGCCTGGCAGCGAGTGGCGGCCCGTCGACCTGCCCCACGACTGGGTGGTGCAGCTACCCTTCGCCGCCGAGGCCAGCCATAGCCACGGCTACAAGACCGTGGGCTGGAAATACCCCGAGACCAGCGTTGGCTGGTATCGCCGCCATTTCACCGTGGCCAAGGAAGACCTGGGCCAGCACTTCGAGCTCCAGTTCGACGGCATTTTCCGCGACGCCCGCATCTGGGTGAACGGTTTTTACGTTGGAGGTGAACAGAGCGGCTACGTGCCGCAGGTATTCGACATCACGGAATACCTGAACTATGGCGATTCCAATCTTGTCTGCGTCAGGGCCGACGCCTCGCTCGAAGAAGGATGGTTCTACGAGGGCGCTGGCATCTACCGCCACGTGTGGCTCAACTGCACGGCTCCGGTTCATGTGCGCACCTTTGGCACCTTCGTCCACGCCAGTCTGGAGGCGCCCTTCGACCAAGCCATGCTGACCATCGAGGCCACCGTTGGCAACGATGCCACCAGCCAGCAGGACTACCGCCTGCGCCACACGCTGCTCGATGCCGAGGGCAAGGCCAAAGGCAACATCACCACTCCCTCGCGCACCGTCATGGGCAAGGCCGACGACCACACAAAGGCTATGCTGCGCGTCAGCGATCCGCATCTGTGGAGTTTAGACGACCCATATATATATAATGTACGCACGGAAGTGCTCAACGACAAAGGACAGGTCATCGACACTTACGATACGCCCACGGGCATTCGCCACATCGCCTTCGACGCCAACCGTGGCTTCCTGCTCAACGGCCAGCCCGTGAAGCTGAAGGGCTTCAACATGCACCAAGACCATGCCGGCGTAGGGGCTGCCGTACCCGATGCCATGCAGCAGTGGACCGTGGAGCAGCTGAAGCGCCTAGGAGGCAACGCCCTGCGCACCAGCCACAACCCCGCCACACCCGAGCTGCTCGATGCCTGCGACCGCCTGGGCGTGCTGGTCATGGAGGAGAACCGCCTGACAGGAGTGAACGACTACCAGCGCCACCAGCTGGAGCTGATGATCCGCCGCGACCGCAACCATCCCAGCATTATCCTCTGGAGCGTAGGCAATGAGGAGTGGGGCATAGAATGGAACGACTTTGGCCGGCGCATCGGTGCTGCCATGCGCGAGATGTGCCACCGCCTCGACCCCTCGCGCCCTGCCTGTGCCGCCAGCAGCAGCGGACCCACCATTCTGGAGCCGATGGACGTGGCTGGATACAACTATATTCTGCAGAACCCCGTCGAGGAGCACCGTCGCAACTATCCCGACCGCAAGGCCCTCGGCTCAGAAGAAACCACGGGCTGCGGCACGCGAGGCATCTACTTCGACGACCGCGCCCACGGGCGCATGGCAGCCATCAACCGCTCGCCGCAAGGCTCCGACAGCCTGCTGAACTGCATCGAGCGGGGCTGGCAGTTCTACCACCAGCGCGACTGGCTCAGCGGACTCTTCTACTGGACGGGCTTCGACTATCGGGGCGAGCCCAACCCCCTCACTTTCCCCGCCACGGGCTCGGAGTTCGGCATCCTGGACTATTGCGGCTTCCCCAAGGACGAGGCCTACTACCTGCAAGCCTGGTGGACCGACCAGCCCGTGCTGCACCTGCTGCCCCACTGGAACCTTTCAGGCCATGAGGGTGAGCCGGTCGACATCTGGGCCTACAGCAACTGCGCCGAGGTGGAGCTCATCGTCAACGGCCGCAAGCTGGGCCGCCAGGCCATGCCTGCCGACGGTCACCTCAGCTGGACGGCCACCTATCAGCCCGGCTACATTGAGGCCCGAGGCTACGACGAGCGTGGCCGCCGCATCAAGACCGAGCGCATCGAGACCACCGGCGCCCCTGAGCGCCTTGTGGTGAGCGCCAGCCAGACCAGCCTGAAAGCCGACGGCCAGGACGTGGCCATCTGCCAACTGGAGCTGCACGACCGTCGCGGGCGTTTCGTTCCCACGGCCTGCGAGGAGGTGCAGCTGGAGGTCAGCGGCCCCGTGCGCATCCTGGGCGTAGGCAATGGCGACCCCGCCTGGCAGGCTCAGGAGCAGCCCACCGACCGCCAGGCCCGCACCTTCAGCGTGAAGACCTTCAACGGCCTGGCACAAGTCATCCTCCAGAGCAACCGCCAGCAGTCGGGCACGGCCACGCTGACCTGCCGCAGCGGCAAAGCCAGCCAGCAAATCAGCATCCAAGTGGGCGACACGGCTCAGTAAGCCCATAACGCCATATAACGGAAGAAACGGATTAGCAGGCTGCTAATCCGTTTCTTTTGTCAAATACGCTGTTCAGTAGTGGCGTTCCCGCCAGCTTACTGCTTGCCCGGATGGATGCACTTCCAGATGCCGGCAGCCAAAGCGCCGCCTGCGAAGGGACCCACGATGAACACCCAAAGCTGGCTCAGGGCTTCACCACCTGCAAAGATAGCGGGACCAATGCTGCGGGCGGGGTTCACCGACGTGCCGGTGAAGTGGATACCCACCAGATGGATGAGGATAAGGCTCAGACCGATGGCCAGGCCGGCAAAGTTGTTCGTGGCACCGTTGGTCTTCGACGTGGCACCAAGAACCACAAGCACGAAGAGCGCCGTGAGCACCACCTCGACAATCAATCCGTTAGTCACGCCAAAGGCGCATGCGTTGGCACCCGTGTGAGTAGCCACGTCGCCACCAGCGGTGCTCACCACCAGTGCCAAGACGGCAGCGGCCAGCACGGCACCAATGACCTGGAACAGCATGTACATGCCGCAGTCCTTCGACGTCATGCGGCCCGTGAGGAATTGTCCCAGCGTGATGGCCGGATTGATGTGGCAACCGCTGATGCCGCCAATCGTATAAGCCATAGCCACCACAGCCAGACCGAAGGCCATGGCCGTTCCAACAACACTGGCTGTGTCAGTTCCACAACTCAGTGCCACGGCCGCGCCGCAGCCCAGGAACGTCAGCACGAACGTTCCCACCAGTTCTGCAAGATACTTTTTCATGATTGTTTTGTTTTTTAAGGGTTAAACAATAAATAGACTTATCATTCTTTCATTTCCTTATATTCCACGTAGTCGAACTCGGCAAACGAGTCGCCGGCCTGGTGTGTGATGCCGCCCTTGTGGGCATAGAGGCCCAGCGTGACGCCCGTGAAGCCGCCCACGGTCTCGGTGGAGAGCAGCGTGCAGTCCACTTCGTCCAGCTTGTGATAGTCCTTGCCGTCGGTGGAATAGTAGAACACATAGTTCTTCGAGTTGCTCGTCACGCGCAGCCACACCTGCGGCTGGAAGCCAATGCTGCGGCTGGACAGCACGGTGCTGACATTCTTCAGGTTCAGGCGCAGCCTCACCTGTAGCTGGTCGCGAACGACGCCTATGCAGGCCTGCACGTGTCCCTCGTGCATCTGGTAGACAGCCAGTCCGGCCTCGTCCTCGTCGGCCAGGTCGTAGAAGTCAATCTTGGTCTCGAAGCTGAAGCAGGCCGCTTCCTGTCGGCGCCCCACGAAGGTGGGCCGCTGGTTGTCCTTCAGGCTGCTCAGGCTGCCCACCAGCCTCAGCCGCCCGTCGTGCAGCCAGTAGTGGGTCGAGTCGGGATTCTGCAGGTACATCCATTCCGGTCCCAGCTGTCGGTCGAAGTCGTCGCGCTGGCTGATGGGTTCGCGCTGGCGGGGTTCTATAGGCTCGCCGCCGTTCACCACGGGCCATCCGCCCTGGGGCCACTCCACCGGTGCGAGGAAGGTCTCGCGGCCCAGGTGGTGGTAGGAGCCGCCATAGTTGCGATAGGCCAGGAAGGTCAGCCACCAGCGTCCCTCGGCATCCTGCACCAGGTCGCCGTGGCCGGTGCCCTGAATCTGGCTGTCCTGTCCTTTGCGGCTGCAGTGGGTCAATATGGGGTTCTGCGGGTTGGCCTCGTAGGGTCCGTAGATGTTTTTCGAGCGGCCCATGGTGATGCTGTGGGCCAGCTCGGTGCCGCCCTCGCTGATGAGCAGGTAGTAGTAGCCATCCTTCTTGTAGATGTGGGGTCCCTCGGGCCATCGTCCGCCTGTTCCCTGCCAGATGGGGTGGCTCTTCGTGAGCTGTCGGCCCGTGGCGGGGTCAATCTCGCACAGGGTGATGGTGTTGTCGGGGTTGCTCACCATGTAGCACTTGTCGCCCTCGAAATAGAGCGAGGGGTCTATGCCCTGCTGCTCCAGCCAGATGGGCTCGCTCCACGGCCCTTCGGGACGGGTGGCCGTCACCATGAAGTTGCCGCGCTGGCCCACGTTGGTGGTAATCATGTAGAACGTGCCGTTGTGATGGCGCAGCGTGGGTGCATAGATGCCCGTCCACGACGTGGCGTCGGGCAGGGGCAACTGCGAGCTGCGCGTCAGCACGTTTCCTATCTGCGTCCAGTGCTGCAGGTCGGTGCTGTGGAAGATGGGTACGCCCGGGAAATACTGGAACGACGAGTTCACCAGATAATAGTCCGCGCCCACGCGGCAGATGCTGGGGTCGGGATGATAGCCCGGAATGATGGGGTTGATCTGCGCTACGCTAAATGATAAATGACAAATGACAAATGATAAAGCCAGTAGTCTTTTCATTGGTATAATGGTTGATTTTGATTGCAAAAATACAAAAAAGATTTTAACGGGCAAAAATTTTTGACAGAAAATAGCTCGTTTTGCCCATTTCGGCGGGATATTTTCGGAGAAACGGAGGGCAGGGAAGGCACAAAGGGCAAGCAGACATAAAAAAAGGGTCACCGCTGTGACCCAACCTTTGTTAACCTTAAATCTAATACTATGAAAAACACGTTGCAAAGGTAAGGCATTTTTCTTTCACTCGCAAACTTTCTTGCCCCTAAAAGTACGAATTTAATTATTAATTGACATAAATCAAGCCAAATTGCTATTTTTTGCGCATCAGCGTCAGCCCGTCGCGCAGCGGAAGGATTACTTTCTCCACCCGTGGGTCGCCGGCCACCAGGTCGTTGAAGCGTCTCACGCCCAGCGTCTGCTGGTCGTGGTCGTAGGCGGGGTCTACCACGTGGCCGTCCCAGAGGGTGTTGTCGGCCAGGAGGAACGCGCCTTCCGAGAGCAGGGGCAGCAGGGCCTCGTAGGCCTCGACATAGGTGCGCTTGTCGCCGTCGATGAAGGCCATGTCGAACGTCAGGCCCATGCGGGGCGCCAGGGCTATGGCGTCGCCAATGATCAGCTCCACGCGGTGGCCCACGGGCGAGCGGCTGAGCCACTGGCGGGTGAAGTCCTCCAGCTCGTCGTTAATTTCGAAGGTGTACACGCGGCAGTCGTCGTCGGCCAGCCCCTCGGCCATGCACAGCGCGCTGTAGCCACTGAAGGTGCCCACCTCCACGATGCGGCGCGGATGGACCATCTGCACCAGCATCTTCAGCAGTCTTCCCTGCAGGTGGCCGCTGGCCATGCGCCCGTGGAGCAGCTCGATATTGCAGGCTCGCCACAGGCGGTAGAGATGCTCCGGCTCGGGGTCTATATGGCCAAGTATATACTCGTCAATGCTCACTCTTCTACGCTATTACTTCCAGCTTTTCGTTCATCACTCCTCACTTATCACTCCTCACTCCCCATTGTCAGTGCCTCTATGGCCAGGCGATAGCTGTCCAGCCCGAAGCCGCAGATGACGCCACGGCAGGCGGCACTGATCATGCTGTGGTGGCGGAACTCCTCTCGGGTGTGCACATTACTTATATGTACCTCCACCACGGGCGACTTGATGGCACGAATGCAGTCGTGCAGGGCCACCGACGTGTGGGTGTAGGCGCCGGCGTTGAGCACGATGCCGTGGGCGGTGAAGCCCTCCTGCTGCATCTTATTAATCAGCTCACCCTCGACGTTACTCTGATAGTATTCCAGCTCCACGTCGGGAAAGCGCTGGCGCAACTGCGGCAGATAGTCCTCAAAGCTGGTGCCGCCATAGATGCCCGGTTCCCTGCGTCCCAGCAGGTTCAGGTTCGGGCCGTTCACGATTAGAATTTTCTTCATCTTTCCTTTGCTTATATTTTTTTCAATTTTATTTAGTTAGAGACCCCACCCCCAACCCCTCCCCTTGAAGGGAGGGGAGAGGCTGCGCTTACCGCCAACAGTTGGCACTCCCCTCCCCTCAATGCGAGAGAGCACCTTTACCTCCACTCCAAAGAATTCGTCCTCCACTCCATAGAGTTCGACCTACAATCCATAGAGTTCAACCTACAATCCATAGAGTTCGACCTACAATCCAAAGAATTCGTCCTCCACTCCAAAGAGTTCGACCTACAATCCAAAAGGGTTTCCGTCCGCTCTCCCCTCCCTTCAAGGGGAGGGGTTGGGGGTGGGGTCTGTAATCTCCCCCATTTTTGCTTTCGCCAAAGCAAAAAATTTTCTGCAAAGATACTTGTTTTTCCCCATTCGGCAAAACTTTCCCGCAAAAAGTCTGCATGAAAAAACGGCTGCGCCCCTTTTGACCCTCAAAAGGCCGGAAAACAAGGGGGTGGCGCCGCGTGAAAAAATCTCACGTGAGAAATTTTTCTGGGAAGGCCTCCCGTGAAAAAATCTCACGTGAGAAATTTTTCTGGGAAGCCTCCGCGTGAAAAAATCTCACGTGAGATTTTTTCACGCGGCGCCTCCCCAGCAAAACGGGGCCTGGAGAAAGCGCCGCCAGGCTAGGCGCCAAGTGCATAAAGAGAGGCAAAATTTGGTTATCTGCAAAAATATGACTAACTTTGCACCCAAATATCAAAAAAGCTATGAAGATTCTCGTTACGGGAGCCAGTGGCTTCATTGGCTCGTTCATTGTGGAAGAGGCCCTCAGACAGGGCATGGAAACGTGGGCCGCCGTGCGCGGCAGCAGCTCGAAGCAGTTTCTTCAAGACGAGCGCATACACTTCATTGAGCTGAACCTCGCCAGCCAGAAGGACCTGGAGATGCAGCTCATGGGTCACGAGTTCGACTACGTGGTGCATGCCGCTGGCGTGACGAAATGCCTGAAGAAGGACGACTTCTACCGCGTGAACACCGAGGGCACGAAAAACCTGGTGAGGGCGCTCATGGCCCTGAAGATGCCGCTGAAGCGCTTCGTCTACATCAGCTCGCTGAGCGTCTACGGAGCCATTCGCGAAAAGCAGCCCTACGAGGCCATCCGCGAGGAGGACACGCCACGCCCCAACACCCACTATGGCAAGAGCAAACTGATGGCCGAGCAGTGGCTGGACCAGCTGAACAGCTCGAAGGAGAGCCGACAATACCGCGAGGAGGTGGGCGAGCTACCCTTCGTGGTGCTGCGACCCACGGGCGTCTACGGCCCTCGCGAGCGCGACTACTTCCTCATGGCAAAGAGCATCAAGCAGCATTCCGACTTTGCCGTGGGCTACCGCCGGCAGGACATCACCTTCGTCTACGTGCTCGACGTGGTGCAGGCCGTCTTCCTGGCCTGCGAATGGGGACAGACTGGGCGCAAGTATTTCCTGAGCGACGGCGAGGTATATCAGAGCACCACCTTCAGCGACCTCATCCGCGAGGAGCTGGGCCACCCCTGGTGGGTGCGCATCAAGGCCCCCATCTGGGTGCTGCGCGTGGTGACGTTCTTCGGCGACAAGATAGGCCATCTGACAGGCAAGATCTCGGCACTGAACAACGACAAATATCATATCCTGAAGCAGCGCAACTGGCGATGCGACATCGAGCCAGCGCGAAAGGAGCTGGGCTATGAGCCGCTCTACCAGCTGGAGCAAGGAGTGAAGATGACCATTCAGTGGTATAAGGAGAACGGGTGGCTCTGAGGCGGCCTTGGCCTGCGGCCGAAGGCCTAAATGAAGCGGCCGATGGCCTAAATGATAAATGATAAATAATAAATGATGGATAAATACGGGAGGCTTTGCCTCTTTGAATGGGTGGTGATGGGCTACGCCGTGCTCTCGGCGCTGCTCATCATGGTGCTTTGGGGGCGCATGGTCAACCCCCTCCCCATGCTCGTGGGCAGGGGCGGCGCCGTGGTCATGACCATCGGCCTGTGGCAGCTCTACCGCTGGAGACCCTCGAAGCTGACCATGATGCTGCGCGTGGCAGGACAGCTGTGCCTGCTGGGATGGTGGTATCCCGACACCTACGAGTTCAACCGCCTCTTCACCAACCTCGACCACGTCTTCGCCGGTATAGAGCAGTCGGTGTTTGGCTGCCAGCCGGCGCTGTTGCTCAGCCAGCAATGGCCGTCGCCGTGGGTCAGCGAGCCGCTCTGCCTGGGCTATTTCAGCTACTATCCCATGATAGCGGCCGTGGCCTTCTACTACCTGCTGAAACGATATGAGCGCTTTTCCTACTGCGCTTTCGTCATCCTGGGCTCGTTCTTTCTGTTCTACGTCATCTTCATCGCCCTGCCCGTGGCCGGACCGCAGTTCTACTACCAGGCCGTGGGCATCGACCAGATAGCGCAAGGCCATTTCCCGCCCGTGAACGACTATTTCCTGACGCATCAGGAGTCGCTGCCCATTCCGGGTCACGGGCTGTTCCACGACCTGGTGCAGCAGGCTCACGACGCCGGCGAACGGCCCACGGCGGCCTTCCCGTCGAGCCATGTGGGCATTGCCGTGGTGCTGTTGTGGCTGGCGTGGGAAACACGCTCGCGCTGGCTGATGGCACCCCTGCTGGTGCTGTCGGTGCTGATGTTCTTCGCCACGTTCTACATTCAGGCCCACTACGCCATCGACGCCGTGGCTGGCCTTTTTGTGGGAACGATGATGTACTGGCTCTTCAGGGGGATTTTTAAATGGGCGAGATTTCGAAATGTCGAAATATCGAAATTTCGAAATCCCGAAATCCCGAAATCCCGAAATCCCGAAAAATCAAAACCTCAAAAACAATAATCCATGGCAAATCTCTCCTATTATCTGCTTCGCGGGTTTGTTTGGCTGCTCTCGCTGCTGCCTTTCTGGGCGCTCTACGGCCTGGCCGACTGTTTCTTCCTGCTGGTCTATTATATAATAAGGTATAGGCGGAAGGTGGTGCGCAGAAACCTCAGCACATCGTTCCCTGAGAAGAGCGAGCGAGAGGTGAAACAGATTGAACGGCGCTTCTACCGCTGGCTGTGCGACTATGCCGTGGAAACCATGAAGCTGCTCACCATCAGCGACAAGGCCCTGCTGCGCCGCATGGAGCTACGTGGCGCTGAGCAGCTGGAGCAATGCTTCGACAAGGGACAGGACTGCGCCGTCATACTGGGCCACTACTGTAACTGGGAGTGGCTGGCCGCTATACAACTGACTTTCAAGCGCTACCCCGATGCCTTATTAGGGTCTATCTATCACCCGCTCTACAACAAGGCCTTCGACCGACTGTTCATCGACATACGCTCGGCCCACGGGAGCCTGTGCATTGCCAAGCAGGACATCTTGCGCGAGCTGGTGAGGCTGAACCGCGAGAAACGCCATTCCGTATTCGGCTACGTCAGCGACCAGTCGCCCCGTTGGCACAACATCCACCTCTGGCTCGACTTCATGAATCACGACACGCCCGTCTTCACCGGCGGTGAACGCATCATGCGAAAGAAGGACAACGCCGTGTTCTATCTTGACATGGAGCGCCCTCGTCGCGGGAAATACGTCTGCACCTTCAAGTTGGTGAGCCAGCACGCCGCGCAGGAGCCGGAGAACGAAATAACCAAGCAATTCTTCAAAATGCTGGAACAGACCATCAGAAGGCAGCCGGAATTCTACCTGTGGACGCACAACCGCTGGAAACGTACCCACGAGGAGTTCGACCGCCAGTATGTGATGGTGAACGGAAGGGCCATCCCCAGGGAGGAAGTTAAGGACTGAACGATGAACGTTGAGGTAAATCCGAAGTATGAGCATCTGCGCACGTTCGTGGAGCGTATTCCCCAAGCCATGGAGGCCGAGGGGACATACATCTATGGCGGACGGCGAAACCTCATCGTGAAGATGACGGCCACGGACGGCACGGTGCTGAACGTGAAGCGTTTCCAGCAGCCACGGGGGCTGAACCGGCTGATCTACTCCGCCGGACTGCGGCAGCCCAAGGGGCGGCGCGCCTTCGACTACCCCCGGCGTCTGCTGGCCAAGGGCATCAACACACCCGAGGCCGTGGCCTATATCGAGGACCGCAACGCGATGGGACTGCTGCGCCTGTGCTGGCTGGTTACCATACAGTGTCCCTACAGCCACCTGCTCTACGAGATGGGCGACGCCCAGCCCGAGGTCTATGAGCCCGTGGCCCGGAACCTGGCCGTCTTTGCTGCCCACATGCACGAGCAGGCAGTGCTCCACCTCGACTTCTCGCCGGGCAATATCCTGTGGGACGGCGGCTCGCGCTTCTCCATCGTCGACATCAACCGCATGCGCTTCGGAGCAGTGACGATGGTTGCGGGATGCAAGAGCTTCGCCCGCCTGTGGGGACCAAAGCGATTCATTCAGCTGCTGGTAGAGGAATATGCACGACTGCGAGGCTTCGACCCACAAGTCTGCGTGGAGACAACGATGCAGGCGCGGCGCCGCTTCTGGACGCACTATCAGAAGAAACGAGAAATGGAATTTAAACTTGAGCTATGAGACTGCATAACGAGACGAACTACGATATCCGCATACTGCAACGGAAAATCATTGGCAACCTGGAGGCCGTGGACCGCGTGTGCCGCGAGCATCACCTGCGCTACTATCTCTGGGCGGGAACGATGCTCGGAGCCGTGCGCCACAAGGGCTTCATTCCCTGGGACGACGACATGGACATCTGTATGCCACGCCCCGACTACGAGCAGCTGCTGGCCCACTGGCAAGAGTGGCTGCCACAGCCCTACGAGGTGATAAGCCCCGAAAATGACCCTTCCTACCCCTACCCCTTCGCCAAGATTGAGGACGCATCGACCACCGTGCTCGAACGACCTGACTTCAAGTTCCTCGAAGGCGTCTACATCGACGTCTTTCCCATCGACGGCGTGCCGGCCGACGAGGGCGAACGGCGAAAGCACTTCAAGCGCTATAAGTTCTGGCGCCACCTGCTGTTCCTGCGCGGTCGCGATCCCTTCAAACATGGCCACGGCCCGCGCTCGTGGCTGCCCTGGCTGTTGCACAAATGCTTCTCGCTGGCCTGGCTGCAAAGGAAGGTGCGCAGCTATATGGTGAAATATGACTATGAGGAGAGCACCTTCGTCTGTGACTATGACGATGGGCTGCGCGGATGCATCGAGAAGCGCATCCTCGGCACGCCGCAGGTCTATCCCTTCGAGGATAAGGAGTTCCTGGGCGTGGAGCACTACGACGAGTACCTCGGCAACAAATATGGCAACTACATGCAGCTGCCGCCGAAGGAGAAGCAGATTCAGCACCACTTCTTCCGCCTGGATCTGAACCGCCCGTACAAGGAAACGCAAATAGCCGACATCGTATGAAGATTCTCGTCATCCGATTCCGTCAGATGGGCGACGCCATACTGGCCACGCCGCTGCTCTCGACACTGCGGGCAAACTTCCCCGATGCGCAGATAGACTTCGTGCTTAACGAGCGCATCGCCCCGCTCTTCGAGGGGCATCCCGCGCTGAGCCGCATCATCACGTTCAGCGACCAGGAGCGTCATTCCTTCTTTACTTATATAAAAAAGGTGTGGCGAACGGTGCATCAGACACGCTACGACGCCATCATCGACATGCGCTCCACCACGAACACCATGCTCTTTGCCCTCTTCTCCTTGCGCAGCAAGTGGCGCATAGGCATCCGCAAGCCCTACACATGGGGCGTGTTCAACCATCGCTTCGAGGGCTGCGAAGACGACGAGAGCATGATAAGCCACAACCTGCGCCTGGCCGAGCCGCTGAAGGGAAAGACTGCGGACGGCAGATGGAAGGAGGACAGAAACCTCTCGCTGAGCATCACCGAGCAGGAGAAACAGGATTTTCGCCACTACATGGCTGAGCAGGGCATCGACTTCAGCCGCCCCGTCATGCTCGTGGGCGTCACGGCGAAGCTGCCAAGCAAAACGTGGGCTGAGGATCGCATGACCGAGGTGCTGCGCCGACTGACAGAGGCCTTCCCGCAATGGCAACTCATCTTCAACTACGCCCCCGGACAGGAGGAAGCAAACGCCCGCCGCATCTACTCCAGCCTGTCCCCCTCTGCTGCTACATCGTCGCAGCCCTCCCTTCCCATTTTCCTTAACATCGAAGCCAAGACTCCCCGCCAGCTGGCCGCCATGGCAGCCTGCTGCACCGCCTACTTTGGCAACGAGGGCGGCGCACGCCACATCGTTCATGCCATGGGGCGCCCCTCGCTGGTCATCTGCTCGCCCGGTGCCAGCAAGACCACTTGGCTTCCGCAGGACACCAGCATCTTTGCAAAAGGCATTGCGGCCAGCGACATCAGCAGCCAACTCGCCGACCTAAACCGCGAGGAACAGTACGCACTAATCACCGTCGACCGCGTATGGCCCCTGCTGGAATCATTCTGCCAACAGTTCAGCAATTTACCCTATTAACTACCCATGATATCATTCATCATACTGAATTACAACAACGCCACCCTTTCACTGAAATGCGTGGCCTCCATCAAGCAATACATACCGCAGGAGAGCTACGAAGTCATTATCGTTGACAACGGAAGCCGCCCAGACGACTACCAGCAACTGTGCGAGGGCCTGCAAGGCCTTGACCGCTGCCAATTGCTGCGCAAAGAGGTAAATACGGGCTTCGGCACAGGAAACATGGTGGGAGCAAGCATGGCGCAAGGCCAATTCCTGTGTTTTCTCAATAACGATGTTTTACTGGTCGAGGACTGCGTAACGCCACTCTGCCGATACATGCAAAAACATACTGACGTAGGCTGCATGACGCCCGTGCAACAGAAGGTGGACGGCCGGCGCTCGCGCTCATTCCGCCAGGATTCGGGATTTTGGCACGAGTTGGTGGGCGACAGCGTGCGCGAACGCCTCTTCCCCAAGCATTTCCCGCCACGCGACATCATCCTGAAGGTAAGCGATCAGCCCGTCAGCGTAATGCAAATCAACGGATCGTTCATGCTCTTCGACGCAAATAAATTCTGGGCCATCGGCGGTTTCGACACCAGCATCTTCCTCTACTACGAGGAGTACGATTTGGCCAAGCGCCTGCACCTGCGCGGCTGGCACTGCATGGTACACCCGAAGTACACCTTCCTGCATGTCCACGACGCTTCGACGTCGTCCATGCGACGGCTGACATTGAAAGAAAACTTTGTCTCGAAAATCTATACCTACCGCAAATACCACGGCACGCTGCCCTCACTCTGCTTCCAGGGGCTCATCACCTTGAAACTGCTGTTCAAGCCAAAGAAATGGTATATCCTGCCCGTAAGTCTCAGCGGCAAGGTCATGAGGCACTCTATGCGATACCGAGCAGGCGGCGGTAGAGGCTGACATACTGCTCAGTGTATCGCTCATAGTTGAATCCCAAGGAATAATCTCGGGCTGCCAAGGCGGCAGCCCCATCTCGCTGCCAGCCATCAAGCCCTTGGCTGACGGTGGCGGCCATGGCCTCGGGGGTGAAGTCGTCCCAATAGGTGGCGTGGGGGCCGCACACTTCAGGCAGGCTGCTGAATCGCGACGAGAAGACCTTGCAGCCGAAGCGCATGGCTTCGAGCACGGGGATGCCGAAGCCCTCCAGCCGGCTTGGGAAGAGGAACGCCTGAGCGTGGGCATAGAGCCAGCGTTTCTCCTCGTCCTTGATTTTCCCGGCCAGCACCACCCTGCCCTCGCCCACCTCGGCAATTAACTGGCGCAACTGCTGGGCAAAGGCAAAATGGTCGTCGCCGCAGATGTAGAGCTTATGCCGGGGGAAAAAGTGCATCATGGGCACCAGCGTCTGGAAGTTCTTTTTCTCGCGTATCTGTCCGATGGTGAAGAAGAATGGTTCTTCTTCGCCGTCGGCCAGGAAGGCTGGACGCTGCTGAGGCTCGTCGTCATGGCTGGCTATGCCGTTGTAGATGACGTCGAGGGGTTTTTCGCCCAGCCGATAGTGGGCCAGGACGTCGTCCTTGACATACTGCGAGATGGTGGTCAGATGATGGCTGCGCCGCATGCGCCACCACAGCTGCACAACATGGCGCCAACGGTGGAGCCCGCTCTTTTCGCGCAGGAAGTTCAGGTCGTGAACGGTGAGCAGCTGGATGGTATGGCCGTCGCCGCCCCGCAGGTGATACTGCTGGTCGGTGGCATGCCAGAGATCGATGTGCACGTCGAGCCTTTTCAGGTCTTCGCGCTTGTGGTTACGACGGATGTAGGTGATATGGCCGCCGAAGGACCCCACCAGGTGGTCGGGCACTATATATATAAGATGTATGCCGGACAGGTCGGCCTTGGCCAGCAGCGGAGCATAGTTGCGGGCTATCTCGCCAAAGCCGTTCAGGTCGGCCAGGTGGGAGAAGTCTACCAGGACGTTATGCTCCATAGTCGCGATAGGGTTTATCGAAATCCAGCACGTGGAAGTTGTGCTGGCGCTGGTGATTGCCGTCGGGAATGGTCATATAGTCGCCATACTTATGGCTCAGATAGGTGTCATACTGCTCCACGCCCATGACCGTTTCGCCCTCGAAGCTGTAGGGCGTGGGCTTGCCCAGCACGGCCTTGCTCATGGCGCCATGCGAGCCGTCGTCATAGTCGGCCACCAGTGACGACTCCTCGTAGCCGTACTTCAGCAACAGGCGGCGTATCTTCGCCTGCACCTCCCTCATGCTGTACACCTTGCGGCAAAGCAGCGGCACCCAGCTGGATGGGCCGTGGCCGTGCTTATAGGGGTCGCGATGGAGCAGATAGAGCACGCGCTTGAAAAATTCGTAGCGGGCGAAGTGCAGCTTGCGGCGGAGCGTCCCCTCGGGTACGGCGTCGATAGGGAACACGTCGATATAGATGCCTCCAAGATAGCGCAGGTGAAGCCGCTCGATGAGCGTGGTGGAGGCGTCCTGCACTTTTCCGAAGGGCAGTGGGTACTGCTCGTCGTTCTCGGCACATACGAACTCAAAGGGCTGGGGCAGCCACTCGCCGCTATGGGCAATGAACTGCTCGTAGTCGGGCCGTGGCATGGCAATGTCGATATCGTCGTCCCAGGGGATGAATCCTTTATGGCGCACGGCCCCGATCATGGTTCCCGCCCAGATGTAGTAGCGCAGGTGGTGCTCCTGACAGCAGCGGTCAACGGCCATCAGGATGCGCAGGATGCGCCGGTGGAGCAGGTCTATGTCGTAGGCAGCCATAAGGGTTTCGCGGTGTTAGTGTGACGACTCGAAGAGGCGCTTGGCGGTGTAGTAGTCCTCGGGCGTGTCCAGTTCGTAGCTGAACAGGTCGGTGGTATCTACCACGCGGAAGGTGTGGCCTTGGGGGATAAGGCGTTCGAAGGCCTGCTCATAGAACACGTTGACGAGGCCTTCCTGCTGAATCATCTTGTTCAGCTCGGCCGTGAGCGCGGTGCTGTAGTCGGCCGACATCTTCTCGATGCCGACGCTCTCGCCCAGCGCGTCCTCGGGCCGGCAGGTCTTGTTGATGGCGGTGATGTTAAGCCTGTCGTCAACCACAATCTTCATTTCCTCGGCGCCCAGCTCATGGCGGTTCAGGGCCAAGGCCGACCCCTGCTGGCGAGCCACGCGGCTGACGGCCTCGGGGTCGCAGAGGATGTCGCTGTCCATCAGCAGGAACTCGTGGCCGCCCACCATCTGAGCGGCCATCCACAGTGAGTAGATGTTGTTGTTGAATTCGTAGTCGGCATTGTGGAAATAGTGGATACAGACTTGCGGGGCGCGATAGGCCGTGAGGGCCTGCTCAATCTGGTCGGCCCTGTAGCCCGTTACCACCACGAACTCACGTATGCCCACGGCCACCATGGCATCGACGGTGCGCTGCAGCAGCGTCTTGCCGCCTACTTCGAGGAGGCACTTGGGCTTTGTTGACGTGAGCGGCCGCAGGCGCTTGGCCATGCCAGCCGCTAAGATTACTCCATACATAGGTCTATTTAGTTAGAGACGCGCATGCGGAAGGGGGCACTCTGCCCGGAAAGGCTCAGGCGGTCTGTGTTGTCTTCTTGTAGATATCCACGATGGTGTCGCACACCACCTGCGTCTGCTCCCTGCGGCCCAGCGTGATGCGCAGGCACGACTCCAACCCCTTGTCGGTCATGAACTTAATCTTGTAGCTCTGCTGGGCCAGGGCCTGCTGCAGGGCTTCCTTCATGGCCTGCGGATATTTGATGAGGATGAAGTTGGCCACGCTCTTATAGACCTTGAAGCCGGGCAGGTCGCCCAGTTCGCGCTTGTAGAGCTGGCGTCCCCACTCCATCTCGTCGGCCACGCGGCGATAGTGCTCGTCGCTGTCGAGGGCGGCCAGGGCCACGGCCTCGCTGAAGCGGTTGTAGCCGAGATACTTGTTGATGTAGCTCACGAAGTGGTCGTGGCCTTTGCCAATGAAGCCGAAACCGCAGCGCAGGCCAGGCAGTCCGTAGAACTTGGACAGGGTGCGCGAGATGATCAGGTTCTCATATTTGTTCACCAAGGGGGCAATATAGTCGGTGTCACTGCTGATGAAGCTGGCGTAGGCTTCGTCGATGAGCACCATCGTGTCCTCGGGAATATGCTCCATAATGCGGCCTATCTCGGCAGGCGTCAGGCTGTTGCCGGTGGGGTTGTTGGGCGAAGCCAGCAGCAGCATGCGCGGATGGATGCGGTTGGTGTATTCAATGACCTCGTCCACGTCGTAGGCAAAGGTGTCGTCCTGCTCGTGAAGGGGGTACATCTCGAAGGTGCCACGGCATTCGCTGGCCACGCGGTTGTAGTACCACCACGAGAATTCGGGAATCAGGATCTTGGTGTTGGTTCCCTTCATCAGGTAATAGTGCACGGCATTCTTCAAGATGTCCTCGCCGCCATAGCCGAGCAGCACCTGCTCCTCGGGCACGCCGTAAATCTCGCTCAGCCTCACGCTGATGACGCTCTTCTTTCCCTGGTCGTAGATGCGGGTATAGAAGCACAAGGTCTTAGGGTCGAAATTGCGAATGGCTTCAACAACTTTTTCGCTGGGCTCAAAGTTGAACTCGTTTCTATCAAGATAATTAAATGTTTCTTGCATGTTTTTTCAATTTTGATGCAAAGGTACAAAAATATTCAGAATTAAGAATGCATAATTCATAATAATTTTGTACTTTTGCAGCTAATTATGGCTAAACCGACTATTATAGGCTACGATGCCAAGCGCATCGTGCGTAATGGGACAGGACTGGGCAGCTATGGGCGCACGCTGGTCAACGACCTTTCAGCTCTGTCGGAGTTCGACCTGCGCCTCTATGCTCCTGACAAGGGCATGCCCCAGCTGCGCTCACAGATTGTGGGCCGCGACAACGTCAGTTTCTGCTATCCTGCCAATGCCCACACCTCGGCCGGAAAGGCCCTCTGGCGAACGAAGGGCATCGTGAAGCAGCTGGTACGCGACGAAGTTGACATCTATCACGGCCTATCGGGCGAGCTGCCAAAGGGCATCAGCGAAAGCGGCATACGCTCGATAGTCACCATCCACGACCTTATTTTCATGCGACATCCTGAGTATTACAACAAGATGGATGTGAAAATCTATACACGCAAGTTTCAGCAGACCCTGCGCGAGGCCGACCGCATCGTGGCCATCAGCGAATGTACGCGGCGCGACATCAGCGAGCTGGGCGAGATAGACGCCAGCCGTATCGACGTCATCTACCAGAGCTGCGCGCCCCGCTTCAACGAGGAGCCGCAGGCAAGGAAGATGTGGCAGGTGCGCGATAAGTATGAGCTGCCCGACCGATATGTGCTGAACGTGGGCAGCATAGAGGAGCGGAAAAACGTGATGCTGGCCGTGAAGGCGCTGCACCACCTGCCCGACGACGTATCGCTGGTCATCGTGGGACGGCAGACACCCTATAGCGACGAGGTGCACGAGTATGTGCTGGAACACCGCATGCACGGACGGGTGCAGATGCTCCACAACGTGCCCGACGACGACCTGCCCGCGCTCTATCGCATGGCCGACTGCTTCGTCTACCCCTCGCGCTACGAGGGATTCGGCATCCCCATCATCGAGGCCATCAGCCAGGGACTGCCCGTGGTGGCCTGCACTGGCTCGTGCCTGGAGGAAGCGGGCGGACCCGACAGCCTCTATGTAGGACCCGACGACCCCGAGGCCATGGCCCACGCCATCAGCCGCGTGCTCTTCGGAGCGCCCGAGCGCCAGCGGCGCATCGACCTAAGCCGCCAGTACATACGCCGTTTCGAGAACAGCGACGCCGCCCGCCACTTTGCCGACCTATACCAGGAAGTGCTGGCGCAGCAATAGACCAACACAACCTACTGACAACACACACTACCCATGGAAAAGAAACTGAAGAAACTGCTGGAGGCCGTCGAGAAAGAGGTACTCCGCAAGCCCAGCCGGAAGACGCTCGACCGGCTGTCGCTGCTGGCTGGCTTCCAGAGTTGGGACTCGTTCACCAAGGAGTTCAACGGCAGCGTAGAGGACGAGGAAGAGGCCGCCCGGTAGTCAGCCGGAGCCATCCGTCGAAAAATGTATATTTATTCATTTTTCACGGGGGGCCGACTTTTGAAAAAAAGTCAACGCCGCGTGAAAAAATCTCACGTGAGATTTTTTCACGGGAAGGCCTCCCGTGAAAAGGACTCGCCTCCGGGCAAAAAAATGAATATTTATTCAAAAATTCGGGTGACAACACAGAGGTACAGAGACACAGAGAATAATTATTTAAGTTCAAAAAAAACTCTGTGCCTCTGTACCTCTGTGTTGAAAAATAATAGCAAGATGTTCATCTAAAAACTCACGACAGTTCCTCGGTGAGCACAGCCTCAAGTTCCTCGGCCGACAGGCGCAGACGGAACACACCACCCGAGGCAATCGAGATGCCGCCCGTCTCTTCCGACACGATGACCACCAGGGCGTCGCTCTCCTGACTCATGCCCAAGGCAGCGCGGTGGCGCAGGCCCAGCTCCTTCGGAATGTCCAGGTTATGGCTCACGGGCAGGATGCAGCCGGCGGCCTCGATACGGTGCTGGCGGATGATCATGGCCCCGTCGTGAAGGGGTGAGTTCTTGAAGAAAATGTTCTCTATGAGCCGCTGATTGATGTTGGCGTTCACCACCTCGCCCGTAGCCACAATGTCGCTGAGCGACGAGTCACGCTCAATCACTATCAGCGCGCCCACCTTTCCCTTGGCCATCTGCATGCAGGCCATCACAATGGGCATGATGTCGCGCTTCAGCTGCTCCTGGTCTTTATCCTGCGTGTGCTTGGGCATGAAATACTTCAGCAGAGAGCGTATGCGGCGGTGGGCTCCCAGGTTGTAGAGGAACTTACGAATGTCGTCCTGGAACAGCACGATGATGGCCAGCACGCCCACCGACACCAACTTGTCGAGGATGGTGCCCAGCAGCTTCATCTCTAACACCTGCGACACGAATAGCCAGATGACGATGAAGATGGCTATGCCCACAAACACGTTCAGCGAGCGCGACTCGCGCATCAGCCGGTAGACGTAGTAAAGCATCAAGCCCACCAGCAGAATATCAATTGCGTCCTTTATGCCAAAGTCGAAAAACACCTTTTTTGTCTTTTATGGTTCTACCTTATTATTTAGTGCAGCCATCAGCTTCACGCATTCGGCTGCCTCACGAACATCGTGTACGCGCAGGATGGCAGCCCCCTTCATCAGGGCCACCATGTTCAGCGCGGTGGTGCCGTTGAGGGCCCCCTCGGGTGCCACGTCCAACAGTTTGTATATCATGGATTTTCGGCTCACGCCCACCAGCAGCGGCAAGTCCATCACCTGCAACTGCTCCAGACGCTCCATCAGCGAATAGTTCTGCGCGAGGGTCTTGCCAAAGCCAAAGCCGGGATCGAGAATCACATCCTTATGCCCCATGTCGCGCAGACGCTGTACCTGGGTGGCGAAAAACAGCAGACTTTCCTCCAGCGTAGGCTTTACCGACGTCAGCACATACGCCACGCCCAGCCTGCTCACCATTCTGAGCATGTCGTCATCGCCACCCGAAACGTCGTTGATGATGTCGGCGCCATATTCCTCCACGGCCATGCGCGCCACGTCCGGTCGGAACGTGTCGACACTCACAACGGCAGTGGGCTGCATTCTCTGAATAATGCCAAGGGCCAGGCGGAGTCTTTCCATCTCGGTCTCTTGGCTAACGGGCGTGGAGCCGGGACGCGTAGAGCAGGCTCCCACATCAATGAAAGTGCCCCCTTCTTCCACAATCTGCTCAGCCCGACGGGCAATGTCGCTCTCTGCCTGCACTCGGCTGGCAGCATAGAAGGAGTCGGGCGTCACGTTCAAGATGCCCATCACTTTTGGCTGTGCGAGACTCATCAGCTGTCCCTTAACATTCAGCGTATAATTCATAACAGCTGCAAAATTACAAAATAAGTGAGAGAAATGAAAAGAAATGCTTGCTTTTCTTTTCATTTCCGAACGAAAAGCATGTTCAGCGAAGCGAAAAGGACAAAAAAAACGGACTGCAGTCCACTCATCGTGAGCTGCAGTCCTTGAAAAGAAGGCGGCCTCCTACTCTCCCGCATTGCATTGCAGTACCATCGGCGCAGGCGGGCTTAACTTCTCTGTTCGGAATGGGAAGAGGTGGGACC
>JAFPTC010000065.1 GCA_017400455.1 Prevotella sp. | reverse complement strand
GCCGACGCCGCAGCCGCACAAGTCCTTGAAGGGATAGGTGCTGTCCTGCCGCTTGGGATTGAGGATGGCCACGGCGCAGGGCAACTCGTCATCGGGCACGTGATGGTCGCAGATGATAAAGTCGATGCCCATCTCCTTGGCTTTTCTTATCTCGTCGATGGCCTTGATGCCGCAGTCGAGAATGATGATGAGCTTCACGCCGGCTTCGGCTGCGTGGTCGAGGCCTTTCTGGCTGATGCCATAGCCTTCCTCGTAGCGGTCGGGAATGTAGTATTCAATGTTTGAGTAGAACTGGAGCAGGAATCTGTAGACCAGTGCCACGGCCGTGCATCCGTCAACGTCGTAGTCGCCGTAGACCATGATGCGTTCCTTTCGTCCCATGGCATCGTTAAGGCGGTCCACGGCCACGTCCATGTCGTTCATCAGGAAGGGGTCGATGAGTTCGCTGAGCATGGGGCGCAGAAAACGCTTCGCAGCCGATTCGGTGCGAATGCCCCTTTGAATGAGGAGCTGGGCCATGATGCTACTCATGCCCAGTTTCTCGGCCAGTTCCTTTGCTTGTTGCTGGCGTTCGGGGTTAGGAGGTTGGTAATTCCATTTAGAATTCATGAGCCTCCTGCTAAATTCCTAACTTCTTGCGGATTTCCTTGGGAATGGCATTCTTGTTGACGAGGAAGTCCATCGTGTTGGCAGCGATGAAGGCCTTGGTCATGTACCAGGTGCCTTTGTAGTCGCCGGTCTCGCCCCACGAGTTCTTCACCATGTAGTATTCTTTGCCATTCTGGTCTTTAGCAACGCCGTAGATCAGCATGCCGTGGTCGTCGGTCAGCTCCCAGTTGTCGAAACGCTCCTGGCGCATCTCCTGCGTGGGCACGACCTCGGGAACCTTGCATCCCAGCGAGTCGATGACGTTCTTGCGCTTGGCGGGAGCCAGCTTCAGCCAGCGAGCCATGTCGCTGCCCGACAGACTCTTGGCTGCTTCTCCGTCGATGGCGTAGGCCAGGCCCTGGCGGGTGAAGCCCTCTTCGCTGACGTCGCCGCCCCAGGCAATGGTGTAGCCTTTCTCAACGGCGTTGTCGATGACCTGCATCATCTCGTCGATGGGGAGATTATAGCTGAGGGGGAAGCGCCAGTTGTCCTGCACTTCCACGGCGAAGCCTGTGTAGAAGGGATGGTGCGTGTAGCTGGTGATGCTCACATAATCGTTGAGGTTAATGCCCAGCGACTCCACGAAGCTTTTCGGTGTGTACTCCTTGCCCTCGTAGGTGAACTTCTCAGGACATTTGCCCAGATAGGCGTCGAGGATTCCCTGCAGGCCGGGCTTCCACTGGTTGCTGATTTTCTTGGCGTCGCTCTTGGCAATGGCGGCCACGTAGGGCTCCAGCAGCGAGAAGAACTCGTTGAAGTTGTTCAGCGAGTCGCCGTAGAGAGAACCGGGGAAGGGCATGGCATCCTCGGGGCAGATGCCCCATGTCTTCAGCGTGGCCAGCACATCCTCGGCTGAGCCGCCTTGTGAGAACTGGCAGTCGCCATGATAGCGGACCACCTGGATGGCGCGCTCCATGTAGGTCTTGTTAGCCACGAAGCTCTCGCAGAGGTCGTAGGTCTTGCCCGTAGCCTTCAGTATCTCTGCTTCGAAGAAGGACAGGGTGGAGTAGTCCCAGCAGGTGCCGCTGCGATTCTGGTCCTTCACCGAGGTGATAGGATTCTCCTTGATGGTGGTGAATACGGGCTTGTTGTCAGCTTTCTGCTCAGCCTCCTGAGCCTGGGCGCCCATGGCTGTCATGGCCAGCAGGGCAAGTGATAGAATCTTTTTCATTATATTTTTTTATTTATTATTTCACTCTTCACTCTTAACTCTTAACTCTTAACTCTTAACTCTTAACTCTTAACTCCCATAAACTCCTCCAGTTCCTGGGGATGATAGGGGATGCGCTTCGTACCCAGGAAACGGCAGCCGTCGCTGGTGATGAGCAAGTCGTCTTCGATGCGTATTCCGCCAAAGTCCTTGTAGGTGTCCAGCAGGTCGAAGTTGAGGTATTCCTTGCAGTGGCCTTCCTTGCGCCAGAGGTCGATGAGGTGGGGGATGAAGTAGATGCCCGGCTCGTCGGTGACGACAAAGCCCTCCTGCAGGCGGCGCCCCATGCGCAGGCAGTTGGTGCCAAACTGCTCCAGGTTGGGCTGCGTCTCGTCGTCGAAGCCAACGTAAATCTGGCCGAGACCTTCCATGTCGTGAACGTCCATGCCCATCATGTGGCCCAGTCCGTGAGGCAGGAACATGGCGTGGGCGCCAGCCCTGACAGCCTCTTCCGTGTCGCCCTTCATCAGGCCCAGCTCCTTCAGCCGGTCGGTCATCAGGCGGCAGACGGCGAAATGCACATCAGCATACTTCACGCCCGGGCGGGCCACCTCCAGCACGTAGTCGTGACAGGCCTCGACGATGCTGTAGATTTCCAGCTGGTGCTGTGTGAACTTTCCGCTGACGGGCATGGTACGGGTATTGTCCGAGCAATAGTCGTCCAGCTCGCAACCGGCGTCGCACAAGGCCAGCCGGCCTTCCAGCAGTGGCATGTCGCTGGGATTGCCGTGCATAATCTCGCCATGCTGGCTGAAGATGGTGGCGAAGCTCACCCCCTGTGCCAGGCTGCGTGCTATGCCGTCGACCTGGCCACCCACGAAGCGCTCGGTAACGCCCGGGCGGATGAGCCGCTGGGCCGTGGTGTGCATCTCGTAGCCCACGTCGCAGGCCCGCTCAATGGCACTTATCTCCTGTGCTTCCTTGGTGGAGCGCATCTTCACCACGGCCTTTATCAGCCTCAGCGATGCGGCTTCTTTCTGCTGCGAAGGATGGATGCCCAGCAGGTCCATGATCATGATCTTCGTGTCGTGGCGATAGGGGGGCAGGAAGTGGACTTCCCTGCCTTTGACGATGGCGGCCAGCTGCGACAGTGGTCCCCACTGGCCTACGCCCACTTCAGCTGCCAGCTCGGCCACTGAGGGTGTATAGCCCATCCAGACAATGTCCTCCACGTCGATGTCGTCGCCCAGCAGCATCTCGGCGTCGTTGTCTACGTCAATCACTCCCACCAGGCCGTCGCGGTGCTGTCCGAAATAGTACAGGAACGACGAGTCTTGCCTCATTGGCGCGTAGGCGTTGGCAGGATAGTTGGCCGGCGAGTCGTTGTTGCCGAAAAGTACAATCAGTCCTTTGCCCACCAGCGCTTTCAGTTCCGCCCTGCGGCGGATGTATGTTTCTTTGCTGAACATGATTTTCAAAATTTCTGCAAAGTTACACATTATTTATTAAATAGCTTTCAAAACGATGTAAAAAAAACATAAATGTCGGCATTTGCCTGCCATTCACCGTATTTTTTTTCTTTACATGTTTGTGCCCGTCAAACAGTGCCCAAATGCTTCTTTTCATCGGCAATACGCCCCTTCCGCAGATGGGTTCGAAAGAAACGTTTCAGACAGACCTCAATGATGAATACACCATTGAGGGATGGAATAGAGAAACGAACAACATCGGCGTTACGGTCTATCAGAGTGCATGCTCACAGACAACCTGGAAGGTGAACTTCCCGCAGAAGGGAGCCGTGCCCATGATTATCGCCACCGACATCAACGTGGAGTGGGCAGCTGAGCGCATTGAGTTCAACTGGAAACCGTACATGCCAGAGGCAGAGTAAACCATTTGCAAATCAACAGCAGAGGGCGCAGGGAGTTCAGCTCCTTCGCGCCCTCTGTTTTGTTGGCCCCATGGCCCGTGCCTTTACTTCGGTGTGGCAAGGCGCCAGAACACTCCGACGGCCGTTTGCTGAAACGGGAGCACAGGATAAAGGGGAAAAAACACGCGAGAAAAGGGGATAAGGCACTGAGTAACAGGGAAAAAGGTACTGGGTTGCACGATTCGGGCGGGCGCCCTCATTAATAAGGGCGGCCGCCCTTATTAATGCGAGCGGGCAGACTTATATGTGTGGGCGGGCGCTGAATCCCCAGTTTTAGTAATATGCAAAAAATAAGTTGGGATTTTCGAGGTACGAGGTACGAGGTGCGAGGTACGAGAATACCTTGCAGGCAGAATACTCCACAGCAGAGTAATCTCGTACCTCGCACCTCGTACCTCGTACCTCGATTCATACCAAATTATTATTTAACGGTCACTTCATCAGTCGGTCCTACGTTTGGTTACTCCTTTTTGTTGCAATAAATATTTTTTTATGCCGTTTTTTCCTTCTGTTCAATAATAAATGTGTAACTTTGCAGCCTGAAGCATGGAAAAGCTGGAACGCAACACAGGATTGGTACTCGAAGGCGGCGGAATGCGCGGCGTCTTCACCAGCGGCGTGCTCGATGCCTTCATGAAGCACCAGCTGGAGTTTCCCTACGTCGTGGCCGTCTCGGCAGGGGCCTGCAACGGCATGAGCTACATCAGCCGCCAGCCCCGGCGCGCCCGCTACAGCAACATCGACCTGCTGCAGAAGTATGGCTACATCTCGTTGAAGAACCTCATCGTCAAGGGCAGCATCTTCGACCCCAGCCTGCTCTACGAGCGCTTCCCCAACGACATCCTCCCCTTCGACTACGACGCCTATGCCCAGAACCCCGCCGTGTTTGAAATGGTGTGTACCAACTGCCAGACGGGCTATGCCGAGTACCTGACCGAGAAGACCGACCGGCGCCGAATGATGGCCATAGTAAAGGCCAGCAGCTCGCTGCCCTATGCGGCCCAGATAACCGATGTGGACGGCAAGCCCATGCTCGACGGCGGCATCGTCGACTCCATTCCCGTGCAGCGCGCCATTGACACCGGCCACGGCTTCAACGTGGTGGTGATGACCCGCAACAAGGGCTATCGCTCCACGGAGAGCGACCATAAGATTCCCCGCTTCATCTATTCCGACTATCCCCGCCTGCGCGTGGCGTTGAGCCATCGGGTGGAGGTCTACAACCGCCAGCTTGAAATGGTGGAGCGCATGGAGGCCTGGGGCGAGGTGGTGGTCATCCGCCCGCAGCGTCCCATGGAGGTGGGCCGCGTCTGCCGCGACACGGCCAAGCTGGAGCGCCTCTATGAAGAGGGTTTCCACGAGGGCGAGCAGTTTTGCAAGAAGTACCAGTGGTGAGTACAGCGGCCTTTGCAGGGCAGCCGTGTGTCCTGTGAAGAAGCGGTCTCTTATTGACTATTGTTTACGAAAACGAGCATTTTTATGAAAATATGTGATAGTCAGCAAAAAAAAGTGCTTCTGAAAGTTTGTAATTATCAACAAAAAAACGTATCTTTGCATCGTGTAAGTCTGCCGGTCAGTGGCAAGGCTGTTCTAATGACCTGGATGAAGATAAGTACGAACCATAAATAATACTGCTGGCATGAAGGAAAATGAGAAAAAGTATGAAGAGCTCCTCTCAAGAAGGGATTTCTTTAAGAGCGCAGCAAAGAGGGTGCTGCCCGTTATTGGTGCACTGGCCATCGGCTCGCAGCTGCTCGCCTCTTGCGGCGGGGACGATGATGACGACATAGGCGGATGCTCGGATTGCAGTCAGACGTGTGCCTCCAATTGTTCCGTCGATTGCTCCAGCACATGCAGTTCCGGGTGCAACGACACCTGCACATCGAGCAGTGCACAGACGTCGAATCAATGCAGCACTTGCTATAACACGTGCAAGGGCAGCTGTAGCGAAACGTGTACCCAGGAGTGCTCGTCGGGCTGTGGCAGCGGTTGCTCCAATGACTGCACAGGAAAGTGTACGGCCACTTGTGCCGACACCTGTAAGGCCGAGTCGCAACAGGGCTGTAGCGGATGTGGACAGGAATGTTCGGGCGGATGTGACACCACCTGTTCTACAGGCTGTGGCGGAAGATGTTCCAATACGTGCGGCGGCACCTGCAGCTCTGACTGCGTAGGTAGGTGTAAGTCGTACTGCACAAACAGCAGCTATACGAATACCAGCTGGTGTGCAGTGTGTGTGTATGATTGCGACAGCGCCTGTGCCAACACCTGTAGCTATTACTGTTACTATACGTGCGATGGCAATGGCAAAACCTGACAGCTTGTTTAAACAGCCTGACATGGGCTGGCGCAACGGAATGGCGAAGAACATCACGTTCATCGTCACAAAGGACTGCCAGCTGGCATGCAAATACTGCTACCTGGTGGGCAAAAACTCACAGGAGCGCATGCCGTGGAAAGTGGCCAAGCAGGCAGTTGACTACCTGCTGGGGCAGGAGCACCAGTTCCGTGAGGAAGCTGTTGTGTGGGACTTTATCGGTGGAGAGCCTTTCCTTGAGATTGAGCTGATAGACAGGATTTGCGACTATCTGAAGCTGGAAATGTATCGCAGGCATCACCACTGGTTCAATTCCTATCGCTTCTCGTTTTCAACCAATGGCATCAACTATCACACGGAGAAGGTACAGAACTTCATCCTGAAGAACCACCGCCACCTCAGCGTGGGCATCACCATTGACGGCACTAAACGGAAGCACGACCTGAACCGCATCTGGAAGACATCCGATGGCCCCTACGACGCTGCAGTGGAGAAAGGCTCCTACGACGATGTGGTGCGAAACATTCCCTTGTGGCTGGAGCAGTTTCCCAATGCGGCAACGAAGGTGACAATCTCCTCGGCCGACATTCCTTACATCAAAGAAAGCGTTTTGCACCTCTATGCCTTGGGCATCAAGGAGGTTAACATCAATTGTGTCTTTGAGGATGTGTGGAACGAAGGCGACGACAAGCTGTTCGAGAAGCAACTCATCAGCCTGGCTGACGCCATTGTTGACGGAGAACTCTATCTCGACCATACCTGCTCGTTCTTCTCCGAGTCCATCGGCAAGCCGATGAGCCCGGAACATGAAAACCGCAACTGGTGTGGTGCGGGCAACATGCTCTCCATCGATGCTGCCGGCAATCTGTATCCTTGCACGCGTTTTGCGCAGTATTCCCTGAGAAGCAAGAAGCCCTGGATCATAGGCAATGTGTGGGACGGCATTGACCAGAACAAGCTTCGCCCCTTCCTGACGCTCGACAGGTGGACCCAATCCTCCGAGCAGTGCATCAACTGCAACGTGGCCAGCGGCTGCGCCTGGTGCCAGGGCGAGAACTATGATGCCGCCGCCACGCCCACCGTCTTCCAGCGCTCCACCGCTATCTGCAAGATGCACAAAGCACGTGTGCGAGCAAACAATTATTATTGGAACAAGCTCTTCAACAAGCTCTTGGAAGCCCACGACATGGAGGAGATGGAGCGACAGAAACGAAAATCAACCAATGTAATCTGCTAAACATGATGTTGCAATACCTCATCGTACAATTAGATGCCGCCAGCCCGTCGTTTTGCCACTATAGCAACGGCGGCTCATCGGGGCTGATGCCAGTAGAGACGCTGCGCAAGGCCATCTTCTTTGCCATGACCGAAAACCTCATCGTCCAGTTCCTCGTGCCCGATGCTCCCTTGCCCACCGAGTATGAAACGCTGATGCGGAAAGTGGAGCACAGCATCATTGCCCGTCAGGGAGTGAGAGCCGATGCCGATGTGGAGATTGTCGAAGGCATACCCGATGGCGAGCCCACGGGGTGGAGAACCGATGGCGTCTACATCGTCCGTACGTCGAAAGACGAACTCTACAGCCGTTGCACGCAGTTGGCCCGATTGATATTGTGCTCACTACGGGTCAACGTGGTGCTGACCGACGTGGAGCGCTTCACCGATGGCGATTACCCCCGATACGAGCAGGCGCTGGCGCAGATGGCCGATGTGGTGGTGGGCAGTATGAAGCGCGGCACTCCGCTTCCCCAGTCGAACATCCTCACTGACCGGCTCATGCTGGGCGACATGAACAACTGCAATGCCGGCGTGAGCAGCGTCACCCTGATGCCCAATGGCAAGTTCTATGTCTGCCCGGCCTTCTACATCGACGGCGGCTATGACCTCAGCCAGGGCGACCAGAGCATCGGCTCCTTAGACGAGGGGCTGGACATTCCCAATCCCCAACTCTACGACATCAAGCACGCGCCCATCTGCCGCAGGTGCGATGCGTGGCAGTGCAGACGCTGTGTGTGGCTGAACCGGCGGCTCACCAACGACGTGAACACCCCTTCGCACCAGCAATGCGTCATCAGCCATTTGGAGCGCAGGCAGAGCAAGTTGCTGGGGCAGCGGCTGCAGGTGAAGCCCGAATGGCCCATTCCCGACCTGCACTATGACGACCCCTTCGCAATAGCTACTCAATGGAAATGAAACAATAACCAAAATGCAAACTATGATGGAAACCAAAAAACATGTAGGCAAGGTAACTGCCGAGGAGCGCGACCAGATTCAGGCACTCTTTGAACGTAAGAACGGCTTGGTGGAGCTGGCAAAAATCCTTTCCACCGACAACCGTGATCTCTATGAACAGCTTGTCAGCGACATGGGCCACACCCAGACGCTGTTTCAGCGCTGGTGGGACGACATGTCAGCCAAGTACCAGTGGGAATCATCTAAAAACGGGCAGTGGGAAATTGACTTCACCACCTGCGACATCTATCTGAAGAAATAAGCAATCAAAATCATCTGCGTCTATGAATACTAAATTTTCATCTTTATGCTGCATGCTTGCCCTGGCCGTTTTCGTAAGCACGGCCCTGCCTTCGTGCGGAGGAGGCGATGATGATACTATCGAAACACCAGTCACTCCACCGGGCGACAACGGCAACAACAATAACAACACGCCCACCAGTTCCGACCCTGAAGGCACTCAGGACATGGCGCTGAAGGTGGGCAATGCCAACTCGGTGGTCAACGGAGTAACCGGCATTGATGCACAGTACAATCTGACGGGAGGCATGGTCGTATCCTTAGGCAAGATTGATGGTCTGGGTGCCATCACCAGCATACCGACAACCGGCTGGCAGACGAAAGCCCCAGTGAACATTGGCTCGGGTTATGTAGTATACAACGAGGCCACTGAGGTGTTCTGCCGCCTCTACATCGTAGGCCAGGACGGTGAGGGATACCACGTGAAATATCAAGTGCCCTTCAGGGGAACAGAGCAAGAGCTGATGTTCAGCACCAGCGAAGTTAGCTTCCCTGCTGAGGGCGGAACCCAAGAGCTGACCGTGGCCAACTCGTCCATCACGCCGTTCACGGTGACATCGTCGGAAACGTGGTGCGAGGTGGAGAAAATTCAGCCTGGCACGGGCGTGAGAATCACCTGCAAGCCCTCCGCTATGGGCTATGTCAGCAACGCTACCATCACGCTGACGCAAACCTTAACCGAAAAAAGCAAAGTGCTGACGGTGACGCGAGAAGGGATAGTCCATAATGCCGTTGACCTGGGCCTTTCCGTCCAATGGTGCGACCGCAATGTGGGGGCAAGCTCCGTCGAGGGCATCGGCGGTTATTTCGCCTGGGGCGAGACGGAGCCTAAAGAGTCTTTCTCGTGGGAAACCTATGCTTACGGCTCAAGTGAGACAAACGTAACGGATATTGGTGCGAATATCTCCGGCACGCAATATGATGCGGCCACCAAGATGCTGGGAGACGGCTGGCGCATGCCAACAAGGGCAGAGATCATTGAACTGATATATAAGTGTACATGGGAGAAAACATCTGTTAATGGCGTTAATGGACTTCGTGCTACCGCAGCCAATGGCCAAAGTATCTTCTTTGCCCAACAGGGCGGCAGAATCAGTTATGGTGAAAAACCTTCTGATGCAACCTATTTCTATGGATGGGTGCCCAACCGTTGCACTAACAAGATGGCTTATGCCCAAGAGTATTATTTTGGTGACTCAGGGCGACCTATAATAGGAACTTACGGAGCAGAAAGGAAATGCGGCATGCAGGTGAGGGCCGTCAAGGGTGAGCCTTACTCTGATGCTGAGAGCCACTATACTAAGTCTGGCACAGTCGGCGGACACGACTATGTCGACCTGGGGCTGTCGGTCAAGTGGGCCACCTGCAATCTTGATGCCGTCAACCCATGGGATTATGGTGGCTATTATGCCTGGACAACATCAAAAAGCGACTGGGGCAGTTCATGGCGCATGCCTACCAAGGATGAGTTGGCCGAGTTGTTGACCTGTAAAATAGAATGGACCATTTTCCACAACACCGGAGGCTACAGGATAACGGGGCCTAATGGCAGAAGCATCTTCTTGCCTGCGGCTGATATGAAATTCAATGCTGGCGATAAAGATGATGCATACGATATCGATCTGGAAGCGAATTACTGGTCGTCATCCTACAATAAAGACAGTCAGGCACATTCATTAAACTTATCTTGCGATGTGCATACTTATGGGCACGAAGCTTACTTTATGACCGATTTGTCGAAAACACGCTATTTTTACTCCATCCGCCTGGTAACAGAGGAAGGAAAAAGTGAGAGCGGGCAAAAGGGCACTGCTGCCAATCCGTTCACACCCGCCGAGGCGAAAGCATACGGTAGTACGCTCGCAGCTGACGCCGAGTCGGCACAGGATTACTACATCAAAGGCAGGGTACATTCGATGGTCGAGCAGTTTGGCACACAGTATGGTAATGCGACGTTCTACCTCTCCGACAAGGAGCCGTTCAGCACTTCTTGGCAGTGGGCAGACGATGCGTTCTACGTTTATCGTGCCAACTATTTGGGAAATACAAAATATGCTGGGCAAAGTCTGCTGCTGAACGAAGGCGATGAAGTTGTTGTGTGCGGAAAGATAACCAACTATAAAGGAGATACCCCCGAAACCGTGCAAGGGAAGGCATACGTGGTGTCCATCAATGGCATGACTCGTGGGGCTCGTACCTCAAGACGATAGCGTGTAGGCCATACCGTTAGGAATAAGCGAGCGAAAATCCAATTTTTTTTTGTTTTTTCGCTCGCTTATTCGTAACTTTGCACCCGTTTAGAGAATGATGGGAAGAATGAAGCAAATAATAACGGTCCTTGCGGCCTGGCTGATGGCTACGACGCTGCTGGCCCAGGGCACCGACCTGCTTTCGGCCAAGAAGGGCGTCATACCCAATGGATACAACTTCTGGGTTTATACGCCCGAGGACTATTACTTCTCGCAGGAGCATACGCCACTGGTGCTCTTCCTGCATGGCTCAAGCCTGTGCGGACGAGATTTGAACCGCGCCTTGCGCTATGGCACCATGGCCGCCATCAGGATGGGGCTCGACATGCCAGCCCTGGTGGTGACGCCCCAGAATCCTGGAGGCCCGTGGAACCCCAAGAAGCTGAACGATGTGCTGGAATGGCTCGACCAAAACGACTATGTCTACGACCATAACCGCCTCTACGTGCTGGGCATGAGCCTGGGAGGCTACGGAACGCTCGACTTCGTGGGCACTTACCCCGAAAAGGTGGCGGCCGCCATGGCCCTCTGTGGCGGCTGCACGCTGAAGGACCAGAGCCGCCTGGGCGAGGCGCCGCTGTGGATTATTCACGGCACGGGCGACAAGGCTGTTTCAGTGAGGGAGTCGCAGATAGTGGTCAGCAGGATGAAGCAGGAGGACCACGACCAGCGCCTGCGCTACGACTGGCTGCCCGGGGCGTCGCACGGTGCCTTGGCGCGCTATTTCTATGTGGCCAAGACCTACGAATGGCTCTTCGCCCACTCGCTGGCCGACCCCGAGCGCCCCGTGGAGCGCGGAATAACGATTTCGCAGGACGACCTGAAACATGCCTACCGCATGATGGAGAAACGGGGCGAACAGCTGGAAACGGAATGAAATAATCTGTAGTGCGGGCTTCGCCCAAAGAATAGAGAATAATGTATAATAATAATAAGGTATAATGAAAAAAGTTATTTTGACTGGTGACCGTCCCACGGGCAAGCTGCATCTGGGACACTATGTAGGTTCGTTGCGCCGTCGCGTGGAATTGCAGAATCAGGGCGACTACGAACGCATGTATGTTTTCATGGCCGACGTGCAGGCGCTGACCGACAATGCCGAGAATCCGGAGAAACTGCGCCAGAGCATTGTCAACGTGGCACTCGACTGGCTGGCCGCCGGTCTCGATCCCGCCAAGTGCGTGCTGTTCGTGCAGAGCCATATTCCCGAGCTGGCCGAGCTGACCACCTATCTGATGAACCTCATCACCGTGAGCCGCGTGCAGCGCAATCCCACGGTGAAGACCGAGATAAAGATGCGCAACTTCGAGGCCAACATCCCCTTAGGCTTCTTCTGCTATCCCGTGAGCCAGGCTGCCGACATCACGCTGTTTAAGGCTACTACCGTTCCTGCCGGCGAGGATCAGGAGCCCATGCTGGAGGTGACCCGCGAACTGGTGAACCGCTTCAACCATATCTATGCCCCCGTGCTGGTAGAGCCCAACATCATGCTGCCCGAGAACCTGACGGCCCGCCGACTGCCGGGTACTGACGGCAAGGAGAAAATGTCGAAGAGCCTGGGCAACTGCATCTATCTGTCGGACTCGAAGGACGAGGTGTGGCAGAAGGTGAGGTCGATGTACACGGATCCCACCCATCTGAACGTCAGCGATCCAGGCCATGTGGAGGGCAATGCCGTCTTCACGTATCTGGATGCGTTCTCCACGGACGACGACTTCAAGAATTTCTGGCCGGAATATCAGAATCTGGAAGAGCTGAAGGATCACTATCGCCGTGGCGGACTGGGCGACATGAAGTGCAAGAAGTTCCTCAACGAGGTGCTCAACCAGTTCCTTGAGCCCATGCGCCAGCGTCGCCACGAGCTGGAGCAGGACATTCCCGAGGTTTACAACATCCTGCGCAAGGGAACGGAGCAGGCACGCGAAGTGGCCGCACAGACCATGGACGAGGTGCGCAAGGCCATGCGTATAGACTATTTCAACGATGAAGAACTGATTCGCCAGCAGTCGGAGGCTTTCAAAGCATAGGCTCGGCTGATTAGAAGGGCGACGTCTGGTCGCCTTGGGGCATTAAGGGATCGCTGCCGCCAAAGGGATTGCTGAAATCGGCGTCCATTGGCGGCAGTGCGTTTCCATTGACGCCCGAATCCAGTATGGTGCCACCATCGACCGGGGCACCATTGCCCAGGTCGTGGTTCTCGGGATTCTCAAAGCGGGTGAATTCGCCCCGGAAGTGGAGCAGCACGTCGCCCGTGGCACCCTTACGGTGCTTGGCAATGATGATCTGGGCCATGCCACGCAGGTCGTGGCCTTCGCTGTCCTGATAGATGCGGTAATACTCTGGGCGGTGAACAAAAAGCACCATGTCGGCATCCTGCTCAATGGCACCCGATTCGCGCAGGTCGCTCAGCTGAGGACGTTTGCCGTCGTTTCCTTCGCGGTTTTCCACGCCACGGTTCAGCTGTGAAAGGGCCAGGATGGGAATGTTCAGCTCTTTGGCCAGTCCTTTCAGCGAGCGGCTGATGGTGCTCACCTCCTCCTGTCGGCTGCTGAAGCGCATGCCGTTGGCATTCATCAGCTGAAGGTAGTCGATCATAATGATTTTCACACCGTGTTCACGCACCAGTCGGCGAGCCTTGGTGCGCAGCTCAAAGACCGACAGACCCGGCGTGTCGTCGATGTAAAGGGGTGAGCCGGTGAGCGCACTGATCCTTTTGTCGAGGCGCTCCAGCTCGTCGGGCTGCAGCTGGCCGCTCTGGATGTGGCTGCCTGTGATTTCGCAAACATTCGAGATGAGGCGGTTGACCAGCTGCACGTTCGACATTTCCAATGAGAAGAAGGCGGTGGGCACTTTATAGTCGGACGCAATGTTCTTGGCAAGCGACAAGGCAAATGACGTCTTACCCATGGCGGGGCGTCCGGCAATGATGACCAGGTCGCTGGCCTGCCAGCCGCTGGTGATGTCGTCAAGCTTGAAGTAGCCGGTAGGCACGCCCGTGAGGCCGTCTTTGTTCTCGTAGGCCTTCATGATGGCGTTATAGGCCGTTTCAATGACAAAGTCCACCTGGACGTAGTCCTTCTTCATGTTTTTCTGCGAGAGCTCGAACAGCGAACCCTCGGCATGCTGCATCAAGTCGTCAACGTCGATGGTTTCGTCGAAGGCCTTGGTCTCGACGTCGCTGGCAAACTGAATGAGCTGGCGCGCCAGGAACTTCTGGGCCACGATGCGGGCGTGGTACTCAATGTGGGCACTGCTGGCCACGCGGCTCGATATCTCGGCAATATATGCAGGGCCGCCGGCTTCCTCCAGCTTGCCGTTGCGCGAGAGTTGTTCGGTGACGGTGAGCACGTCGACGGGCTTTTCGTTCATCGACAGGTCGCGGATGGCCGAGTAGATCATCTGGTTGCGCGGCTCATAGAAGCTTTCGGGGTAGAGCATCTCGCACACCACGGCGTAGGCATCCTTGTCAATGAGCAAGGCGCCCAGCACGGCTCTTTCAATGTCTAAAGCCTGCGGCTGAAGGTGGGCGTAGGTGGTGTCTATAGGCTGTTGGCGGGTGTTGCGCCGGTTGTTGTTGTCGGGCATGGCTGGTCGTTTTTTTTAAATGAGGCCACAAAGGTACGAATAATTTGCGACAATTCGGTGCTGATTGAAGAAAATATTTTGTACCTTTGCACCCATGATTACATTTCCTCAAGCAAAAATTAATTTAGGTCTGAACGTGGTGGAGCGTCGTCCCGATGGCTATCACAATCTTGAAACGGTGTTCTATCCTGTTCCGCTGTGTGATGCGCTGGAGCTGAACGTCATGGATGCAGACTTCCCTTCGGCCACAGACTGCGACCTGAAGGTGACGGGCATCAGCGTGGAAGGCGACGAACAGCGGAACCTGGTGGTGAGGGCTTATCACCTGCTGAAGGCTGAGCGCCCCTGGACGGCCCGCATACACGCCCACTTGCACAAGGCCATTCCCACTCAGGCCGGCATGGGCGGCGGCAGCAGCGACTGCGCCTCGATGATGATGATGTTGAACAAGATGTGTCGCATGGACTTCACCCAGGAAGAACTGATTGAGCGTGCTGCCCGCTTGGGCGCCGACTGTCCTTTCTTCATCCTTGGCCAACCAGCCTATGCCGAGGGTATAGGCGAGAAGCTGGAGCCCATCGACCTGAGCCTGCAAGGGTATTATCTGGCCATCGTCAGGCCCGATATTCCGGTCTCGACGAAGGAAGCCTTTGCCATGATTACGCCTAAGAAGCCCGAAGTGAACTGTCGCGACATCGTCCAATTGCCAGTAGAGCAGTGGCGTGGCTTGCTGGTCAACGACTTTGAGCAGAGCGTCTTTGCCCAGTACCCGGCTATTGGGCAGATAAAGGAACAGCTCTACGAGATGGGAGCCGTCTATAGCGCGATGAGCGGGAGCGGCAGCGCCGTGTTCGGTTTGTTCAGGTATATGGTCGATTTGAAAGGCACCTTCGGTGAAATGTTTACCACCATGCTCCGCTTGTGAAAGTTTTTCCCGATTTTCTTCGGCATGTGGTGCTTTTTTGCTAACTTTGCATTCAGAAATAGGTTTTTAATCAAATAAGATAATTAATTGAATTGAGAATGAAAAAGACATTTGTTATGGGGGCCGTTGTGGCTATGTCGCTGCTAATGGCTCAGGGCGTAAACGCTCAGACTGTAGTTACTGACCAGGATGCTCAGGGCATGACTGCCAAGGAGCTGAAGAAGGCCCAGAAGGCTAAGGCTAAGGAAGAGAAGACGGTGCAGATGCTGGCAAAGGCTCAGGCTGCCGTGCCTAAGGCTGAGAAAAAGCTTGAAAAGGCTAAGGCCAAGGCAGAGAAAGCTCAGAAAGCCTTAGAAAAAGCTGAGAAGGACCTGGAGAAGGCTCGCAAGAAGGCTGAAGACCTCCAGAAGGAAGTAGATAAGCTGATGAACAACTAAAAATAATTTGAGGTTTGAAACGCAAGAGCGAGTATTCACACGCTAAGCCTTCTCAAACCTCAAATTTCTATTCTCAAATCTTTATTATTCGCCCGTAAGCGGGTGTCGCTATCCCAGAATTTTATTTATTCACCTGGAAGCGGGTATCGCCATCCTTGAAGAAGGCATTGATTTGCTTAGCTGCTGCAATGCCGGCGTTGATGTTGGCCTCGGCCGTCTGAGCGCCCATCTTCTTAGGCGTAGAGAAGTAGCGGCCTTCCAGCTGCTGGAAATCAGCATTCTGGTCGGGCATGATGTCGGTAACGAATTTCAGATCCTGACGCTCCTGCATCAGCTTCAGCAGTTCCGGCTCGTTGATTACTTCCTTACGTGCAGTGTTCACCAGGATGCCGCCCTTCTTCATCTTGTTCACCAAAGCGTAGTTGATGCTTTGCTTTGTCTCGGGGGTGGCGGGTATGTGGAGGCTCACCACGTCGCACTCCTCGAAGAGAGCGTCCTGGTTGGCCACGGCGTGAACACCGGCTTTCTCAATCACCTCGGCGGGGCAGAAGGCGTCATAAGCATAGACCTCCATACCGAATCCTTTGGCGATGCGTGCAACATTTCGGCCCACGTTACCAAAGGCCAGGATGCCCAGCTTCTTGCCTAACAGCTCGGTGCCGGCCTTGCCATTGTAGAACTGGCGAACGGCCATCACCAACAGTCCGAACACCAGCTCGGCCACGGCGTTAGCATTCTGTCCGGGCGTGTTCTCTGCCACTACGTTGTGGGCAGTAGCGGCGGCCAGGTCGATGTTGTCATAGCCGGCTCCGGCGCGCACCACAATCTTCAGCTGCTTGGCGGCGTCGAGCACTTCGGCATCCACCTTGTCCGAGCGGATAATCAGCGCATCGGCATCCTTTACGGCATCCAGCAACTGCTGCTTCTCGGTGTATTTCTCCAGCAGGGCCAGCTCATTTCCTGCAGCCTCTATCTCTTTCTTGATGCCTTCCACGGCAGCTGCTGCGAAAGGCTTCTCTGTTGCTACTAATACTTTCATTTCTGTGTGTTATTAAACTACGAATTACGCGAAATATACGAATTATCTGCGTTTGATATTCAAATACGTAAAATTCGTGTAATTCGTAGTAGTTAATTTACTTAGTGGTTTGCCTCAAATTCTTTCATGCAGGCAACCAGTGCATTGACGCCCTCGATGGTCTGGGCGTTGTAGCAGCTGGCGCGGAAGCCGCCTACGGAGCGATGGCCCTTCACGCCCACCATTCCCTTCGAGGTGGCGAAATCGAGGAACTCCTTCTCCAGCTCCTTATACTCAGGAGCCATGACGAAGCACAGGTTCATCAGCGAGCGGTCTTCCTCCTTGGCTGTGCCAACGAAGCACTTGTTACGGTCAATCTCTCCGTAGACAATCTCAGCACGCTGCTTAGCCAGACGGTCCATAGCCTCTACGCCGCCCTGCTTCTTAATCCAGCGCAGGTTCTCCAAGGCGCAATAGATGGGCACCACAGGAGGCGTGTTGAACATAGAACCCTTCTCAACATGCGTGCGGTAGTCGAGCATGGTGGGAATCTCACGAGGAGCCTTGCCCAGCTTCTCGTCCTTCACGATGACGATGGTCACACCGGCCATGGCCAGGTTCTTCTGGGCACCGGCATAGATGGCGTCGTACTTGGCCACGTCGACGGGGCGGCTGAAGATGTCGCTCGACATGTCGGCGATGAGGGGCACGCATACGTCGAGGTCCTTGCGAATCTCGGTGCCATTGATGGTATTGTTGGTGGTGATGTGAAGATTGTCGGCATCAGCAGGCACCGTCCAGTCCTTGG
>JAFPTC010000064.1 GCA_017400455.1 Prevotella sp. | reverse complement strand
GAAGAGTCGTACGGCGAGGACGGCTATCTCTCGGCTGTCATGGGCACGGCCTTCGTGCGCGGACTGCAACAGGGCGACCTCCGCAAAGGCGTTGGTGCCTGTTCGAAACACTATCTGGGCTATGGCGGCGGCGGTGATGCTGACGAAAAAGAGCTGATGGAGGACATCCTGCTGCCCCACGAAACCATGATACGCCTGGCCGGCAGCAAGGCCCTCATGCCGGGCTACCATGCCATCAACGACACCAACTGCGTGGCCAACAGCGGCATACTGCAAGACATACTGCGAGGCTATCTGGGGTTCGACGGCATGGTGGTGAGCGACTATACTGCCATCGACCAGCTGCCCAATCAGGCCGACGCTATTCATAAGGCCGCGGCAGCCATCAACGGCGGCTGCGACGTGGATTTCCCCCACGGAGCCAATTTCGTCCATTTGCCTGAGGCCATGGCCCAGGGGCTGGTGAAACCCGAGGTGCTGGAGCGTGCCGTGAAAAACGTGCTGCGCTATAAGCAGCGCGCCGGACTGCTCGACAAAAACCCCTATCTCTACAGCAAAGACCCCATCGCACTCGACACCCCCGAAGAACGGCAGACGGCCTACGACATAGCCGTGCAGTCGGTGGTGCTCTTGCAGAACAACGGCATACTGCCGCTTGACAGTTCGAAGGTCAAAGCTCAAAATGCAAAGCTCAACGTGCTCCTGACCGGCCCCAACGCCAACTCGATGTGGGCCATGTGCGGCGACTACTCGTTCCCTGCCATGACCTATTTCTGGAAAAAGGTAGAGAACGACCTTGAGCACCCCCGCATTGTGAAGCTGCTCGAAGGCATGACCGACCGCAAGCCCGACGGCATGAACATACTCTACTCGCGCGGCTGCGACTGGACCGAGACCATTGAGACCAAATATGGTGAAGCCGGTGACGAACGTGCCTGGGAGTACGACATTCTGCACCGCAAGGTGGATTCGGGCGAGAAAGCCGACAAGCAGGAGGCCCTCGCCATGGCCCGCCAGAGCGACATCATCGTGGCAGCCATGGGCGAGAACGTGATGCTCTGCGGCGAGAACCGCGACCGCCAGGGCCTTCGTCTGCCTGGCCGTCAGGAGCAATACGTAGAAGAACTGCTCAGCACGGGCAAGCCCGTCGTGCTGGTGCTCTTCGGAGGCCGTGCGCAGGTCATCTCGACCATTGCAAGCCGCTGCGCAGCCATCATTCAGGCATGGTATCCCGGCGAAGAAGGCGGCCATGCCGTGGCCGACATCCTCTATGGCCACGTGTCACCGTCGGCAAAACTCTCGGTGAGCTATCCCAACAAAGAAGTCTATGAGCCCATCTGCTACAACTACTCCGCCGAACCCGATAAGCGCGTGGAGTGGCCTTTCGGCTACGGACTGAGCTACACCACCTTCGAATACAGCCACCTGAAAGCCGACGCAAAGGCCAAAACCGACGCCCCGTTTGTCAGCCTCAGCTTCGAGGTGAAGAACACAGGCACTATGGCCGCCGACGAGATAGCACAAATCTATCTCTCGCCCACCAACGAAGCACAACACCTGAACCCCATTCAGCTGCAAGGCTTCGCCCGCGTGAAGCTGCAGCCCGGCGAGACCAAAACCGTCAGTGTGAAACTCTTCACCGAGCAGTTTGGCTTCTACACCCACCAGGGCCAGCGCCAGTGGAACGTGCAGCCCGGCACATTTGTCGTCAAGGTGGGCGCATCGTCGGCCGACATCCGCTTGCAGCAGAACATCGAACTGACGGGCCAACCCGTCAGCAAACCCATGCGCGAGCACTACTTCTCAGAAACCACCATTGCGAAATAGGAAAACTGGGTTATATAGCTCAGCTTTCGCATGTTAGAAGTTATCGGTAGTTATTGGAAGTTAAGAGGTCTCCAACCTCTGGAGTTAGCGGACATTAGTTCGTTTATCATGGACTATTGTCTGTTAACTTCACGAGCCGTAGGCTCGTAAACTTCAGCTAACTCCCATTAACTTCTAGCAAGCGAAGTTT
>JAFPTC010000063.1 GCA_017400455.1 Prevotella sp. | reverse complement strand
GATCGGTTTCCTGACCGCAGAGTTCCTCGTAGAGGAGATGCATAAGGGCCGTATCCCCAAGGAGTTCCTGCCTCTGCAGAGTGGTGTGGGCTCGACGGCCAATGCCATCCTCGGAGCGTTGGGTGAGGACAAGCATGTACCCGACTTCAACATCTATACCGAAGTGATCCAGAACTCGGTCATTGAGATGATGCTCAACGGCCGCGTGAAGGACGCCTCGGCCTGCTCGCTCACCGTGAGCAACGACTGCCTGATGCAGGTCTACAACAACATCGGCTACTTCAAGGATCACCTGACGCTGCGCCAGAGCGAAATCTCGAACCATCCCGCCGTGATCCGCCGCTTAGGCGTCATCGCCATCAACACCGCCATTGAGTGCGACATCTACGGCAACGTGAACTCTACCCACATCAGCGGCACGAAGATGATGAACGGCATCGGCGGCTCGGGCGACTTCATCCGCAACGCCTACCTGAGCATCTTCACCTGCCCCTCGACGGCCAAGGGCGGTCTCATCTCGTCGATCGTGCCCTTCGTCACCCACCAGGACTCGTCGGAGCACGACGTGAACATCATCGTCACTGAGCAGGGCATAGCCGACCTGCGTGGCAAGAGCCCCATGCAGCGCGCCGAGGCCATCATTGAGAACTGCGCCCACCCCGACTATCGTCCGCTGCTACGCGAATACCTGCGCTTGGGCACCGGCGGCCACACCCGCCACTGCCTCACCGCCGCCTTCGCCATGCACGACACGCTGGCCCGCAAGGGTGACATGCACCTGACGGACTTCTCGGAGTACGTGAAGTAAGGTCACGTTCAAAACTACGGATTCTTATAGCCCCCGCCCTTTCCCTTCAATGGGTTAGGGTGGGGGCTGACTTTAGTTTTGCTATGACGTTCTGTTGGCAAAAACCCTGATTAAGAATACTGGTTAGGAATATTGTTTAAGAAGATCCTCTATTGCCGTTTTCAGCTTCGGTAAGTCATCGTTAATGGCTGAAACGACAATTTCCTCATCAATATTTGCATATTCGTGGGAAATAATATTTCTCATACCATAAATGGCGTGCCAAGGTATATCTGAATATTTGTCCAAGGGCTTGCTGTCGTCTTTCAGCAGTTTGCCCACATGCTCGCCAATCACTTGTAGTCTCATGACACAGGCATTGAAAGCCATCACTCGGCCTGGCGAAACCATAAAGTCGTGCAATTCCGTCATTCCTTTACTCCATTCTTGAATCAATTCAATGGATTCAAGGATTGCTTCCAGTCTGTCTCTTGTTTCCAGCTCTTCTCTATACATACACCGCATCGTTTAAGATGTTCGACTTAAACAGAGGCCTGAGCGTTGGGCGGAACCTAACCAAATCAACATCGCAATGATAGAGCTCCTTCAGTTTTTCCTTCAGTTCATACATCAACGAGAGAGTGGGCTTCTCAACTTCAACAACAATGTCAATGTCGCTGTCCTCGGTATTCTCCTGCCTTGCAACAGAACCGAAGATACCAAGTTTCTTGATACCGAATTGCTTGCCAAAGGAGAGTTTAAAAGCAGCCAGTTTGTTGATGCAATCTTGAAGGACTAACATTCTATACCTTAATTATTTGTTGCAAAGATACAAACTATTTTCTATACTACCAAATTATCGAATCAAAAATTTGTCGAAGCGGCCGTTGCCTCATTGCCTTACTGCAGCTTTCGCTCAGAATAAATACCCCGCCCCTAACGTTTCCCAAACGAAGGAATCGGTTGCTTAGAAAGGATAGCCAATGGCCAGGTGGAGCGTGTGCATGTCCTTGAAGCGCGAAATGTTGAAGTAGCCGCCGTGGCCCGTGTCGTAGGGCAGGTGAAGGCCGAAGCCCCAGTCGAGGCGCAGCACCAGAAAGTCAAGGTCGTAGCGCAGGCCAAGGCCCGTGCCCGTGGCAATCTGCTTCAGGAAGTTGCGCACGCGGAACTTGTTGTCGCCCCAAAGGGCGTTCCAGGCCTCGGTGAATTCGCGGATGAAGTCAGGGTCCTCGCTATCTTCTAACTCCAGGTCGCTGGCGCTGATGGTCCAGTCTTCCGAGTTCCACACGTTGCCCGCGTCGAGGAACACGGCCCCGTAGAGGTTGCCAAAGAGGCGGCGGCGCAGCTCAAGGTTCATGATGAGCTTGGCATCGCCGTTCTGCATGAGATAGGAGAACTGGTTGTTGCCGCCCAGGCCGGGAAAGGCACCCGGGCCGATGCTGCGCACGGGGAAGGCGCGGATGCTATTGGCTCCGCCGGCATAGAACAGCTCGCTGAAGGGGCCGCTGCTGCTGTTGCCGTAGTTCCACATCAGGCCCAGGTTCACGTGGCCCACCAGCTTGGTGTGCTGGTCCAGCGTCCAGGTCTTGCTCAGGTCGGTTTCTATCTTCACGAACTGCGAGTAGGGATTCTTGAAGAGCGTTTTGTCCTTCTGGTTCCATTTTTTTCCCTGGATGAGCACGTCGTAGAGGGCCGTGACATTGCCCGACTCTTCGAGCGTGATTTCCCAGCGCAGGGGGTTGCGCAGCGTGGGCTGCGAGGCGTAGGTGTAGGTATAGCGCATCTTGGGAATGAAATAGTCGTCCATGGTGGTGCTCAGGTAGGGGTTGTCGAGGAGCAGATCGTCAAAGCGCTCGGTATGGCTGTTCATGAACTGATATTTCACGGTCAGCGGCGATAGCTCGTGGCGGATGTTCTCTGAGGGCTGCCAGCGATAGGTCCACTCGCCGCTGACGATGTGCATCTTGTAGTAGCTGGGACGTCGCACCACGTCGCTCGACACCTTGGCCGTGGTGGTGGGTGTGGAGAAGAAGCGGCGGCGCGGACGGCGCAGGCTGGCACCCGTGGAGTCGCGGGGGGCCGAGAGCATCCTGGTGCGCTGGCGTTCCCTGGAGCGGAACCTGGGGAAGACGATGCGGGGGAACTCGATGGCCACGTCGGCACCATACTGATAGCTGTTCATGTCGCTGCCCTGGCTGCTGGTCTGCCATTCGTAGGAGCCGTGCAGGTTGATGTCGAGCTTCTCGCCGCCACGGAAGGCGTTGCGGCGGGTGGCGCCCACTTTCAGCTCGGGGCCCAGGCGCCCGATGGTGCGGTTCACGAAGTTGGTCTCTACATAGAAGTCGTAGGGCTTGTCGAGAATGCAGTCGAGCAGCAGGTCGAGCGTGTCGCGGTCGCGGGGCGTGAACTGGAAGTCCACCTGGCTGAACACGCCGGTGGCGCTGACCTTCTGCATGCTCTCCTGATAGGCGTCGTAGCTGAAACGCTGGCGGGGGCGCAGCTTCAGGTTGCGCAGCACCACGCCCGGGCGGATGGGGGCATGCTTGCCGCTGAACATGATTTTCAGCTGCCGGCGCTGGGTGGTGGTGTCGGTCTGTTCCATTCGTGAACGGCGCATGCGCATGCTGGTGGTGCCAATATACCAGGGCTGCAGGGCCTGCTCGGGCAGCGAGTCGGCCATCTGCAGGCGCAGCAGGGCGCGGTTGGCCACGGCAAAGGTGTCGGCCAGATAGGAGGCGTAGCCCGGCTGGTAGTAGTAATAGCCGTTGTTGCGCAGTAGCTGGCTCAGGCGGGTGCGCTCGGCGTCGAGATTGGCAGCGCTGAAGGGTGTACCGGATGTGACGAGGGCCTCCTGGCGTGTGGAGTCGATGAGGCGCTGCATGTCGGGCGGGAAGCCCACATAGCGCATGCTGTCAACGAGGAAGAGCGTGTCCATCGTCACGCTGTAGGCTATCTTGGCCTTCTTGGGGGTTTTCTGCGCCACTTCCTTGTAGGTCACGTCGCCATGCAGATAGCCGTTGGCGCGCAGCACCTGACGGGCCACCTGTGCCCGCAGGGCGGGATTCACCTGGCTCATCAGCACGGGCGCCTTGCCGAAGGCATTGTTCAGCCACTTCTTGAAGACACCGTGAGAGTCGTGGGTGGCATTCCATATCCACAGGCCGTAGGGGAAGGGCGTGCGGTGGTAGCTGCTGCCGAAGAGGGCACCGTTGGGGGCTGTGGCCAGGGCGGCCTCCAGCTCCTCGATGGTCTCCAGCGCATGCTGGTTCTTCTCGTAGTCGGCATACTGGATCTTCTCTAAGCCGATGAAGAGCTGGTCGTCGTCGGGAATGTACTTGGTGGTGGAGCAGGAGCCGAGGAAACAGCACAAGCAGGTGAGACAGCAAAGCGTGAGTGCTGTCCGGGCAGTCCTGGCGGTATCTATATACTTATTTATCATTTGTTCGTATTCGTAAGGTGTCGTTGCGCTGGGGACGGAGGGAGTCGCTGCGCAGCGGGCGCAGCTCTCTTCTCGTGACTACTTTCTCCGACTTGAAGATGTCGGTCAGGCGGTCCAGCTTGCGCTTCCAGATATAGCCTCCGCCGTATTCGCCAGTGTAGCCTTCCAGCCAGTCGTAGACGTTTTGGTTGTAGAACAGCTTCACATACTGGTTGCTGGTGGGCGAGAGGCGGTATTCCATGGTGACATTGTCGAAGAACGACTGGTTCTGGCCCTGCATCTCGGCTCCGGTCGATACCTTGCCGCCTATCTGCACGTTCAGGCGGTTGTTCCAGAAACGCTTGGCAAAGCGGAAGGAGTAGTCGGTGTGCATCTGTCCGGCGGCATCGACGGTGTTGTCCAAGCCCAGCTGCAGGTCTACGGTCTTCAGGGCGCCGGCGGTGATGCTGTTGATCTCGCTTTGCAGGAACGAGCTGAGGGCTGAGTTCATGGAGAAGCTGTTGGTATTGCCGTCGGCCAGGTACATGCCCGTGGTGAGCATGGTCACGGCCAGCTTGCCGCGCTGCTCCACGCTCATCGAGGCCAGCTCGTTTTGTATCTGCATATCTTCGGGCGCGGAGATAGTGAACTGCAAGCCCATGTTCTCCAGCGTCTGGGTGATGACGACGCCGCAGTCGAAGCTGACGTTGCGGTTCTGCCCGTCCTCGGTGCCTACGGAGGCGCGGGTGCTCTCGGTGGCCGTGAGGTTCAGGGTGGGATTGGCGGGCTGGCCGGTGAACTCCACGTAGCTGCCCTCCTTGATGGTGAAGGTCTTCAGGGGAATGACGGGCAGCGAATACTTCATGGTGCCGCTTTCAACGGTGTAGCGGCCGCTGAGGTTCAGCCCGTCGGCATCCATGCGCATGCGCAGCTGGCCGCCGCCCAACAGGTCGACGTAGTTGGTCTGGTCGGCGTTCAGGGCACAGCGCACGTGGGCACCCTGGTCAATGTTCAGGTTGACGTCCAAGTCCAGTGCGTCGCTCTCGGGACGCTGCACGCTGACGGTTGTCGTATCTGAGAAGTCCGTGAAATGCACCAGCTCGTCCATCTGGTTGTCGGTCGACAGGGGCGAGTCGAGCAGGATGTAGTTCAGGTCGGTGGTGCCCAGCACGTCGAGGCGTCCGCGCATGTTCAGCTGTTGCAGCGAGCCTCCCAGCCGGGCGAAGAAGTTGACAAACATGCGTCCGTAGGCCACCGATTCCTTCTTCTGCTTGGCGTTGACCAACTGGAAGTTGCGGGCCGTGAGCCTGAGGTCGATGGCCTGTCCGGGGGTGAGCCCCAGCAGGTCGACGCTGCCGTTGATGTTCAGCGGATTGCCTTTGGCTTCATGTTGCCGTGCATCGGAAGGCGCGGTGGCATAGAGCGTGAAGTCGTTGAACAGCAGGTGTGAGTTCTTGATCTCAAGAGGCGTCTGCCCGAAGCGCATGCGCATGCCGTAGGGGTTGCTGAGCAGGTAGCCGTCGTTGAAGGTCACTTGTCCGTTGGCCATCAGTGCCGAGGGGTCGCCCTTGAGGCTGAGCGTGCCGTTGGCGAAGCCCTCGAAGCCCAGCAGCTGGTCGGGCATGAAGCCGTTGGCAATGCTCAGTGGCAGGCTGGTCAGCTCCACGGTGGCGTCGAGCAGGCCGTTGCTCAGCATACTGCCTTGAAGCAGCGCGATGGGCTCGTCGGCCAGCAGCAGCGTGGCGTCCACCACGTGGGTGCCGTCTTCGCGCAGCAGGTAGACGAACTCCGACCCCAGGTCGCCAATGGGACTGCCCTCATAGGCCATCTGGGCGACGTTCATGTCGCTGGCTATGGAGATGTTGCGGTCGGCATCCATCAGCAGGTGATAGTCGCCTTCCACGGTTCCGCTGATAGCGGGGAGGAAGGGCAGGTCGGCCGTGAGGTCGCCCAGGTTCAGCTGATGCACGCTGATGGTAATGTCCTGCAGCATGGTTGAGTCTTGGTTCTCGGTGTACACCTTCAGATGGGTGCCGTCGTCAGCCTTTAGGTCGATATTGGCTTCCAGCTTCTGGTTGTTGTCGAGGAGCAGGAAGTTGTCGGCGTTCAGGGCAAACTCCCTGTAGCCTATGGTGGGCCGGTTGGGTATGAGCTGGAAGCGCAGACCGCCTACGGCCATCTCGGCCTTGGCGCCGATGCGGGTGTTCAGCTGGCCACGGTCGTCGTAGTAGCGCACGCCAAAGCTGGCGCCATGTTCCTGCAGCAGTCCGTCGAAGCGGACGTTGAATTTCGGGATGGAGCTTTTGCGGCTGTTGGTCACCTGCCCGTTGAAGGTCAGTCCTTTGCCACGGTCGGCCAGATTCAGGTTGATGGTGTCTATTTGCAGGCCGCCGCTGCTGAGGCTCTCAAGGCGGGCCGAGCCGTTGATGCCCGTGACGGGCGAGGTGGTGAGGTCGATGTCAAGGTTGCGGAAGTCTATTCCCGTCGATGCACGGAGAATGTCAGCCAGGGGGTTGTCGCGCTGGCTGACGATGTAGAGCTTGGCCGTGGGCAGCATGCCCTTCAGCAACTGCTGGTCGATGGTTCGCTGGTCAATCTGCCGGGCCACCGTGTCGGCCAAGGCACTGAGCCTGCTGAGCAGCTCCTCATAGCCCGTGCCGCTGTCGAGCTTCAGAATCAGGTCGCCGCTCTGCATGCGCACGGTGGTGGTGTCGCGGCCGGCTTTGAGTAGCAGGCCTATGTCCTCGGGGTAATGGGTCTTGGCGCTGTCGCGGATGCTGATGTTGCTGAACAAGGCCGACAGATGGTGCTGCTGACGGAGATCGCTTGTGAGATCAATGCTGCCGCCAAGGGCCAGCGTGGCGGGCTCAGAGCCGAAGCCCAGCGCCAGTATGTCGAGATTAGATAGTCCCAAGTCGGCATGTACCTCCACGTTGCTGCCTCGCAAAAGGGCCGTGGCGGCTACGCTGTCGAGGTGCATGTGGCCGTAGTCCAGCCGCTGCACGTCGATGTTGGCGTCCATCTGACTGCCAAGCGACAGGATGTTGAGCCCGCGTCCGCTGAGCTCCACGCTGCCAGAAAGCAGGCCAATGGAGTCGCGGGGCATGAAGTGGCGAAGGTTTAGCTCGTGAACGTCGAGCGTGGCGGCATAGCTCTCGGTCTGCGGGGTGAAGGTGCCGTCGAGCCTCACGATGCCGCTGCCGTCGCGGGCGGTCATGTTGGCCAAGTAGCGCTGGCCATTGGCATTAAGCGTACCTTCCACGCCGAGGCCACGGGGAATAGTGTAGCCCGGCGGCAAATCCAGCAGGCGGCTTATAGGAGTGGCGTCGTAGAGGTTGCCCTTGAGCTGCAGGTCGGCCAGCAGTTGGTCGGGAAGCCTCCCCTGACCCCTCCGAAGGAGGGGAGAACCGTTCAGGTTGCCCACGTCGCCGCTGGCTTCTACATGCAGCACGGTGGGCATCGTGGCCGTGAGCTGTTCGATGGTCATTTGCTCCATGCTGCCCCTCACCTTTCCATGCAGCATGAGCGGGAAGGGGGGTAGGTAGGTGAGGTCGGGCATGAACAGCGACAGGTCGTTCCTGCCTATGGAGCCGTTGAACTGGATGTCACTCGTGGCGAGAGGGTCGAAGTGGGCGTCGGCCGAGAGGCTGGAGTGGGGCGTGGCAGCTTGGAAGTCGCGCAGGCTGATGGCGTCGCCGTCCATGCTGATGCGTCCCTGCAGGCTGCTGAGCTGCAAGTTCGTTGAGTCTTCGTGCAGGCTGGCGTGGGCGATGCCTAAGCGCAGTATGTCACCATAATAATATAATGAGTCGAGTCCCAGCGACAGCTGGCTGATGCTCACGTCGCTGCCATAGGCCAGCGCTCCGTCGCGCCAGTCGATGGGCCCGAAGCGGAAGCGCCCGAGGCCCAGGTCGAGGTCGGCCTGGCTGAGGCTGCCCTGGCCCATGAAGAGGCTGATGCGCGTGGCCGAGTCGGTGAACAGTGCTGCCGAGTCCATGGCCAGGTTCAGGCGGGTGCGCTCCAGCTGGAAGCGGTCGAAGCGTATGCGCCAGCCCTCAGTGGACGTTGTGTCCACGGCGGCGGTGTCGCTCATGAAGATGTTCAGATGGGTGTCCTTCAGCACGGGCTCCCTCAGCTCGACGGTCATATTGGCAAGGTCGATGCCGGGCGAGGAGAGCGCGAGGCTGCCGATGGTGCCTTGCAGGCGCAGGTCGCCTATGAAGTCGGCACTGTTAATCTTCGCGTCGTTCAGCTCCAGGGCATCGAGCACGACGGTTCCCTTCAGCAGGGGCCACAGCCTCACGTCGGCCACGGCGCGCCCGATGTCAGCGATGGTGTCGCTGGGCATCGAGGGCCTGACAATGCGCACCCCGTCGATGCCCAGGTCGAGCGGGAAGTCCAGGTCTACGTGCTCAACGCTGATTTGCATGCCCGTCTGCTCCGAGGCATACTGCGCCACGCGCTGTGCCACCCAGTTCTGGATGAAGGGCACATAGAGCAGCGCTGCCAGGATGAGTAGCAGCACCACGGGACTGAGCAGCACGATGGCTGACCATTTGAGGAATTTCCGCATTTGCCTGCAAAGATAGCCTATTTTTGCGAAACAGCCAAATAAACGCCAGAATTATTCTGCCTCCAGATAGGGGAAATACTCCCTCATGGTGTTGGTATAAACGGAGCCGTAGCGATTTTGGTTGTAGAGCGTCACGTGCGAGCCAATGGTGCTGCGGGCCAGCTCACGGTAGAGCTCGTAGATTGACATGTCGCTGTTGCCCTGCATGTGCAGAAGGAAGGTGCGTGTAAAAGCGTTGCTGAGATATACTCCGAGCGTGCTGTCGTAGACGTCGGTTTCACTGGTCTCGTGGGTGTTGGCAGCGGTGATGGCCAGCATCAGCACTACGGCTGCCACGTGGCTCAGCCGGCGCTTGTATGTCATTATGGGGTTAGTATTCATAGTTTTCCTCTTCTACAGTTGGAATATCGTTCTGTGACAAGGCGATGTAATTATTCAAGTTTCGCATTCGCTTCGCTCGAGCTTGCTCGCTTCGCTTGCGAAGAACTCCTTGGTAGTTCAGGAGTTCTGGAGTTGCTGGAGTTCAGACGTTAGTCCTTTCTCTACACTTTTCAGGTAGTTATTATTGAAGTGCCATCGTAGCAGAACTATTACCTCTCAACTCTCAACTCTTAACTCTTAATTCTTAACTCTTAACTCTTAGCCAAAGCGGGTCGGCGGGCAGGGGTGCCTCGACGCAGATGGTCTGCCCCGACACGGGATGCGTAAACTCCACGCGGCGCGAGAGCAGCGAGATGCTGCCGTCGGGGTTCGAGCGCGGCGCACCGTATTTCAGGTCGCCCCTGATGGGACAGCCCATGGCCGCCAGCTGACAGCGGATCTGGTGGTGGCGGCCCGTCAGCAGGCGCACCTCCAGGAGGCTGTAGCGGTCGCTGTGGCCAATGACACGGTAGTGAAGTATCGCCTTCTTCGACCGGGGCTTTTCTGTAGCGTAGGCATAGCTCTTGTTCTGCTGCTCGTTGCGCACCAGCCAGTGGGTCAGCGTGCCCTCGGCCTCGCGGGGCGCGTCCTTCACAATGGCCCAGTAGGTCTTGTGCACCTCGCCCTCGGCAAACATCCTGTTCAGCCGGCTCAGCGCCTTCGACGTGCGCGCAAAGACCACCAGTCCGCTCACAGGCCGGTCGAGCCTGTGCACCACGCCCAGGAACACGTTGCCCGGCTTCTGGTACTTCTCCTTCAGATAGTCCTTCACCAGCTCCGACAGCGGCCGGTCGCCCGTCTTGTCGCCCTGCACTATTTCGCCGCTTTCCTTGGCGACGATGATGATATGGTTGTCCTCGTAGACTACTTGCATGTTGCTCTTCCGCTGCCTCCTGCGGCAGCTTTCTTTTTAATCTATTGGCAAAATTACGCAAAATTTCCAAAACCTCCAAATAATACTCCGTTTTTCTGTCACTCCCGCCCGTTCGGGCATAGGTAGCCTTCCCGTGAAAAAATCTCACGTGAGAAATTTTCACGGGAAGCCTCCGCAGAAAAAAATCTCACGTGAGATTTTTTCACGGGAAGCCTCCCTGCTTGGCAAAAGCCTTGCGCGGCATCAGCGAGAGTATGAAAAAAAGAAAAAACCTTCGCCCCCCGCAGCTGGCAGTGAGCCAGTTGCGGTTGGGGTGAAGGTTGTTGTAGCTTGGAATAGAGCGGGGAGGTCAGATGACCTCGTAGCCGAACTTCTTGCAGAGGTCGAGGCTCATTTCCTTCAGCTTGAACTTCTGGATCTTGCCGCTGCCCGTGAGGGGGAACTGGTCGATGAAGAAGACGTACTTGGGAATTTTGTAGCGGGCTATCTTGCCACGGCAGAACTCCTGTACGTCCTCGGGCTCCATCTTCGCGCCGGGCTGGAGGATGATGAAGGCACCGACGGCCTCGCCATATTTCTTCGACGGCACGGCAGCCACCTGCACATCCTTGATGCCGGGCATGTGGTAGAGGAATTCCTCTATCTCGCGGGGAT
>JAFPTC010000062.1 GCA_017400455.1 Prevotella sp. | reverse complement strand
GGTCCCACCTCTTCCCATTCCGAACAGAGAAGTTAAGCCCGCCTGCGCCGATGGTACTGCAATGCAATGCGGGAGAGTAGGAGGCCGCCTTCTTTTCAAGGACTGCAGCTCACGATGAGTGGACTGCAGTCCGTTTTTTTTTGTCCTTTCGCCAGGAAATGGTTTGCTCTCCCCGCCCCTGTAAGGGGAGGGGCCGGGGGTGGGGTATGTAAATAGGCTATATTTCGCAGACTTCTTCGGTAATATCTTCGTGGACGAGATATTCGGATACAAGGCTTTAGTGATTTGCCAGCGTTTATGATGTTACATACCCCACCCCCAGCCCCTCCCCTTACAGGGGCGGGGAGAGGGTACGCGGGGGACAAAATATGATCCAAACGCAACTGTTTCATAATTTTCCCTAGTGAGTTTTTCTTCAATGGAGGCTCCCATATAAAAAAACTAAGCTTTGTTATTTTGACCTCGTTTTTTTGTAGTACAAAAATCAAAGCTCCGCAGAAATATATCTCACGCGAGATTTTTTCACGGGGAGGCTTCCCAGAAATTTTTCTCACATGAGAAAAATTTGGGGGTTAGCCGCCGGTGGGGGAGTTCTTTGGGGAATAGCCAATTGAGGGGGCTTTTCGGCTGGTTTTAATAATATGTTGGAGGATTATTTCGGTATTTCGTTTTTTTTGAGTACCTTTGCAGCGAATTTTTAAATAAGAAGGAAAAGAGAAGATGATAACGCTGACAAACCTGGCGATCCAGTTTGGAAAGAAGACGCTCTATAAAGACGTTAACCTGAAGTTTACTAACGATAATATCTACGGCGTGATTGGTGCCAATGGTGCCGGTAAGTCAACGCTGCTGCGTGCTATCAGCGGCGAGTTGGAACCGAACAAAGGCACTGTGGAGCTGGGCCCAGGCGAGCGCCTCAGCGTGCTGGAGCAGGACCACTTTAAGTATGATGCATATACGGTGATGGACACCGTGCTGATGGGCCACGGCCCGCTGTGGGCGAACATGAAGGAGCGCGAGGCGCTGTATGCCAAGGCCGAGATGACCGAGGAGGACGGCAACCGCGCTGCCGAGCTGGAGATGGCCTTTGCCGAGATGAACGGCTGGGAGGCTGAGAGCGAGGCTGCCCAGTTGCTTCAGAACCTGGGCGTGAAGGAAGAGCAGCACTACAAGCAGATGTCGGACATATCGAACAATGAGAAGGTGCGCGTGATGCTGGCCAAGGCCCTTTTCGGCCATCCTGACAACCTGCTGCTCGACGAGCCTACCAACGACCTTGACCTCGACACCGTTCAGTGGCTGGAGGAATATCTCTCGGGATTGGAGCAGTGCGTGCTGGTGGTGAGCCACGACCGTCACTTCCTTGATGCCGTGTCCACCCAGACCGTTGACATCGACTTTGGCAAGGTGACGCTCTTCTCGGGAAACTATTCTTTCTGGTACGAGTCCAGTCAGCTGGCCCTTCGCCAGGCTCAGAACCAGAAGCTGAAGGCTGAGGAGAAGCGCAAGCAGCTGGAGGAGTTCATCCGTCGTTTCTCGGCCAACGTGGCCAAGTCGAAGCAGACCACCTCGCGCAAGAAGATGCTGGAGAAGCTGAACGTGGAGCAGATTACGCCCTCGACGCGCAAGTACCCTGGCATTATTTTCCAGATGGAGCGCGAGCCGGGCACGCAGATTCTGGAAGTGGAGGGGCTGAAGGCCGTGGATGCCGACGGCACCGTGCTGTTCGACAACGTTTCGTTCACCATTGAGAAGGGGCAGAAGACCGTCTTCCTCAGCCATAATCCCAAGGCCATGACGGCCCTGTTTGAAATTATCAACGGCAACCGCGAGCCGGATGCCGGCACCTATAAGTGGGGTGTGACCATTACCACGGCTTACCTGCCGCTGGACAACACCGAGTTCTTCAAGAGCGAGATGAACCTGGTTGACTGGCTCTCGCAGTTTGGCAAGGGCAACGAGGTGATGATGAAGTCGTTCCTGGGGCGCATGCTCTTCCGCGAGGAGGACGTGCTGAAGAAGGTGAACGTGCTCAGCGGCGGCGAGAAGATGCGTTGCATGATAGCCCGCATGCAGCTGAAGAATGCCAACTGCCTCATTCTCGACACGCCGACTAACCACCTCGACCTGGAGAGCATCCAGGCCTTCAACAACAACCTCGTTCAGTTTAAGGGCAACATCCTCTTTGCCTCGCACGACCATGAGTTCATTCAGACCGTGGCCGACCGCATCATCGAGCTGACGCCGAAGGGCACTATCGACAAGCTGATGCAGTATGACGACTACATTTACGACGAGACCATCAAGGAGCAGAAGGCGCGCATGTATGGCGCGTGAATGATGCTATAGCATAGAAAACGGGCAGCGACCGACGGAAGAAAGACCGTGGTCGCTGCCTCTTTTAGTATATCGCCGGTGGCCAGTGCCTTCTTGTCGGTAGAGACGATGCGCTCGGCCCTGACCACGGGCTCTACGCCGGCGGGCGAGGGCACAGAGTCGGGGGCCAGCGACTTCTGGTTCTCCTGGGCCAGCCGCTCCCACGTCCAGCCGCCCCCGAGACTGCATTGGTGGTTGAGATGGGGGCAACATCGCCTCAACAGCACGAAAAAATTGGAATTTACTCGTCCTGCAGAATATACGGAACTGCCCAGTTCTCAATTCCCAAAGCACGATATTCCCCATTTATATAATAAACCTTCCATGGATGATAGGCCTTTAGTGCCTCTGCTATCTCGGTGGCAAGTTGTGGGTTGGCATCAGGCCTTACTACCTGCACGTCACATTCCAAAAGATTCCCCTTCTTGTCAACGCGAGCACGTTTAACCCTAAAGATCAGCCGTTTTACATTGGCCAGTTCGGGATAGCGCTCAATATGCAGAGAGAGTATTTTATGCAGCAATTCTTGGGCTCCTTTCTGTTCCAGTTGGTCGAAGGAGAATCCCTCACTAACGAAATTGTGATACTTCTTCTTTCCTATCACTTTACCTCGCGCTATATCAAGAATGGTTTCTTCTTCATAGTTGCGTTCAAATCCTGTGTGCTGGTAGTAGATGACCTTACCTTTAGCCACCCGAAGCTTGCCTGATACCCAACTGGCCACTATTCGGTTGCCTGCGCGATAGCTGCTGAAGACACGATACAAAGTTTCAGAAGGGATGCTTTCGTCCACTACTGCCTTTGTATTGGGGTCGTATGTTTCACATCTGACGCTATCAAGACAGAGCTTATCATTGTTTATGCTCCAATAAGCGGTATAGCCATCCCAATTGGATGTGACAACATGCCGGTTTGATGGCAGCTCGCCTTTTAGAGTATGATTTAACGTGGAGTCAAGGCAGATAGGGTTCCCCAACAACGTCAATCTCTCGCCTTTGATATAAATAACATCTCCTTCTTGCCCTGTTGCATAAGCTGTTAAGGCAAGGAGCATCAATTGTGCGCATAATAATAGTCTCATCATTCTGCTAAGGATTTTCGAGGTACGAGGTACGAGGTGCGAGGTACGAGATTACCTTGCAGGCAGAATACTCCATAGCAGAGTAATCTCGCACCTCGCACCTCGCACCTCGTACCTCGATTCATACCAAGTTATTATTTAACGGTTACTAAAAGTTATTTATGTTGCAAAATTAATCATTTTTTCTCGATAGTTGCAAATAATACCCTACTTTTTTATAAAAGTAGTTGCGACAACATGATAATTTTGCGACACGCTGCAAAAAACACTTGTTTTTTCTTGGCAGAGAGCAGGAAAATTGCTAATTTTGCACGTGTCAAAACAAACAATCTAATCGAAAATAATGAAACAGACCATTTTAGTGACGGGTGGCACCGGCTTTATTGGGAGCCACACCACCGTGGAACTGCAGGAAGCAGGCTATGAGGTAGTTATTGTTGACAACCTGTCGAACTCGAACGCCAACGTTGTCGACGGCATTGAGAAGATAACCGGCAAGCGTCCCGCCTTTGAGCAGGTGGACTGCTGCGACATGGAGGCCCTGGAGGGCGTGTTCAAGAAGTATCCTAAGATTGAGGGCATCATCCACTTCGCTGCCTCAAAGGCTGTGGGTGAGAGCGTGCAGAAGCCGCTGCTCTACTATCGCAATAACCTCACTTCGCTCATCAATCTGCTGGAGCTGATGCCGAAGTACCAGGTGAAGGGCATCATCTTCTCGTCGAGCTGCACCGTCTATGGCCAGCCCACGCCCGAGAACCTGCCTGTCACCGAGCAGGCTCCCATCCAGAAGGCCCTCAGCCCCTACGGCAACACGAAACAGATCAACGAGGAAATCATTCAGGACTATATCCATAGCGGCGCTCCCATCAAGAGCATCATCCTGCGCTATTTCAACCCCATTGGCGCCCATCCCTCGGCCCTCATCGGCGAGCTGCCCAACGGCGTGCCCATGAACCTCATTCCCTTCGTCACCCAGACGGCCATGGGCATTCGCAAGCAGCTGAAGATTTTCGGCCACGACTATAACACGCCCGACCATACCTGCATCCGCGACTACATCTACGTGGTAGACCTGGCCAAGGCTCACGTGAAGGCTATGGAGCGCGTGCTCGACCAGCCCGAGACCGACGCCGTGGAGGTCTTCAACATCGGCACCGGCAAGGGACTCTCCACCCTGGAGGTGGTAGAAGGCTTTGAGAAGGCCACCGGCGTGAAGGTGAACTGGGAGTATGCTCCCCGCCGCGAAGGCGACATCGAGCAGGTGTGGGGCAACGTTGACAAGGCCAATAAGGTGCTTGGCTGGAAGGCTGACACGCCCACCGAGGAAGTGCTGAAGAGTGCCTGGCGCTGGCAGGAGAAGCTGCGCGAGGACGGCATACAATAGGCAGACCGCTGCCATCTGACGAGACCCACACAGCCTCTGTCATAGAGACTGATTTTTGTGTTTGTGTTGTGATGTGCTCCCGATGTGACATCGGGGGCACATTTTGTGTTCTTCCACCCTGATTGCCTGCAAGCAGGAAAAAGAGGCCTGCAAGCGGGAAAAAGAGGCCTTCCTGCAGGGAGGGAAGTGCCCTCTGGCTCGTTGCGGCCGGGCGCCCTCATGAATAAGGGCGGCCGCCCTTTTATCTTGGAGCGACCGCCCTTTTATCTTGGAGCGGCCGGCAGAATCCGACTTTCTATACCTTGTATTCATGGGAGGCCTCTCCAGAAAAATTTCTCACATGAGATTTTTTCACGTCGCATGGCCGCAGTCATTCGTCTCGTGCGAAACTCTACCGTGGGGCACGTAAAAATGGCGGAAAAATTTGGCTGTTAGGAAAAAATACATTACTTTTGCAGCTAATCACCAACTACTAAGACAAATAAATGAAGAGAATCCTTTTTTCCATGCTTGCATCGTTGCCCTTGGCCCTGCAAGCCCAGACCTTCGACTTCGACCTGACGAAGCCACAACCCGTGTATAACCAACAGGATGGCTATGGCTACGACCTGCTGCCCGCTCCCAACGTGAAAAAGCCCACGGCCCAGCCGTTCTACTTCTCCGTCCGCGTGCCCGATGGCAACTACCGCGTGCGCGTGGAGCTGGGCGGCGTGAAGGGTGGCAACACCACCGTGCGCGCTGAGGGCCGCCGGCTGATGATGGACAACATCCTGACGCCCAAGAAGAAGGACACCCAGACCGTGGAGTTCGTGGTGAACAAGCGCTCGCCCCTGATTGAGGGCGACAAGCGCGTGAAGATCAAGGACCGCGAGAAAGACTATCTGGCCTGGGACGACAAGCTCACGCTGGAGTTCAACGGAGCACAGCCCGCCGTACGCAGTCTGCACATCGAGCGCGACGACCAGGTGCCCACCGTCTATCTCTGCGGCAACAGCACCGTGGTGGACCAGAACTACGAGCCGTGGGCCTCGTGGGGACAGATGATCACGCGCTGGTTTGGCCCGCAGGTGGCCATCTCGAACCATGCCGAAAGCGGACTCACCGCCCGCACGTTCATCGGCTCCTTCCGCTTAGACAAGATTCTGCAGACGCTGACGAAGGGCGACTATGTCTTCGTGGAGTTCGGCCATAACGACGAGAAGGAGAAGCGTCCCGGCGACGGAGCCTGGTATCACTACCAGTATCAGCTGAAGATATTCGTCGACCAAGTGCGTGCCAAGGGGGCCGAAATCGTGTTCTGTACCCCAACGCAGCGCCGCGCCTTCGAGAGCGACGGCAAGACGCTGAAGAACACCCATGGCGACTTCCCCGCCGCCATGAAGGAGGTGGCCCAGCGCGAGCGGGTGCCCCTGATTGACCTGAACCAGATGACGAAGGTGCTCTTCGAGACGCTGGGCTACGAGAACTCCAAGCGGGCCTTGGTCCACTATCCGAAGGAGGTCTACGGCCACGAACTGGCCGACAACACCCACTTCAATCCCTATGGCGCCTACGAGGTGGCCAAGTGCGTCGTCATGGGCATGAAGCAGCTCCAGCTGCCCTTGGTGCAGTATCTCCGTCCCGACTGGCAGGACTTCAACCCCGCCCAGCCCGATGACTGGAACACCTTCCTCTGGGCTCCCTCGCCCATGACCGAGAACACGAAGCCAGACGGAAATTAGGCGTGCTACAATTAAAAACACTAAAAAGAATGGTTTATGAAAAGGAGAATCTTGCTGATAAGTTTATCATTTATCATTTGTCATTTATCATTTAGCCCCGCAGGGGCGCAGTCGTGGCCCACAGCAACCCGCGAAGCCAAGGCCGGCGCACGCTGGTGGTGGCTGGGCTCGGCCGTGGACAAGGAGAACCTGCAGTGGAACCTGCAGGAGTACGGCCGTCATGGCATCGGCGCCGTGGAAATCACGCCCATCTATGGCGTGCAGGGCAACGAGAAGAACAACATTCCCTATCTGAACGACCAGTGGATGGAGATGCTGCGCTACACCCAGCAGCAGGCCGAGCAAAACGGCATTGAGCTCGACATGGCCACGGGCACGGGCTGGCCCTTCGGCGGACCGTGGGTGCCGCTGGAGGAGAGCGCCTGCCGCGCCGTCTTCGTGGAGAAGACCATTGACGCCGATGGCGTGTGGAGCACCGTCGACGGGCACAAAGGGCTGCAGCCCGACACGAAGGATGTCGGCGTCATCGACCTGTCGCCGGCTGAGAAGGACGCCAAGAACGCCTTCCTCCACAAGGTGATGGTCTACACACCCGACGGGCAGGTCGTTGATGCGACACACCTGGTGGCCGACGGCAAGCTGAAGACAGCCCTTTTACCCTCCAAGGGTAAGGCTTCTGTCGGCAGTTCTAAAGAAGCCCCCTCGGGGGCCGTAGGTGGGACTACTAAGGTCATTGCCCTCTATATAAAATATGGTGTGATGAAGGTCAAGCGTGCTGCCCCCGGCGGCGAGGGCCTGGTCATCGACCACTTCGACCGCCAGGCCGTGGCGAACTACCTGAAGCACATCGAGCAGGCCTTCGAGCGCACCCACACGCCCTATCCCCACACCTTCTTCAACGACAGCTACGAGGTGGAGGCCGCCACATGGACGCCCACGCTGCTCCAGGAGTTTGAGAAACGGCGCGGCTACAAGCTGGAGGACCACCTGCCCGAGCTGCTCGCTTCGCTAAATGATAAAGGAAAAATGACAAATGATAAAGACAGCCGCGACGATTCTCATTTCTCATTCCTCATTCCTCATTTAGGGCGAAGCCCGCTGGCCGACTATCGCGAGACCCTGGGCGACCTGCTCCTTGAGAACTTCACCGAGCAGTGGACGGCATGGGCCCACAGCCACGGTGCCATCACCCGCAACCAGGCCCACGGCTCGCCTGCCAACCTCATCGACTGCTATGCCGCCGTCGATATTCCCGAGATTGAGGGTTTCGGCCTGTCAGACCTGGGCATCAAGGGCCTACGCACCGACCCCGGCAAGACGCGCAAGAACGACAGTGACTACTCGATGTTCAAGTATGCCCCGTCGGCAGCCCACGTCTGCGGCAAGCCCTACACCAGCAGCGAGACCTTCACCTGGCTCACCGAGCACTTCCGCACCAGCCTCTCGCAGCTGAAGCCCGACCTCGACCTGATGTTCTGCGCCGGCGTGAACCACATGTTCTTTCACGGTACGTGCTATTCGCCGAAGAACGATGTGTGGCCCGGCTGGAAGTTCTACGCCTCTATGGACATGTCGCCTACAAACTCCATTTGGCGCGATGCTCCTTATTTCATGCAGTATGTAGAGCGTTGCCAGAGTTTCCTGCAATGGGGTGAGCCCGATAACGACTTCCTCGTGCTGC
>JAFPTC010000010.1 GCA_017400455.1 Prevotella sp. | reverse complement strand
CGCCGGTATGGAAGAGAGCGACTTCATCATCGCCATCAACAAAGACAAGTATGCCCCCATCTTCTCCGTGGCCGACCTCGGCATCGTGGGCGACCTCCACAAGATCGTACCCATGCTCACAGAGCGACTCAAGAAAGAAATGGAAGCATAATCAGCCTAACAGCTTTTATCAGAAAGAGGGTGTGTTTCACATCCTCTTTTTTTTGCGGGGGATAATTGATCGTTGCATCCCCCTACGAACGTGGAATAGCATTTCGACGGAATGATTGGCTGACGCCTGCGAATGTCATAACATTGTAACACGAATTGTGGTGGGTTTTCGGAAAAAATGAGTAACTTTGCCCCCTAAAATGCTGACGGCTTATGAAAATACTTGTGGTAGACGACGAGTTGGATATTTGCGAGATTCTGCAATATAACCTGGAAACGGAGGGGTTTGAGGTGGCGACGGCCTGTTCTGCCGAGGAGGCGCTGGAGCTGCCCCTGCAGGACTACGGGCTGATCTTGCTGGACGTGATGATGGGCGAGATGTCGGGCTTCCAGATGGCTCGCAGACTGAAGGGCAACGCCGCCACGGCGCACATCCCCATTATCTTCATCACGGCCCTCGACGGGGAGGACAACCTGGTGAAAGGACTGAACATCGGGGCTGACGACTACATCGCCAAGCCGCTGAGCATGAAGGAGGTGAAGGCCAGGGTGAGGGCGGTGCTCAGAAGGACGGCTCTGTCGCAGCAGGCAGCGCCCGCCGCCAACGGTAAGCCTGCCGACGCACGGATCGTCTATGAGGGCATCGCACTGGACCTGAACGCGAAGACGGCGACCTGCGACGGACAGGAGCTGGTGTTCACGAAACTGGAGTTTGAACTGCTGTCGTTCTTCCTGCAACATCCCAACAGGGTGTTCTCGAGAGAGGACCTGCTGAGGTATTGCTGGCCGCAGGACGTGATGGTGCTCGACCGCACGGTGGACGTGAACATCACGCGGCTGCGCAAGAAGATTGGCCGCTATGGTAAACAGATCAAAACACGGGTGGGCTATGGCTACTGCTTTGAAGGGATCGTTTCAACGTAACCTGCTGCTGAGCATCGGCGGGGTGTTCCTGCTCTTTGCGGTCTGCTTCAGCATCTATCAGTATCAGCGGGAGAAGGACTACAAGATAGACATCCTGCACTCAAGGCTGCAGATGTACAACTACGAGATGGTGCAGACGCTGGGGGAGGACAGCCTGACGAGCAGCCGCCTGTTTCACGACTATGTGGCGCGGCACCAGATGGAGGGGCTCCGCGTGTCGGTGATCGACGAGAAGGGACGGGTGGTGCTGGACAGCTACGACACGAACGTGGCGGCCTTAGGCAACCACCTGCAGCGGACGGAGATACAACAGGCGCTGCACACGGGCAACGGCTACGACATCAAGCGCATGTCGCAATCTACGCACGAGACGTATTTCTATTCTGCCACGAGGTTCGGCCAGGTGGTGGTGCGCGCCGCCGTACCCTACTCTGCTGAACTGACACGCTCGCTGCAGGCGGACAACACATACATCTACTTCGCCGCTGCCCTGACGCTGCTGCTGAGCATCGCCCTCTACTACATCACCCACCGCATCAGCCGACACATTGGCTACCTGCGCGAGTTTGCCGTGAAGGCGGAAGGGGGCGAGGAGCTGGACCCCGAACTGGAGCGCCGCATGCCCGACGACGAGCTGGGCGACATCAGCCACACCATTATCATGCTCTACTGGAAACTGCGCCACGCAGAGGAGGACAAGGTGCGCCTCAAACGGCAGCTCACCCAGAACGCCGCCCACGAACTGAAGACGCCCGCCGCCAGCATTCACGGCTACTTGGAGAGTATCCTTGACCACCCTGACATGCCCGAGGAGAAGAGGAAGCACTTCCTGGAACGCTGCTACGCGCAGAGTGAGCGGATGAGCAAGCTGCTGCTCGACATGAGTGCGCTCAGCAAGCTGGACGAGATGGACGACAACCACGCCGCGGAACGACAGGAATACCGCCCAGTGAACGTGCTGCAGGTGGTGCAGAGCGCGATTGACGACACGTCGCTGCAACTGCACGAGCGGGGCATCGCGCCCAGGCTCCTCGTGCCACAGCATGTGGAGGTGATGGGCGACCAGAGCCTGATATACAGCATCTTCCGCAACCTGATAGACAATGCCATCGCCTATGCCACAGGGGCTACCCGCCTGGAGATTGCCTGCAGGGACACAGAGACGGAAGGGCGACATTTCTACGAGTTCTCTGTGAGCGACAACGGACCGGGCGTGGAGCCGCCACATCGGGAGCACCTCTTCGAGCGCTTCTACCGCGTGGACAAGGGTCGCTCGCGCAAACTGGGCGGCACAGGACTGGGCCTCGCCATCGTGAAGAATGCCGTTGCCGCCCACGGGGGACAGACAACGGCATGTGAAACGCCTGGCGGCGGACTCACCATCCGATTCACGCTCGCCAGGTTTTAGGTTTGGCAATAACATTGCAGTTGACCTTTCATGACCTCCCCCTCACCCCTCCTGTAGGAGGGGGGGGTGGTTAGTTTCTGCGCTCAGTTCTAACTATTCCTCCCCCTACAGGGGGAGTAAAGAGGGGGTCACATTCCTCCTGTAGGAGGCTGAGGGGCGTTCATACTCCTGCGAACCTTTCGGGGCAACAGCTATATGATTCCTTTCATAAAAGTTCATTTGTGCG
>JAFPTC010000061.1 GCA_017400455.1 Prevotella sp. | reverse complement strand
CGTGCTGGCCGAATACTATGCCGCAAAGAATTATGGCGTGCAGGTCATCGGATGCCCGAAGACCATCGACGGCGACCTGAAGAACTCGCAGATCGAGACCTCCTTCGGCTTCGACACTGCCTGCAAGACCTACAGCGAGCTGATTGGCAACATCGAGCGCGACTGCAACTCTGCCCGTAAATACTGGCACTTCATCAAGGTCATGGGCCGCTCGGCATCGCACATCGCACTGGAGTGCGCCCTGCAGACCCAGCCCAACATCTGCCTCGTCAGCGAGGAGGTGGAGGCCAAGGGCCAGAGCCTGAACGACATCGTGGACTACATCGCCCACGTGGTGGCCGTGCGTGCCGCCGACGGCAACAACTTCGGCACCGTCATCATTCCCGAGGGTGTCATCGAGTTCATCCCCGCCATCAAGAAGCTCATTGCTCAGCTCAACGACGTGCTGGCCATGCCCGAGGCTAAGAATATCAGCCGCGACGAGCAGGTGGACTTCGCCAAGAGCCACCTCACCGACGAGAACCTGGCCGTGTTCAACTCGCTGCCCGTGGGCGTTGCCCGCCAGCTGGCCCTCGACCGCGACCCTCACGGCAACGTGCAGGTATCGCTCATCGAAACCGAGAAGCTGCTCTCCACCATGGTGGCCCAGAAACTGGAGAAGATGAAGAAGGCTGGCACCTTCAAGGGCAAGTTTGCTACCCAGCACCATTTCTTCGGCTACGAGGGACGCTGCGCCGCCCCCTCGAACTTCGACGCCGACTACTGCTATGCTCTGGGCGCCAGCGCTGCTCAGCTCATCGCTGCCGGCAAGACCGGCTACATGGCCATCGTGAAGAACACCACCGCTCCCGCTGCTGAGTGGAAGGCTGGCGGCGTGCCCATCACGATGATGATGAACATGGAGAAGCGCAACGGCGAGATGAAGCCCGTCATCCGCAAGGCTCTCGTCGAGCTGGACGGCGCTCCCTTCAAGTGCTTCGCCGCTCAGCGCGATCGCTGGGCTCGCGAGACGGCCTACGTCTATCCCGGCCCCATCCAGTATTGGGGACCCACCGAGGTGTGCGATCAGCCCACCCGCACGCTGGCCCTGGAGCAGGGTAAGTGATGCCACGGTTTTACACTGTTGACATGAATTGAATAGTGCCACGGTTTTACACGGTTTCTTGCGGTAACGCTCCGCTTAAAAACCGTATAAAACCGTGGCCATTTTATTTAAAAACCGTATATAACCGTGGCCATTTTTATATGAACAACCGTAGCAGTTGATGGTAGCGAAGAAAACACAGAGCAAGAGCGTTGCGAAGCGGAAACCCGCTCCGAGGCGTAAGCCCACGCGAAAAGCCTCCCGTCCGACAAAGGGGTGGGGGCGGCTGTGGCCTGCGCTGCTGGGCGGCACCATCGTTATCGCCACCTGCTGGCTGTTGTTCAAGGTGCTGTCGTCGCGAGAGCTGCCTGCAGCCACCAGCCTGCCCGAAGGCTTCACCGTCCACGGCATCGACGTGAGCCACCATCAGGGAAAGATTGACTGGGAACTGCTGCGCAATCAGGCCACCATCGACGGACAGCCCCTGTCGTTTGCTTTCATCAAGGCCACCGAGGGCACCGACCTGGTGGACTCGCACTTCAAGGAGAACTTCGCCGCCGCCAAGAAGCACGGCATCCTGCGCAGTGCCTATCACTTCTATCGTGCCGGCGCATCAGCCAAGCAGCAGGCCGAGCACTTCATCCGCCAGGTGAAGCTGGAAGCGGGCGACCTGCCCCCCGTGCTTGACGTGGAGGTGAAGCCAGCCAGCGTGAGCCAGGAGAACTTCCGACAGGGCATCCTCGAATGGCTCCTTCGCGTGGAGCAGCACTATGGCGTGAAGCCCATCCTCTACACCTATCACTCGTTCCATCAGCAGTATATGAACGACTCGGTGTTCAACCTCTATCCTTACTGGATAGCCCACTACTATGTCGACTCCGTGCGCTATCGTGGCCCCTGGGCCTTCTGGCAGCACAGCGACAGCGGCCAGTTGCCCGGCATCAAGGAGAAGGTTGACCTGGACCTGTTCCGTGGCTCGTTCGAGGAGCTGCAGCAACTGACCATAGGAAGGAAATAATAATAAACAAAAACTTTGGACAACCTTTATTAATTATAGTTGTCCAAAGTTGTCCAAAGTTGTCTTCTGCCTATAACAGTGCAGTTAAAAAAACAGTTGTAGTCTTTTTGCTCAGTAGCTTAGGGCTTACAGGATGGTCTTCACGGCTTCGAGCATGCCCTTGTCCTGGATGAGGTCGAGGAACTGCTTGAGCAGGGCGTTCAGACCAGGAATCTTGTTCAGGTCTTCCTGCCAGATGAACTCGGCACCTAAGACGCCGTCGGCCACCTTCTGCGTGTTGCCCGTAGCCCAAAGCTGCTGGAGCAGCTCGATGATCTTCGGATCGTCATTGGGAGTGATCTCGGCACCGTCCTGAGCGCGCTTGCCGCCCTTGTAGTAGGTGATGATGGCGGCCAGACCGAAGACGAGGCCCTTGGGCAGCTCGCCCTTGCGCTCCAGATAGGTCTTCACGCCAGGCAGGTCGCGGGCCTGGAACTTGGGGAACGAGTTGAGCATGATGCTCGTCACCTGATGGTCGACGAACGGGTTGTCGAAGCGCTCCAGCACGTCGCCGGCAAACTTCTCCAGCTCCTCCAGAGGCAGGTCGAGCGTCTGCATCAGCTCTTCGAATTGCACCTTGTGGATATACTTGCCGATGACCTCGTGCTGGCAGGCATCGCGCACGATGTTCACGCCGCTGAGGTAGGCCACGGGGCTGAGCACGGTGTGGGGACCGTTGAGCAGCGTCACCTTGCGCTTGTGGTATGGCTCCTCGCTGGGCACGAACAGCACGTGCAGGCCGGCCTTGTCGGCGGGGAACTCCTGAGCCACCTCCTTCGGGGCCTCGATGACCCAGAGGTGGAAGTTCTCGGCCTGAACGACGAGGTTGTCGCGATAGCCAATCTTCTCCTGAATCTGGGCAATCTCCTTGCGGGGGAAGCCCGGCACGATGCGGTCGACCAGCGTGGCATAGACGCCGCAGGAGTTCTCAAACCACTGGCGGAAGCCCTCGGGCAGCTCCCACAGGTCGATGTACTTGCGGATGCAGTCCT
>JAFPTC010000060.1 GCA_017400455.1 Prevotella sp. | reverse complement strand
CCTCAGGTAAAAGCAATTCGTTGGCGGCCTCGATGGAGATTCTTTCCTTCCTCCAGCAGAACGGCTTGCAGGGCGAGATTATTCACGGCAGCGCCGACTACATCACCCACCGGTTGGAGGTTCTTGCCAAGGTGAGCGAGGCCAAGAGAAAGCTGAACGGTACCCGTTATGGCATCATCGGTCAGCCGTCCGACTGGTTGATAGCAAGTGCTGCCGACCCTGAAGCGGTCAAGTCAAAGTTAGGAATCGACTTGATAGAAATCCCCATTGAGGAACTGCTTGAAGGTGTAGACAGGGTGACTGAGGGTGACATGCCCAATCGCATTTACGAAGCTCTGAAGACGATTGTGACTAAGCACCAGCTGCAAGGGTTTACCCTTCGTTGCTTCGACCTGCTGACGGCCGTTCATAATACCGGGTGCCTGGCTTTGGCCCGCCTGAATGCAGAGGGCATCGTGGCTGGCTGTGAGGGCGACGTGCCGGCCATGCTGTCGATGGCAATCGTCAATGCGCTGACAGGTGTATCAGGGTTCCAGGCCAATCCGGCCTCCATCAATCCAGAGACGGGCGAGGTGCTGTTTGCCCATTGTACCATACCTCTTAATATGGTGGAACGCTACGAACTCGACACCCACTTCGAGTCGGGCATCGGCGTTGGCATCAGAGGCTATATGAAGGAAGGGCCTGTCACCATCTTCAAGGTGTCTGGCGACCTGTCGCGCAGCTTTATGGCTGAAGGCACATTAGTGAGGAACCAGGCCAAGCCCGACCTCTGCCGTACCCAGCAGGTCATACAACTTGCCGACAAGCTGCAGGCCAACTATTTCCTTACCCATCCAATAGGCAATCACCACATTATCATGCCCGGCCTGTTCAAGGCTTTTCTCAGCGAGATAACCGCATCCTTATTAGTAGGAAAATAAAAGGCCCCCTTGCGGGGGGCCTCTTACTCCGCCTGCTTGATCGCAATCTGACGGATGGGGGTGCGCTCCTGGTAGGTCACGTCCTTGCCTTCGATGGTCTTGTGCTTCACCTCCACGTAGTCGTTCATCTCGAACGTGGTGATGGCCTTCAGCGCCTTCTTGGTAAGCTTGTCGTCCTCGTCGCCAGCGCCCTCGGGCAGGAAATTGATCTTCACGCCCTTGATCATCTCGTTGGGGTTGAAGCCTGCGATGGTGGCGGCGCCCTGACCGGTAATACCGGGCGAGAAGGTGCCCAGTCCGTCGAGCTTCACGGGAACGCCCTGCGTCATCATCTCACGCAGACAGCTGACGATGTTCTGCAGCACCAGCACTGCCAGGTCGTACTTCACTAACGAGCCGTGCTCGGAGATGTGCTTAGCGAAGCCCTTGAGGTTCAGACCGTCGCGCTTGAAGATGCGCGGATAGTACATACCATAGCCCTTCGACTCGGTGTTGTTGTTCTTGTAGAGGTCTACAAGCATGGGAATTACATTACTTACTGCCATAATAGTTTAGTTTTTGTGTTGGTTGGTTAATGATGTTAGTTTTGCGTCCAAGTGGCCCATTTAGTCGTGCTAAGTGGCCGAGTTAGCACTGCTATGTGGCCCATCTTATTGACATTGCAAAGGTACGAAGAAAACCTGGCCCCTGCAAATTATTTGCTGAAATAGGCACGCTAAAAAGCACGCACCCCTCTCGCGGATACAGAAATACAGAATACAGTTTTTTAGCGGGAGGGTGGAGGAGGGCGCAAAAAACACTACTATAGATAATATAT
>JAFPTC010000059.1 GCA_017400455.1 Prevotella sp. | reverse complement strand
GGCTGCCACTAACCGAGTGGACATGCTCGACTCGGCCCTGCTGCGTGCCGGACGCTTCGACCGCCAGATAAATGTAGACCTGCCCGACCTCAACGAGCGCAAGGAAGTGTTTATGGTGCATCTGAAGCCGCTGAAGCTCGATTCCTCCGTGGACGTCGACTTCCTGGCCCGCCAGACGCCGGGCTTCTCGGGTGCCGACATTGCCAACGTGTGCAACGAGGCCGCCCTCATCGCCGCCCGCCACAACAGCGCCACCGTTGGCAAGCAGGATTTCCTCGACGCCGTTGACCGCATCATCGGCGGTCTGGAGAAGAAAACGAAGATCATGACCGTGGCCGAGAAGCGCTCGATAGCCATCCACGAGGCCGGCCACGCCACCATCTCGTGGTTCACCGAGTTTGCCAACCCCCTGGTGAAGGTGAGCATCGTGCCGCGAGGCCGGGCGCTGGGTGCCGCGTGGTATCTGCCCGAGGAGCGCGTGCTTCAGACCAAGGAGGCCATGCTCGACGAGATGTGCTCGCTGCTGGGAGGCCGCGCTGCCGAGGAACTGTTCATCGGCACCATCTCCACCGGCGCCATGAACGACCTGGAGCGCACCACGAAGCAGGCCTACGGCATGATAGCCTTTGCCGGCATGAGCGACAAGCTGCCTAACATCTGCTATTATAATAACAGTGAGTATCAGTTCCAGCGTCCCTACAGCGAGACCACGGCTAAGGTCATGGACGACGAGGTGCTGCGCATGATCAACGAGCAGTATGAGCGCGCCAAGAAAATTCTGCTGGAGCACAAGGAAGGCCACGCCCAGCTGGCCCAGCTGCTGATGGAGCGCGAGGTCATCTTTGCCGAGGACGTAGAGAAAATCTTTGGCAAGCGTCCCTGGGTGAGCCGCTCGGAAGAGCTGCTTGAGGCCCAGATGCGTTCCGAGGCCGAGCGCATGGCAGCCGAGCGCGAGCGCGAATTAGCTGAAAAGGAAAAGGAAGAAAAAACCAACAGCAATGAATAACTTCATCGTAAGAACCATCACCGGCGTCATCTTCGTGACCGCCATCGTGGTCTGTTTCCTCAAGCCGGTGGCCATGGTGTTCCTGTTCTCGCTCGTAACGGGCATGACCGTATGGGAGTTTGCCGGCCTGGTGAACAAACGCGAGAACGTACAAATCAATCAGTTCATCAGCAGCGTGGCCGGCGTGTTGCTCTTCTTGGCCATGGCCGTCCATGCCCGTGGTCTTGACACGCTGAACCTGGCGTTCATGCCCTGGCTGGCCACCATCATCTACCTCTTGGTGAGCGAGCTCTACCTGAAGGCCAAGGACCCCATCAGCAACTGGGCCTACACCATGATGGCACAGCTCTACATCGCCCTGCCCTTCTCGCTGCTCAACGTGCTGGCCTTCCAGTTCACCAACTGCGACCTGCCTTGGCTGCTGCCCCTGTCGGTGTTCATTTTCCTTTGGGTGAACGACTCGGGCGCCTATTGCTGCGGCTCGCTGCTGGGGCGCCACAAGCTGTTCCCACGTGTGTCGCCCGGCAAATCGTGGGAGGGCAGCATCGGCGGAGCCGTCTTCGTGCTGGCCGCCGCATGGTTCATCTCGTTCTACACGCAGAGCCACGGCATCGTGACCAACCTCACCGCCCTGCAATGGATGGGCATGGGTCTGGTAGTGGTGGTTTTCGGCACGTGGGGCGACCTCATCGAAAGCCTCTTCAAGCGAACACTCGGCATCAAGGACTCTGGCAACGTCCTGCCTGGCCACGGCGGCATGCTCGACCGCTTCGACTCCTCGCTGCTGGCCATCCCCGCCGTAGTGGTCTATCTGTTCACACTGGCACTATTATAATTCATGAGAAGAACACTTTCCCTTCCAAGGGGACATTTTTAAGTCATGAAAAGAATACTATCCTTACTAAGTGCAGCCCTCTTCACGGCTGCACTTTTTGCTCAATCAGCTGTGTTGCAAGTGCGCGAGCTGACGCTGAGCAACGGCATGACCGTGTGGCTTAACGAGGACCACACACAGCCAAAGGTTTTTGGCGTGGTGGTGGTCAGGGCTGGGGCCAAGGACTGCCCCGACACCGGCATTGCCCACTACTTCGAGCACATCATGTTCAAGGGCACCGATCGCATAGGCACCGTTGACTACGAGGCCGAACGCCCTTGGTTAGACAGCATCTCGGCCCAGTACGACCTGCTGAGCCAGACGAATGCCACGGCGCTGCCCGGCCTGTCGGAAAAGGAGATTGAGGCCCGGCGGACCGCCATTCAGCACCGCATCAACGCGCTGAGCCTTCGGGCCGCCGACTATGCCATTCCCAACGAGTTCAGCCGTCTCATCTCGCAGTACGGCGGCAGCGGGCTGAACGCTGCCACCGGTCCCGACGTCACTTACTACTACAACGAGTTTCTGCCTCAGTACATAGGCCAGTGGTGCTGGCTGAACAGCGAGCGCCTGCTGAAGCCCGTGTTCCGTGGCTTCCAGGGCGAGCTGGAAAACGTCTACGAGGAGAAGAACCGCTCGGCCGACAACTTCGGCGGTGCGCTGGACAAGGTGCTCAAGACCGTGTTCAAGGACCAGCCCTATGCCTACCCCGTGCTCGGCTCGACGGAGAACCTGAAGAATCCGCGCCTGAGCGACATGGAGGCTTTCTACCGTCAATACTACGTGGCACCGAACATGTGCCTGATGCTCGTGGGCGACATCACGCCCGACAGCACGCTCATCGGCCTGCTTGAGCAGACCTTCGGCCGCGTCCAGACGGGCCCCGTGCCCACCCACACGGCCTCGACGCTGCCACCCTTTGCCAAGGGCGAAAAGGCCGAGGTGAAGGTGCCCATACCGCTCATCAGCGCCCGCGCACTGGTGTACGCCACGCCCACAGCCTTCGACGCCGACGCCCCCGCCATGATGGTGGCGCGCCAGTTGCTCTACAACGAGCAGGCCGGCATGCTCGACTCCTTGGTGAACGAGCACCGTGTGATGATGGCCGGCATGATGGGCTTCGACCAGCTGGCCGACGCCGCTGCCGACGCCCTTTTCATCGTGCCCAAGATTCCCTTCGGCAGCATGAAGAAGGCCGAGAAGGCCTGCTTAGAGCAACTGCAGCGCCTCATCGACGGCCAGTTCACGGACGTGCAGCTGCAGATGCAGAAGCGGCTGCTGCTGATGGAGGCCGAGCAGGGCCTGGAAACCATTGACGACCGCGCTCAGCACATGATCGACGTCTATGCCCGTGGCCGCAGCTGGCCGCAATATCTGCAGCAGATTGAGGCGCTGCGCAACGTGGGGCGCGACGACGTGATGCGCGTGGCCCGGAAATACTACACGGCCGACTACCTGACGCTGGTGAAGAAGTTCGGCATCGACCGCAAGGACGTCCTCCAGCAGCCCGGCTACCTGCCCGTGGCCCCGCGCAACGCAGGCGCCAAGTCGGCCTTTGCCCAGTGGCTCGACTCGCTGCCCGTGGGCCATCAGCCCATTCGCACCGTCAACCTCAGCAGCGATGTAGAGCGCATCGCCCTGGGCAGCCACGCCAGCCTCTACTGCAAGCAGAACCCCGTGAACGACATTTTTACTTTTTGCCTACGTTATTATAATGGTACGCGCACGACGCCCCTCGTGGCGCAGCTGGCCCAATACCTGGGCACCATCGGCACCGACTCGCTCAGCAAGCAGCAGTTAGAGGCCGCCTGGCAGCGCATGGGCGTGAACATGAGCGTCGACACGGGCGATGAGCGCACAGCCTTCACCCTCACCGGACGCGACGACCAGCTGGAGCCTGCCCTCGGCCTGCTGGCCCACTTCCTGGCCCGCGCCCAGGGCGACAACCGTGCCCTGAAGGCCATGAAGCAGGAGGCCAAGGCGGCCGACAAGGCCTTTGGCAAGCAGAAGGATGACGTGCTGATGCCGCTGCTCGACTACGTGAGCTTCGGACCACAGAGCGACTACCTGCGCCAGCCCTCGCTGAAAGAGGTGAAAAGCCTGAGCAACGACGCCCTCATGCAGTTGCTGAAGGAGTTGCAGGAGTATGAATGCGACATCGTCTATTGCGGTCGCCGGCCAGCCGGGCAGGTTGCCGAGCTGTCGCAACGGCTGCTCCCCCTGGCGCAGTGCCATCGTCCGGGCGCCGATACCTACCGCGAGCTGCAGGCCGTAGGCCAGCCCACCGTGTACTTCTACCACGTGCCCCGCTCGCGCCAGAACTACGTCTGCTCCTACGAGCAGCTGCCGTCCCTGCCCTCGGCCGACGATCGCGCCACTGCCCGCCTCTGGGCGCGCTACATGGGCGGCGGCATGTCGGGCGTGCTGTTCCAGCACATCCGCGAGTTCCGCTCGCTGGCCTACAGCACGCAGGGCATGCTGCGCCAGTCGAACGACGCCCGCCATGAGGCCGATGCCCAGGCCTTCATCACCATCACCGGCACGCAGGCCGACAAGACGCTGCAGGCCATAGCCGCCACCGACTCGCTGCTTCGCCAGATGCCCATGAAGCGCGAAAACCTCGACGCCGCCCGCCAGGAGCTGCTCAGCAACATTCAGAACAGCTACCCCTCGTTCCGCACCATTGGCTACCACGTGGCCAACCGCCTGCACCATGGCTACAAGGACGAGCCCCTGCGCCAGCTGGCCGACCGCCTGCCGGCCATAGAAGCGCAGCAGGTGGAGCAGTTCTTCAGCCAGCACGTAGCCCCGAACCAGCGCGTGTGGCTAATCATTGGCGACCGCCGGCTGACCAACCTGAAGGCCCTTGAGGCTTTCGGCCAGGTGGTGGAATTGAAAAAAGCTGACATTTACAGATAGGCCATTGAGCGAGAAAAAATTCTCACGTGAGATTTTTTTCTGGGAGGCCTTCCCGTGAAAAAATCTCACGTGAGAAATTTTCACGGGAAGCCTCCCCATGAAAACGGCACGCCACGAGCCAATGGCGGGCCGTTTTCTTTTTCAGCGGAAATAAGCATAAAAGTGAACAAAGCAGGTGGAAAAATGCAGAAAAGTTTGGCAGTATGAAAAAAAATGTGTTACTTTGCACGTTGAAAAGTAAACATTCATTAACTTAAATAGTAAAGTAATTATGAAAAAGATTCTTGTAGCTATTCTGGGTGTGCTGTTTGCAGCCCCTTCGTTCGCTCAGTACAGCAGCGGCGGTTTCTCGCTCAGTGAGAGCAGTGTTTACTATGGCATCCGCCTGGGTATGAACGTAGCCAACCTCACCGGCGATGCCGTCAATACCGGAGCAAAGATTGGTCTGAACTTTGGTGGAACCGTGGGCCTGCGCCTCAGTGACACCACACCCGTCTTCCTTGAGAGCGGTCTCTACTACACGGGCTGTGGCACCAGCAAGGACAAGAACTCCGTCAGCCTGAACTACCTGGAGCTGCCCCTCTTGATTAAGTATGGCATCCAGGCCACTGACGACATTGCCGTGCTGCCTTTCATCGGTCCCACCTTCCGCTATGGTATCTTCGGCGGTAAGACGAAGATTGCCGGTGGCACGAAGTTCGACTCCTTCGGCGACGGTAAGTACAAGCGTGCCGACATGGGCATCAAGATTGGTTGCGGTGCTGAGTACAACAAGCTCTATCTGGAAGCAGGCTATCAGTTTGGCATCACCAACATTGCCGACTGGCAGCTGGTTAGTGGCGACGATGCCTCAGTTCACAACGGTGCCCTGTTCGTGAACCTGGGTGTGAACTTCTAAACAGAGGAATATGAAGACTTTTAAGTCGAAGCTGTTCCTCCTGTCACTGATGGTGGCAGGAGGAACTTTGCTTTCATCCTGTGCCCAGAAGGAGGGCCAGCGCCCGGTGCAGGGCTTTGCCGGCACCGCCACGGAGGAAAGCGCCGACGGCAATGCCCAGGAGGCACCGGCGGAGGAGAGCAAACCCCAATGGCAGGTGGACGGCAACACGCTGACCTACGGCCAGCACAGCTACACCATGGAGGGCAACATGGACAAGGAGTATGTGGCCAATGCCAAGGCCAAGGTGACGTTTACGAACGTGCCGTCGGACTATGAGGAGTTTCTCACCGTCTACGAGCAGCTGCTGGGCAAGACCAGCTACGGCGTAAGCGCCATGCTGCCCATGGCCTTCGAGCTGTGGGGCCGCGACCACGAGCTGGGCAAGCAGTGCATAGCCCTCATCACGGGCGGCACCTGCTACAACGAGATTATGCGCCAGCTGCCGGCCCACATGGAGCTGTCGTCGCAGTCGCCAGCCGACGATCCCTACGTGCAGCGCTGTCTGCCAGCCGCCGTGCTGGAGGGTGCTACCAAGGAGAACGGCTATAACCCCACCGAGCCTTACACCGTGAACATGGTCATAGGGCGGAAGGCACAATGGGGCGAGGAAAGCGAGGTGCTGCAGGCCAACGTCTACCAGCTGAGCATCCTCAGCGGCAACGCATGGCACACACCACAGCGCGGCGTGACGGTGATGCTGCCATGGCGAGGCGAACAGCTCTACAGAGTGAACGCGTGTTCGTCGCTCTATGTCAACATCTTCGCCCCGCGCCAGGACTGGAACGGACTGAAGTAGGACAGATGATTACTGGCCAATGAGCCAGTCGTCGGAACGATGGAAGACGGCCTGCAACGTAATGTCGCGGGCCTCTTTCTTTGTGAGCTGGCGGCTCCACCCCACCCTGCGGTCGGTGGCGGCACCCTCGCCACTATTCTCAAACTCCATGTAGCGGGCGGTCTGCTCGCGGTGCTTCTCCCAGTTGTGCCAGCCCTCGGGGCGAATCTGCTTGGGCAGCTGGCAGTGCATGAACAGGGTGTAGCCATAGTCGCGCCAGGGACGGCCCAGGTAGACCTGGTCCACGCCGTCGGCCACGGTGATGGTGCAGCGATTGAAGACGTAGCCATAGGCCACGTGCTCGGGCGTGGAGGCAGCGGTGATGTAGCTATTGGCCTTGCAGTGGATGTGGCAGTTCTCGAACCAGGCGGTGGAGGGGCCGAAGATGAAGTCGGTGGTGCCCTCGATGTAGCAGTTCTCGAAGTAATTGCGCGTGTCGCCCATGCCGGTGTAGACGGTGTCCTGGTTGCCCAGGAAGCGGCAGTTCACAAAGTGCAGACGGTCGCCAATGGTGTGCAAGGCCACGGCCTGGCCCAGCTTGGCGGCGTTGTTCTCGATGGTAATGTTCTTGAAAGTGATGTTGTTGGCGTCCACCCTGACGGTGAACGAGCGGAAGGTGCCCAGCACGGGCCTGTCGCCCATGGCCAGCAGCTGCTCCTTCAGGTTGGCCGGCCAGTAGTAGCCCTCCATCGACAGGTTGGCATGGTCGTCGTAGGTGATGATGGTCTCGTCGCGGTCTTCACCGCAAATCTCGATGTTCTGAAGCCACTGGGGCACAATGAGCTTCTCCTTGTAGGTTCCCTTGCGCACGTAGATGACCTTGTGGTAGTCCATAAAGGCACGGCACACCTCAATGGCCTCGGTGATGGTTCGGAACTGGCCACGGCCATCGCGGGCCACGACAATGGTGTCTGGATTGTCATACTTGCCGGCGGCCTGGATGCCTGCCGACAGACAGAGCAGGAGTAGAATAGTCAGTAGTTGTTTCATGATGATGGTTACATAATTTGTGAAATTTCCTTCAGGTCGTCCACCTCTTTCAGCTTGTCGATGATCTGGTGGACATCTTCGCGGTCGTGAACGCGCAGGTCGATGCTGCCTTCGAATATGCCGTCCTCGGTGGTGAACGTCAGGCGGCGGATGTCGACGTTGAGCTGGTTGCTGATGACGCGGGTCACCTCGTTCACCAGTCCCCGGCGGTCGATGCCGCCCAGGCGGATGGTGGCGTCGAAGAAGAGGTGCTTGTGCATGTCCCACTTCACGTCGAGGATGCGGTTGCCATAGCTGGCCTTCAGCTTGTTGGCCACGGGACAGGCCCGCTTGTGTATCTCAATGCGGTTCTGGTTGTCGATATATCCCAGCACGTCGTCGCCAGGTATGGGGTGGCAGCAGTCGGGGAAGAGGAACTGGGTGATGTTTTCATCGGTCAGGTAGACGGGCTTCTTGCGGTTGAACTTCTCTGGCACGATGAACAGCTCGGGCTGCTGCTCGTCCTCAGCCTTCTTTGACTTGACGAAGGGCACGAACTTGCGCCATCCGCCACCGCTGCTCTCGGTCTTCTTCTTGTTCTTGCCCTTCAGCTCGTCCTGGTCGGCATCGCCCAGGACGACGGTCTTCTCGCCCAACGACTGGAACAGCTCTTCGCGGCTGTGGCACTCGTGGAACTTCACGAGCTGGTCGATGACGGCCAGCGTGGGCTCGAAGCTGTTGCTCTTCAGCCACTCGTTCAGGAGGTCCTCGCCGGCCTTCTGCACCTCGCGCTGGCCACGTCGCAGGATGGCCTGAATCTTGGCCTTGGCCTTGGCGGTGGCCACGAAGTTGATCCACGAGGGTTGCACGTGCTGCGACTTGCTGGTGAGCACCTCCACCTGGTCGCCGCTGCTCAGCCTATGGCTCAGCGGCACCAGCTTGTGGTTCACCTTTGCGCCGATGCAGTGGGAGCCTAAGAAGGTATGGATGGAGAAGGCGAAGTCGAGCACGGTGCAGTCGGCGGGCATGGTCTTGATTTCGCCCTTGGGGGTGAAAACAAAAATCTCGCTGGCAAAAAGGTTCAGCTTGATGGCATCGAGGAAGTCCATGGCGTCGGGCTGAGGATCGTCAAGGATTTCCTTGATGGTGCGCAGCCACTCGTTCATCTCGCTCTCGTCTTCAGAATATTCCTCGCCCTCCTTGTACTTCCAGTGGGCGGCCAGTCCCTGCTCGGCAATCTCGTCCATGCGGTCGGAACGTATCTGCACCTCTATCCAGTGGCCCTGCTTCGACATCAGCGTGACGTGCAGCGCCTGATAGCCGTTGGCCTTGGGCTTGGTGACCCAGTCGCGCAAGCGGTCGGGATGTCGTCGGTAAATCTTGGTCAGGGCTGTATAAATCTTGAAGCAGTCGTCCACTTCGTCGCGGCGGTTCTTGGGTTTGAAGATGATGCGAACGGCCAGGATGTCGTAGATTTCGTCGAAGGTGACGTGCTTGTTCTGCATCTTGTTCCAAATGGAAAAAGGCGTCTTCACACGCTCGCGAATCTCGTAGTCCAGCCCCATGTCCTGCAGCATGTGTTCGATGGGCTGGGTGAACTGTTCGAACGACTGGTGGCGGGTTATCTTTGTGGTTTCAAGCTGGCGTACAATGGCGGCATACTCCTCGGGATGCTCGAACTTGAAACTGAGGTTCTCCAGCTCGGACTTGATTTTGTAGAGTCCCAACCGGTGGGCCAGCGGCGCATAGATGTAGAGGGTCTCGCCGGCTATCTTATACTGCTTGTTGGCGGGCTGCGACTCCAGGGTGCGCATGTTGTGCAGGCGGTCGGCAATCTTGATGAGGATGACGCGTATGTCCTCGCTCATGGTCAGCAGCAGTTTCTTGAAGTTCTCGGCCTGTGCCGAAGCCTGCTCGCCGAAGATGCCGCCGCTGATTTTCGTCAGCCCGTCCACAATCTGGGCAATCTTCGAGCCAAACATGTTCTCGATGTCCTCCACGGTGTAGTCGGTGTCCTCCACCACGTCGTGGAGCAAGGCCGAGCAGATGCTGGTGGAGCCCAGGCCAATTTCGGAGCACACAATCTGTGCCACGGCGATAGGGTGCATGATGTAAGGCTCGCCCGACAACCTGCGCACGCCCTTGTGGGCCTGGCGGGCAAAGTTGAAGGCTTTGGTGATGAGGTCAACCTTCTTTCTGTGCCTCGAATTCAGGTAATCGTTAATCAACCTTTCATAAGCCTCGCTGATCATCTTGTCGTCAGCGGCTTCACGCATCTTCTCGTCGTCGGTCGTCATGTATGTAAGGATAAAGTATTGTTATTAATGAAGCACGCGTTTATCTGACGCGCAGTTTCTTGCCCGAACGGATGTTGTCGCCTCTCAGCCCGTTAAGGCGCTTCAAGTTGGCCACGGTGGTTCCGTTGCGGCGGGCAATGGCGCCCAAGGTGTCGCCACGTTTCACCGTGACGTAGGAGGCGCGGTTCTGGTTGCGCCTGGTGGTGCGTTCGCGCTTAGTCTGTCGCTGGGTCACCTGAGGCTTCTCGTCAATCTCCACCTCAGCGCGCTTCACCTGCTGATGCCCGGCCATGGCATAGATAGAGTCCTCCATGTCAATGAAGTGAGGCACTTCGTTCAGCGGCAAACGCAGCGGCGACGGCTCAGACAGGCCGGGCACGATGTCGCGACGATAGACGGGATTGAGCGAGCGAATCATCTCGACGTCAAGGTCGCAGGCAGTGGCCACCTGCTGGAAGGTGATGTTGCGACTGATCATCACGGTGTCAGTCTTGGCCGGTAGCTTGCTGGTCATGGGGCAGATGCCGTGCTCGCAATAGTAGGTCATGGCATAGTTGGCTGCAATGAAGGCCGGCACGTAGCCACGGGTTTCCTTGGGCAGGTAGGGGTAGATTTCCCAGTAGTCGCGCTTGCCGCCGGAGCGGCGAATGGCGCGGTTGATGTTCTCCGGTCCGCAGTTGTAGGCGGCGATGACCAGGTTCCAGTCGCCGAAGATATTATACAGGTCGCGCAGGTAGCGGGCAGCGGCATAGCTGGACTTCACGGGGTCGCGGCGGTCGTCGCTGAGCGAGGTTACTTCCAGTCCGTAGGCCTTTCCCGTGGCCAGCATGAACTGCCAGAGACCCGTGGCACCCACTCGCGACACGGCCGTGGGGTTCAGTGCCGACTCGATGATGGGCAGATGCTTCAGCTCCAAAGGCAGCTGATAGGCGTCCAGCGCCTGCTCGAAGATGGGCATGTAGAAGTTGGCTGCGCCCAGCATGTAGCTCACTTGGCGGCGCAGACGCACCATGTAACGGTCGATGCACGAGCGCACCACCTCGTTATAGGGCATCTCCATCACCGTTGGCATGCGGCGCAGGCGGTCGATGTACACTTCGCGGTCGAACGAGGGGTTCTCGCTCAGCATCTGGCACTCGCTGTCGGTCTGCAAGTAAGTCTTGGCCATATACTGGTTCATCAGGCTGTCGAGACTGGCATCCGACAGGGCCTCCGGGAAGTCGAAAGCCTGGCCGTCGTCGTTTTGGTCGATGACCTCCACCTCGTTCTCCTCGTCAATAGAATCAGTCACTTCTGTTTGCGCCATTGTGCCCAAAGGCAGGAATGACGCCAGCAAAAACATTTTTATCTTCATATATCGTCTCATAAGTCTTAATTGGCTTAATATCTTGATGTCTTGTTGTCTTGATGTCTTATCGCCTTGTTGTCTTGATGTCTTGTTGTCCAACCCGGCTTGATGTCAAAACTCCAAAGAGCAATTCACCCCCACCGCCGACGCCGTGAGTGGATTCATCGACGCACCGCTGCCAATGACGGTAGGCCTCACCTTCAGCGAGAGGTCTTTCGACAGGTCGAAGGCCGACAGCTCGGCATCGACATAAGCATCGATGACGGAAATAGCATAGACGCCCACCATGACGAAGAAGCTCAGGTCACGATAGCGGCGATAGCGGTCTTTTCGTTTCTTAAAGATGGTTTTGTATCGTTCCTCGTTCGATGCGTCAATCTGGCGTCCCAGATGGAGGAACTTGTTATAGCTGGCCGTGCCGGGGTCGTTGTCCATGATGTCGAGATAGGCCTGTGCGTAGTCCTTGTACATCATGTTGTTCCACCGCATGGCATAGATGCAGCCCACGAAGCCTCCGTAGACCAGGGGCAGCTTCCAGTATTTCCGGTTGTAGATTTGTCCGCCGCCGGGGATGACCAGTGCCAGCCATAACGCCCGCTGCGGATCGGGGCGCCACTGGCTCCAGTCTTTCTTCTGGCGCTGAGCGGGTTCCGGCAGGAGCGAGGGTATTTGCAGCGCCGACGAGTCCACTTCGGCCACCTCCTCAACGGGCATGGCGCCATACATGGAATCGATGGCCATGACAATTGAGTCGGTCACCACGGTCTGCGCCTCGGCGGGACTGGTGAATAGTGAACAGTGGACGGTGAACAGTGCAGCGAGCACCATCCACCTCAGCTTCGAGATTCCTTTTCCCCTTTCCTTCATCCTACTTGTCACTCGTCACACTTCATTTCTCTCCAGGATGAAGGCCACAAGCCTCCAGGATGCGTGCCAGCTCGGCCTCATCGGCAAACGAGATGCTGATGCGGCCCTTGCCTCCTGCCGAGCACGACACCTGCACCTTGGCCTGCAGGCGGTCGGCCAGCCGCTGGCGGGCCTCCACCACGCTCTGCGGCAGTTGGGCCTTGGCGGTGATGCGTTTCTTGGCGGTCTGCACATCCTCGCCCTGCTTCAGCATCTGCACCATTTCCTCCACCTTGCGCACGCTGTACTGGTTCTTCTGCACATCGCGGAACAGCTTCAGCTGGAGCGAGGGCGAGTCGAGGGCCAGCAAGGCGCGGGCGTGACCCATGTCGATCTCGTGGTTCTTCAGCGACATCTGTATCTGTGCAGGCAACTTCAGCAGGCGCATATAGTTGGTCACGGCGGTGCGGCTCTTGCCCACGCGCTCGCTAATCTTCTCCTGCGTCATGCCCGTGGTCTCGGCCAGATGCTCGTAGGCCAGGGCTATTTCAATGGCGTTCAGGTCCTCGCGCTGGATGTTCTCCACCAGTGCCAGCTCCATCACGTTCTCGTCCTCCACAGTGCGTATATAGGCCGGAATGGTCGTCAGACCGGCCCGCTGCGAGGCCCTCCAACGCCGTTCGCCGGCAATGATCTGGTAGCGCTCAGGGGCCACCTGGCGCAGCGTGATGGGGGCGATGATGCCCATGGTGGCTATGCTGGCGGCCAGCTCCTGCATGGCCGTCTCGTCGAACTCGCGTCGAGGCTGGTCCGGGTTGGGTTCAATCTGGCTGATGGGTATCTCGTTCAGGTTCGACGAGCCTTGCGTGCGCACATCGCTGGTGTCGATCAGGGCATCCAGGCCACGGCCATTACCCATGTCGTCAAGTCCGCGCCCCAGGACGCTGGAGCTTGCATATTTCTTTCTGACTGCCATGGCTTACGAGTTTTTACTGATTATTTCCTTGGCCAGCGCCAAGTGGTTCTTGCTGCCGGTGGAGTCAGCATCGTAGAGAATCACGGGCAGTCCGTGGCTGGGGCTCTCAGAGAGCTTCACATTGCGCTGGATGACGGTCTTGAACACCAGCTCCTGGAAGTGGCGCTTCACCTCGTCGTATATCTGGTTGGCCAGGCGCAGGCGCGAGTCGTACATCGTCAGCAGGAAGCCCTCAATCTCCAGCTTCGTGTTCAGCTTCGACTTGATGATCTTGATGGTGTTCAGCAACTTCGAGATGCCCTCCAGGGCGAAATACTCACACTGCACGGGAATGATGACCGAGTCGGCCGCCGTCAGCGCGTTCACCGTGATGAGGCCCAGCGAGGGCGAGCAGTCGATGAGGATATAGTCGTATTCGTCGCGGAT
>JAFPTC010000009.1 GCA_017400455.1 Prevotella sp. | reverse complement strand
GCCACCTGGGCCTTGATGCACTCCTGGTTGTGGCGCAGCGTCTCGTCGTTCAGCAGGTTGCGCTCCTGGCTCTTTCCGCTGGGGTCGCCAATCATGCCGGTTGCTCCGCCCACGAGGATGATGGGTCGGTGGCCGCAGCGCTGCAGGTGGCGCAGCATCATGATGCCGCAGAGGTGGCCAATGTGCAGGGAGTCGGCCGTTGGGTCGGTGCCTAAGTAGGCGGTCACCATTTCCTTCTGTAACAATTCTTCCGTGCCGGGCATCATCTGTGCCAGCATTCCGCGCCAGCGGAGTTCTTCAACGAAATTTTTTCTCATCGGTCTATCTTTATATTTATATGTATTACTTTTGAGGGTGCAAAGTTACGAAAAGTCGAGAGCAAAACAAAAGAAACTCGTTTCTTTTTTTTGCCGAGACGTAGTAACTTCGCCGATTTTTCGGCAAAGTTACGAAAAAACGAGAGAAATGCAAAAGGAAAGCGAGCTTTTCTTTTGCATTTCCGAGTGCATAGTAACTTCGGCGAAGCCAAAGTTCTTGCCAGAGACAAGCGACGGTGGACGTCGAGCGACGAAAAAACGGGGGAAATGCAAAAGGAACGAGTTTCCAAATACCTGCACTACTTGCACCTGTTGCACCTGGCTGGTGCAGGAAGGGGATGGTTATGCGGCAGGAAAAGAATAAGTATTCATTTTTCCGTGGCGGGGCGCCGCAGAAGAATACGGAGGCCTCCCAGAAAAAAATCTCACGTGAGATTTTTTTCTGGGAGGCCTTCCCGTGATGTTGGGAAAGGGTGACACCACTCCGACACTGGCACTTCTTGCGTCCCTGTCGGTAGCAAGCGTCCCAAAGGGCCGAGCGGAGGGAAAGGATACAGACCCCACCCCCAACCCCTCCCCTTGAAGGGAGGGGAGACGATGCGCCTTGTTTCCGCAGAACCTCCGTAGCTCTCCCCTCCCTTCAAGGGGAGGGGTTGGGGGTGGGGTCTGTAACTTCTCTTTTTTTCACCCAATGCTTACTTTGATATTGCCTAAGCGGCTCCCTTGGTGCAAGTTGGTGCAACAAGTGGAGGAAGTGCAAGTAGTGCAACAGGTGCAAGTAGTAAGTTGTTATTGTTTTGGAAAAGAATTGGAAAGAATAAGAAACAATTGAATTCAAGAATTATAAAAAAATTCTTTCTAATTTTTGGGAATAATTATTTCTAATTCTTTCTAATTGTTTTCAAAAAAAAGTTGGTATTTAGCGGGCACAAAGAAATAAATGGCTTTCGCGGGCAGGAGTGGCGGGATGGGCCATCAGGGCACGGGGTCATAGCCGGAGCCGCCCCAGGGATGGCAGCGCAGGATGCGGCGCACGGCCAGGTAGAGGCCACGGAAGGGGCCGTGCTTTTGGATGGCCTCGCGGGCATACTGCGAACAGGTGGGGGTGAAGCGGCAGCTGGCGGGCGTGAAGGGGGTGATGAACTGCTGATAGAAAAGAATGGGCAGCAGCAACAGCCACTTCAGTGGCCAGCAGAGGATGTGCCAAAGACGCTGCACGGGAGGACTATGGGTTTTGAGGTGGCAGCTTCTGGGCGATGCGCTGTAGCATGCTGACGACGCGCTGGTTCACCTCGGCCGAAGGGAAGTGCTTGTCGGCCTGCCAGATGAAGGCCATGGCCACCGACTGGCCTTCGGGCACGCGGGCTGCCAGCAGTGGCTTGTTCTTGCGGAAGGCCTCGCGCAGCTGGCGCTTCACGCGGTTGCGGTCAACGGCGTGCTTGAAGCGTCGCTTGGGCACGCTCAGCAGCAGCTGAACCGAAGCCTCGGCGGGGGGCAGAGATGGCTGCTGGCGCAGGGCATAGACGGCACGCAACGGGAAAGCGGCCAGTGAATGACTCTGACCGCTTGTGAAAAGGCTGTCTATCAGCTTCTGGCTGACGATGCGCTCGCTCTTGGTGAAACCGTTTGCTTTCAATCTTTAACTCTTCGCTCTTAACTCTTAACTCTTCACTCTTAACTCTTCACTCGTCGTCCTGCATGAGCAGGTAGTGCTGCAGGGCGCCCGTCATCGAGGGATATTTCTCGGTGGGAGCCTCCAGGTCGAGTCTCAGTCCGGCGTCCTGTACGGCCTTGGCCGTGGCGGGACCGAAGGTGGCAATGGCAATGTTGCCCTGCTGGAAGTTGGGGAAGTTCTTGGTGAGCGACTCGATGCCCGAGGGGCTGAAGAAAACCAGCATGTCGTAGTCGAAGTTGTCGATCTCCTCCTGGGTGAAGTCGTTGCTCACGGTTTTATACATCACGCACTCCTTGTGCTGCAGCTTCTTCGAGTCGAGCAGCTGGGTGAGCGAGTCGTTGTGGACATCGCTCATGGGCACGAGATAATTCTCCGTCTTGTGCTTCACCATGGCGGGCAGCAGGTCGTCGACGCGGCCCGTGCTGCCGAAGAACACCTTGCGCTTGCGATATTGCACGTACTTCTGGATGTAGAGGGCAATGGTTTCGGTGACGCAGAAATACTTCATGTCCTCGGGAATGCTGACGCGAAGCTCCTTGGCCAGGGTGAAGAAATGGTCGATGGCATGGCGAGAGGTGAAAACGACGGCCGTGTAGTCGAGGATGCTCACCTTCTGTGCGCGGAATTCCTTTGCCGAGAGCTGTTCGACCTTTATGAACGGACGAAACACCATTTCCACGCCGAAGCGCTCGGCAATGTCAAAATAGGGCGACTTTTCGCTTGATGGCTTTGGTTGCGAAACCAAAATCTTCTTGATCATCTTTCTGTACTAAAAATTTACTTTTAATAAATTCACCAGCGTCAGCCAAATTCCGGCCAAAGCCAAAAGTGGAGCCGCTTCGAGGGCACAAAAGTACAAAAAAATTTGTAAAGAGCGATGGCTTTGTCTGAAAAATATGCTCCAACACTTATAAAATGTTAGCAATTTGTTCAAAAAGAGAATAAATCCGAAACAGAATAGTGCCTTCTCTGTTGAAAGATTGAAGAACACCAGCAAGAGGACGAGGGGGAAGAAAAGGAAGGCCTCAAGGGCGGTGATGAGCAGGAGCACGTGGGTCCACTGTAAACTCTTTTTACTGCCGAAGAACACGCCGTTGACGAAGGAGCAGGTCAGCGCCTTCAGGCCGTAATAGGCCAGGAAGAGGAGAAAGAAGATGGCCACAACCAGTGAGTGCTGGGCCACGATGAAGTGCTGGGCCAGGTACTCGGTGGCGAAGATGTAGGAGGCGATGGCCAGCAGCAGGCAGTTGACCATGCCCATGAAGATGTAGAAGCGCGAGCTGATGGGCTCCACCTCGGCCGCCTGGTCTTTCTGCGAGCGAAAGAGGCCTTTCATCTGGCGGACGATGTGGCCGCCCGACTGGGCAATGGAAACGACGAAGAGGGCGAAGCAGAGCAGCAGCACGATGGTCAGGGCGTTGTCGGTGTGCACGCTGTAGGGGCGGGGAGTGCCCAGCTCGCCGGCGGGCTTCAGGGCGCGCAGCTCCCTGAGCGAGCCTATCGAGTCGGTGGTGAACCGGTGCTGGGCAGGCTGCTCTGCCGAGTCGAGGGGACACACGATCAGCAGCGTGGAGCTGGCAGTGCTGTCGGCGGGAATGCTATCGTTAGAGCCCAAATTCACGCTTGATGTCGTCTATGCGGTCCAGTTTCTCCCAGGTGAACAGCTCCACGTCGATGACTTTCGTCTCGTGATAGTGGCTGGTGAAGGTTTTGCTGACCACCTGGGGCTGTCGGCCCATGTGGCCGTAGGCGGCCGTTTCAAGGTACATGGGCTGGCGCAGCTTCAGGGTGCGCTCGATGGCCTTGGGGCGCAGGTCGAAGAGCTTCTGGATGCGCTGGGCTATCTCGCCGTCGGTCATGTTCACGTGCGAGCGGCCGTAGGTGTTGACGTAGATGTTCATGGGACGGGCCACGCCGATGGCATAGGCCACCTGGACGAGCATCTCGTCGCTGACGCCGGCGGCCACCATGTTCTTGGCAATGTGGCGGGCGGCATAGGCGGCCGAGCGGTCGACCTTCGACGAGTCCTTGCCCGAGAAGGCTCCGCCGCCGTGGGCACCCTTGCCTCCGTAGGTGTCGACAATAATTTTGCGGCCCGTCAGGCCCGTGTCGCCATGGGGTCCGCCGATGACGAACTTGCCAGTGGGGTTGACGTAGTATTTAATGTCGGGGCCGAAGAGGCGCAGCACCTTCTCGGAGTGGATATGCTCTTTTACGCGGGGGATGAGGATGTTGATGACGTCCTCGCGTATGCGCTGCTGCATGGCCTGGTCGTCGGCAAACTCGTCGTGCTGGGTAGAGACGACGATGGTGTCGATGCGCTGGGGGATGCCCTCGTCGCTGTATTCCACCGTGACCTGGCTCTTGGCGTCGGGGCGCAGGTAGGTCATCACGCGGCCCTCCTTGCGGATGTCGGCCAGCGTGCGCATAAGTAGGTGGGCCAGGTCCAGTGAGACGGGCATGAGGTTCTCGGTCTCGTTGGTGGCATAGCCAAACATCATGCCCTGGTCGCCGGCACCCTGCTCGTCCTCGTCCTGGCGGTCCACACCCTGGTTGATGTCCTGGCTCTGCTCGTGAATGGCGGTGAGGATGCCGCAGGAGTTGCCGTCGAACTGATATTCGGCCTTGGTGTAGCCAATCTTCTTGATGGTGTTGCGGGCAATGGTCTGCAGGTCGATGTAGACGTCGCTGCGCACCTCGCCCATGATGACCACCTGGCCGGTGGTGACAAAGGTCTCTATGGCGCAGCGGGCCTTGTCGTCGTAGGCCAGGAACTGGTCGAGCAGCGCGTCGCTGATCTGGTCGCAAACTTTATCGGGATGTCCCTCTGAAACGGACTCTGATGAAAACAAATATGCCATGTGTCGTTCTTTTTATAGGTTATTTTCTTTCTGTTGCAATGGTTTAAGGGTGCAAAGGTAATGAAAATCTGCCAAACAGCCAACTAAATACATCTTTTTTTTTGCTCATTTGTTTCAGCGGATGCGGGCGGCGAAAATTTCTCACGTGAGAAAATTTTCTGGGAGGCCTTCCCGTGAAAAAATCTCACGTGAGAAATTTTCACGCGGAGCCGCCCCATTGGGACCGAACACTAAAAAAAATTAATAACTGGGCAGAAAACCGCGATTTTTCTTGGCGTTCTGAATGTTTATTAGTAAGTTTGCACACTAAAAACACATATATCGCTATGCAAGAGACACGACAGAACAAAATTTCGCGCCTGCTCCAGAAGGAGTTGAGCCAGATATTCCAGGAGCAGACACGCGCCATGCACGGCGTGATGGTCAGCGTCACGCAGGTGCGCGTCAGCCCCGACCTGGGCATCTGCACCGCCCACCTGAGCATCTTCCCCTCGGAGCGCGCCGAGGAGCTGCTGCAGAACATCAACCGCAACAACGCCCAGATTCGCTACACCCTGGGCCAGCGCGTGCGCCACCAGCTGCGCATCATTCCCGAGCTGCGTTTCTTCCAGGACGACTCGCTCGACTATATCGACCGCATCGACGAACTGTTGGGAGCTAAAAGCTGAGTTAAGAGTTAAGAGTTAAGAGTTAAGAGTTGTTTGATGGAAGACTTTCGTAGATATATCTATGATAAGTGTTTAGACTTCTCTATTCGGATTTCTAAACTCTATACTTATCTCTGTGAAGAAAAAAAAGAATATGTTTTTTCAAAACAAATTTTGAGAAGTGGCACAAGCATCGGGGCAAACTTAGCCGAGGCCCAGTATGGCATTAGTAAAAAGGACTTTTTAGCCAAAGTTTCCATATCGTTGAAAGAAACGGCAGAAACCATGTACTGGTTGGAGCTGTTGCACAAAGCAAACCATTTGACTGAGGATCAGTTTAATTCTCTTTTCTGTGATTGCGAAGAGTTGAAGAAACTTTTCGTTTCTATAGTAAAAAACACCAAGTCAACTCTTAACTCTTAACTCTTAACTCAAAATAACTCTTAATTCTTAACTCAAAAAAATGCTTTTTCCGTTTTTCGTCGCCCGTCGCTATTTGTTTTCAAAGAAGTCGACCAACGTCATCAACATCATCAGCGGCATCTCGATGCTCGGCGTGGCCGTGGCGTCGATGGCCATGGTGGTGACGCTCAGCGTGTTCAACGGATTCAGCGACCTGGTTGCCTCGCTGTTCACCAACTTCGACCCCCAGATTGAGATTACACCCCGCGAGGGCAAGACCGCACCGGCCGACGACCCCGTGCTGCAAAGCATCAAGCAGCTGGCCGAGGTGGAGGTGGCCACCGAGTGCGTGGAAGACCAGGCCATGGCCGTATACCAGGACCGCCAGGCCATGGTGACCGTGAAGGGCGTCGACGACAACTTCGAGCAGCTGACCCACATCAGCGACATCCTCCTGGGCGAAGGCCGCTTCGAGCTGCGTGCCGCCGACATGAGCTACGGCATACCCGGCATCCGCCTGGCCGAGGCCCTGGGACTGGGCTATCGCTACGACCAGCCACTCAACATCTATGCCCCCCGCCGCGAGGGGCAGCTCGACATGAACGCCCCCGACGAGGGCTTCGTCGTCGACTCGCTCTATTCGCCAGGCGTCATCTTCTCCGTGCAGCAAGGCAAGTACGACAAGGGCTACGTGCTCACCAGCATCGGCTTCGCCCGTCGCATCTTCGACCAGCAGGGCATGATTTCCTCGCTGGAGCTGCGCCTGAAGGCCGGCAGCGACTTCGAGACCGTGAAAAGCCGCATCAGCCAGCTGGCAGGAGCGAAGTACCACGTGCGCGACCGCTATGAGCAGCAGGACGACACCTTCCGCATCATGAAAATCGAGAAGCTCATAGCCTATATCTTCCTCGTGTTCATCCTCATCGTGGCCTGCTTCAACATCATCGGGTCGCTCTCGATGCTCATCATTGACAAGCGCGACGACGTGGCCACCCTGCGCGCCCTGGGAGCCAACGACCGCCAGGTGTCGCAGGTCTTCCTGCTCGAAGGATGGCTCATCTCGGCCATCGGCGCCGTCGTGGGCATACTCATAGGCCTGCTGCTCTGCTGGATTCAGCAGCAGTTTGGCGTCATCGCCCTCGGCCGCTCCGAGGGGTCGTTCATCGTCGATGCCTATCCCGTCAGCGTCCATCCCTGGGACGTGGTGCTGGTCTTCGTCACCGTGCTGGTGGTCAGCTTCCTCAGCGCCTGGTATCCCGTGCGCCACTTCTCGCGCCGTTTGCTGTAGCCTTCTGCCATCTTGAACCAGCAAAAGAATAATTGACAATTGCAGAAATTGACCAAAGCTGATACTTTTTTGACGAAACGCGTTGTTTTAACGAAAATGTATTAAAATTTTTCAAAAAATCTTTGGGCAGTTCAGTCTTTTTATGCTATCTTTGCACCGACTAATCTTCGGCTTTGGCCGAGTTATGCCCAGACAGAAACAAGGAAACTATACATTTTTTTTTATTATTAACTAAATACTTAAGTATGAAGAAAACTTTTAGAAAAACAGCGCTGCTAATGGGAGCATTCTCTCTCATTGGGGGAATGTACCCTATAGCAGCCGCAGCTGCAGGGCCTGAACTGGGCGTTCAGGAGGTACAACAGCAGCAGAAGAAAGTTACTGGTACTGTGAGCGACGCCATGGGTCCCATCATCGGAGCCAGCGTCATGGAGAAGGGCACGTCGAACGGTGCAGTCACCGACTTCGACGGTAACTTCACCCTGAACGTCCGTCCAGGCGCCACGCTCGTCATCTCCTACATCGGCTACCTGAAGCAGGAGGTGAAAGTAGGTTCACAGCAGGTGTACAACATCACCCTGCAAGAGGACGCCACTTCACTTGAGGAAGTCGTCGTCGTGGGTTATGGTGTGCAGAAGAAGAAGCTCGTCACCGGTGCCACCGTGCAGGTGAAGGGCGAGGACATTGCCAAGCTGAACACCACCAACGCCCTGCAGGCCATGCAGAGCAGCTCGCCTGGTGTGAACATTGCGCAGAGCTCAGCTCAGCCGGGTAAGGGCTTCAAGGTGAACATCCGTGGTGTGGGTACCATCGGCGAGAGCTCACCTTTGCTCATCATCGACGGTATCAACAGCGGTACGGCCGACAACGGCTTGAACGGACTGAACCCCAACGATATTGAGAGCATCGACGTGCTGAAGGATGCTGCCTCGGCAGCCATCTACGGTGCCCGTGCTGCCAATGGTGTGATCCTCGTGACCACCAAGCAGGGCAGGGCCGGTGCGCTGACGCTGAACTACGACGGCTTTGTGGGTTGGTCGAATGCCTACAAGGTGCCCGGACTGGTGAACGCCAAGCAATACATGCAGCTCATCAACGAAACCAACTTCAATACCTCGGGTACTGCCACCGACTGGGCCGCCAATGTTCCCCAGGCCATTTTGGACAAGGTGAACGGCGGTTGGGAAGGCACTGACTGGTTCAAGGAGTATGAGAACAAGAACGCCCTGCAGTTCAGCCACGCTGTGACGCTGAGTGGCGGTACCGATCGCTCGAAGTTCTCGATGAGCTTGAACTACAGCTCCAACGAAGGTGTCATGGGTGCATCGAATCCCTCTAACTATCGTCGCTACGGCGGTCGCATCAACTCCGAGCACGTGCTGCTGAAGCTGAAGGACCACGACCTGCTGACCATCGGTGAGAACGTCAGCTACTGGTATCACCGTTCGCACGACCTGGCCGAGGGCAATGGCTATTGGAACATCATGCAGGCCGCCTACACTGCCAGTCCCCTGGTGGAAGCCTGGAATGCCGACGGCACCATAGCCAGCTATAAGGACAATGGCGCTGGCTACAGCACCAATATCTATAGCAACCCGCTGAATGCTTTCCTTGCAGGTAACTTCAACTCGAACAACAAGAACCGCGACTTCGGCGTGGGAGCCACCATCTACTGGATTGTGGAGCCTATCAAGAACCTGAAGTATCGCGGACAGTTCAATACTGGCTACAGTGCCAGCAATCACCGCCACGTCACACTGCCCTTCAGCCAGAGCTTCACCAGCGCTGGCAACTCCTATGGCATGAACATCAATGCCTATGAGAACAGCAGCTTCAACATGGAGAACACACTGAGCTATGTGCTGCCACAGATAGGTAAGCACAACATCGACGTGCTGGTTGGCCAGAGCTTCGAGCGTTCGCAGTGGAGCATGGGTCTTGACAACAGTTATAGCGTCAGCCCCGAGAACATGAACTCGCTCATTAACAACGGTTGGTACTACACCATCCCCTCAAACTTCGAGGAAGTCAGTGGACACTCTGGCTATGACAATCCCTGGCAGGGTAGCATCGCTTCGTTCTTCGGACGTCTGAACTGGAACTACGATGAGAAGTACATGCTGACCGCCATCCTCCGTGCCGACGGTAGCTCGAACTTCAAGCGTGGCAACCGCTGGGGCTACTTCCCCTCGGTATCCGCTGGTTGGGTCATCACCAACGAGAAGTTCATGGAGAACACCGCTTCCTGGCTCGACTTCCTGAAGATTCGCGCCAGCTGGGGCCAGAACGGTAACTGCCAGATTGGCAATTTCTACTATCTCTCGAACATCGGCTTCTCGCCCACGGGCTATCCTGACTATGGCTACAAGTTCAGCAGCGACATCAACAGCTCCATTCAGTATCGTACCTACAGCACGGGTGCATACGCTAAGAACGTGCCCAATGAGGATGTGACATGGGAAACTTCCGAGCAGCTCGACCTTGGTGTCGACGCCCGTTTCCTGGGTGGCCGTCTGGGTCTGACCTTCGACTGGTATAAGAAGACCACGAAGGACTGGCTGGTGCAGGCTCCTATGAACGAGGTGCTGGGCTACGAGGAGCCCGCCATGATCAATGGTGGTGACGTGGAGAACAAGGGCTTCGAGGTAGGCCTGACCTGGCGCGACCAGATTGGCAAGGACTTCAACTACAACGTTGGCGTGAACCTGGCCCACAACCACAACGAGGTGACCCGCCTGGCCGTAGAGTCGGGACAGATTGGTACCAGTGGCGAATATGCCAGCACCCTGTTCCAGAACTCCAGCTACGTCAGCGTAGTGGAGAAAGGCCACGCAATTGGTTACTTCTCGGGTATGAGCCACAGCGGCATTTGGCAGAACCTTCAGCAGATTGCCGACGCTCGCACTGCCGGCAAGGCCGTGCTGGATAATGCAGCCCCTGGCGACCCCATCTGGGACGACTTCGACGGTGACGGTACCATCAACTTCGACAAGGACCGCCACGACATCGGTAATCCCCATCCTGACTATACGCTGGGTGTAAACCTCGGTTTTGACTGGAAGGGCTTCGACTTTGGCCTGACAGGTTTCGGCGCCTTTGGTCAGCAGATTATGCAGTGCTATCGCACCGCCCTGCTCGCTACTCCCTATAACAACTATACGGTTGACGCTTTCGACCGTTGGACCGGTGAGGGCACCAACAACGAACGTCCCCGTCTGCTCGTTGGTGGCGAGGCCAACCAGTGGGTCAGTGACCTCTACATGCAGAACGCCGATTACTTCCGCATTCAGAACGTAACCCTGGGCTACGATGTCACCAAGGTTTGGAAGAACTCTCCGTTCCAGAAGCTGCGTTTCTATGTGCAGGCTCAGAACCTCTACACCTTCACCGGCTACACGGGCGTTGATCCCGAATGTACCTCTGATGGTGGTAAGAGCGCCAACAACCAGAACTTCATCCGTGGTATCGACGTAGGTCTGTATCCTTCGGCACGCACCTACATCATTGGTGCCAGCATCACGCTGAAGGGTTCGAAGGACGCCCCGAAGGCAGCTCCTGCCGTGGCCGTCACTCCCACCTACGACAACAGTGCTGAGATTGAGGCCCTGAACAACCAGATTAACGCCCTCCGCGCTGAGAACGATGCCCTGAAGGCCCGCAAGCCCGAAACCAAGGTCATCGACAACAGCCGCGTCGTTACCTTCCCCTATCTGGTGAACTTCACTGTGAACACCACCGACGTGGTGAACCGCGAGAAGGTGAACCTCGAAACCGTGGCCGCCATGATCAAGGCTACGCCTGAGAAGAAGTACAGCGTCATTGGCTACGCCGACAAGCAGACCGGTACTGCCGAGGGTAATGCCAAGCTGGCCAGCGGCCGTGCTCAGAACGTCTATGACATCCTCATCAACCAGTACGGCGTGCCTGCTTCGCAGCTCGTGAAGGACTCGAAGGGTGGCGTTGACTACATGTACATGAACGACGAGCAGCTCTCGCGCTCGGTCATCATCTCTGAGGTTAAGTAACTTATAAACAGAACAACTCATAAACTCAGAAACTATAAGAATATGAAAAAGATATATTTAATGGCTGTCGCAGGTCTCTTTGCCCTTTCTTCGTGCGAAGACTTCCTCGATTCCTCAAACTTCACCGAGGCCAACACCTCAAATTATCCTGCCTCGGCCGATGACTTGAACAAGGAGCTGGCCGCACTCTACGGAGTGATGAACCAGTTCAACACCGACCCCTTGCAGTCGCCGTGGCTGGTGAACTACATCATGTCTGACGATGCCAATGGTGCAGGTGGTACTGGCGACGTCGAGTCTCATGCTATCGGGCACTTGATGACCAACAAGGAGAACCTGTTTGACAATGCATGGCACAACACCTATGTGGGCATCGCCCGCGCCAGTGCCATTATCTATGCCATCGATGCTTTCGACTGGACGGGCCAGGAAGCTACCCGCAACCAGCTGCTTGGCGAGGCCTACTTCATGCGTGGCCTGTTCTACCTGTGGGGCTCTCAGTTCTGGGGCAACATTCCCGCCTACTGGGCTGCTGCCGCTCCCGATCCCTGCCCCCAGCAGGATGCCGAGACCGTTATCTATCCGCACATCCTGGCCGACTTCGTCAGTGCTGCCAACCTGATGACTCACGGAGCCACCACCCGTGGCGACGGACATGCCACGAAGGGTGCTGCTGAAGGCTATCTGGCCCGTGCCTACATGTTCTATCAGGGCTTCTACAAGAAGGCTGGTGAGCTGGCAACAGCCAACCTGGCCGATGTGGAGCTGCCCGAGCAGGAAGGCGTCAGCGGCCCGCTCACCAAGCAGCAGGTCATCGACTATCTGAACGACGCTATCAACAACGGTGGCTACAAGCTGGTGGAAGACTACCGCCTGCTGTGGCAGTACACCAATGAGAGAACCGCCAAGGGCAACGACACCACCCCCGGATATGCTTATGTGAAAGATTTGGCCGATAAAGGCAAGTTCTGGGCTGGCAACGGCAACGAGGAAGAAATGTTCCAGGTGCAGTTCATGAATGCCGGTCAGTGGAGCGGTAACATCGGTATGGGATTCATCAATCAGACTGAGCTCTACCTTGGACTGCGCTGCGATGACGACGGTGCCGGTACTGCCAATGGCGACCTGAACACTTATCCCTTCGGACAGGGATGGGGACAGGGAACCATCAATGCCAATCTCTGGGACGACTGGAGCGATGCCGATCCTCGCAAAAAGGCTACCATCCTCGATGCACAGGCCGAGTGCGACAAGTTCGTCTTCACCACCAGCTGTTCTGAGGACGCTGGCTACTACAACAAGAAGTGGATGGCCATCACCTGTGCTGACAGCAACTGGGGCGACCACAACGATGCTTACACTTGGTGGGGCGTGCTCCGCAAGGAGGCTGGCCAGGAGAATAGTAATGGCGGTAACTCTTTCCAGGGCGATCACTTCGCCGACATGGTGCTGCTGCGTCTGGCCGACGTGATGCTGATGCAGAGCGAGCTGACTGGTGATGCCACACAGATGAATAAGGTACGCGCACGTGCAGGCCTGAATCCCACCACCTACAGCTGGCAGAACATCAAGAACGAGCGTCGCTGGGAGCTGGCTGCCGAGGGTATCCGCTTCAACGACCTGCGTCGCTGGTCGGGCATCGACGGTGGCGAGAACTGCGAGGCTGCCCAAGCTCTGGAGCGTCAGAATGGCTCGCGTGTGAACTACACTCAGAAGTGGACGACCATGAAGCATGCTGCCAGCAGCTGGGCCAAGCGTTATGCCGCCACCAACGGATTCCTGCAGATTCCTCCCGCACAGGTAAGGTACTTCAACGACGAGAACGTTCTCAAGCAGAATCCCGGATGGGGAACCGACGTGGCCGATGCTAACATGAGCGGTACTCCTGTCTATTAATTCAACTAACTAAAAAGAGAATAGCAATATGAAAAAATCAATATTATTATTCGCAGTTGGACTGGGCATCCTCACGTCTTGCGACCCCATCAAGGAGGAGAAAGACCTGAACCTGAGCTATGTTTCTGACACAGCACTCGACGGATGCGTAACCATTGTCCAGACCGACAAGGACGGCAACCCCGCCTCTGACGGCAACTTCTTCAGCTACACCACCAACCCTGCTACCGAGGTGGCTTTCTTCAACTACAAGGCCGACGGCGTGACCGAGAACCTGCTGGCTCACGGCTCGTCGGGCAAGTTCGAGATCAGCCCCAAGCGCGGCAGCGATCCCAGCCAGACGTTCTTCATCCGCGTCATCAATACCGATGGTTCGGAAACGAAAGTCAGCAAGACTTACACTGTCTTCGTGAAACAGGACCTCGACCCCGAAATCCGCCTCCTGGCCAGCGACGCCTATGGCAAGAAGGTGTGGAAGTGGGACACCAGCATCGCCTCGGGCGAGGTGTGGGGTAACATGGGCTACAAGCCCGGCACCGGCGAGTCCGTGGCCCTTGAGGGCAACGGCAAGTGGTGGGGCATCACCAACGACACCCAGGACGAAAGCGCAGAGAACTGGGGCAACTCGTTCTTCAGCCAGTTGGGCCACACGCCCGACAACAAGGCTCATGGCGACGAGAGCCTCTCGGCCTACTTCGTGCTTGACGAGGACGGCAACTCTCAGGTGTTCGACAAGGACGGCAACGTCATCCGCGAAGCTCCCTACAGCGTCGTAGGCTATACTGGCAGCTATGACGCAGAGAACTGGAAACTGGGCGATTTGAAGACCACCGCCATCCTCTGGCCCTATGAAATCAACTCAGGTGGTAACAATCCTGGTACCTTCGAAATTGTCTACCTCACGGCCGACAAGATGTGTCTGGTCTATCCCGATGGTGGCTCCCAGGGTGGCTGGGGCGAGGCTTCGTTCTGGCACTTCAAGAGCACCAGCGACATCGAAGGCATGGCCGTGGGCTATGGCAAGACCGCCTCGAAGGACTGGACATGGGACTATGACGGCACCAACACCGTTTGGGGTAACATGGGCTATATGCCCGGTTCCGGCGAGAGCGTAGGAACAGCCCACAACGGACAGTGGTGGGGCTGCGTCACCGAGGAAGAGTTTGCAGGACAGACGCAGCACAGCCACGATAAGCTGTATGGCGACGAGAGTCCCAATGCCTACTTCACCCTCAGTGCCGACGGCAGCATCACGCGCCACGCTGGCGACGGCTCCGTCATCAGCAGCGGTCAGTATTCCTTCGTTCCCGTCGAGGGCGACGACTGGAAGGTTGCCACGCTGAACACCACGGCCGGCACCATCCTCTGGCCCTTCGAAATCAACTCCGGCGGCAACATGCCCGAGTGGTTCGACGTGGTCTACCTCACTGGCGACAAGATGTGCCTCGTCTATCCCGACGGCGGCAACCAATCCGCTTGGGGTGAAGCCTCTTACTGGCACTTCAAGGCCAAGAAATAATCGTCCTGTTTGATTATCCTTCTTTATCCGCCCCGCAGCCATCGTGCCTGCGGGGCGATTTTTTTTGTTAAATTCATCTTGCACCTCATTAACTTTTGCTGCGATTCATCTTGCACCTACCCCGCCCTGCCTCATATTCATTAGCAAAAACAATGTTGCACTTCTTGCACCTCTTGCACCTTGAGGCTATATTCACGAGCGGGCGAGTTTTCAGAAAAAGTCAACGCCGCGTGAAAAAAACTCCATGCCGCGTGAAAAAATCTCACGTGAGATTTTTTCACGCGGGGCCTTCCCATGCAAAAAAGTCGCCGCCGTTTGTCATTCCCCACTCACCGGTGCAGCCAGGTGCAAGTGGTGCAACATTATACTTAATTGTTGCCATTCGTGGCAGGGAATCATCTGTTTTGTAACGAAATAGTTCTTGAAACGTTTGGAGTTTAGAGAAATAATGTGTATTTTTGCAACAAAATTAGAAACACGCAATTCGAATGATTACGAACTCTACGCAACCTAACGTAAACAATTATTGGAATATGGTGAAGCATCTTAGTCCGGAGGCTAAGATTGATCTTATTACCATGCTCTCGCAATCGCTCAAAACGACTAAGTCAAAAGCCGTTCCGGCCAGCAAGTATTATGGTGTTTGGGGAGATGACGGAATGACGGCCGAGGAGTTTGTAGGCGATTTAAAATCGTTGCGTACCTTCAAGAAGGATATTATTGAGCTATGAGCGGTGTGAACTATTTGCTTGACACTAATATCTGTGCCTTCTATCTTAGAGGGAAATACGATGTTGATCAGTTTATTGACCGAGTGGGTTGGAATCATTGTTATATTTCAGAGATTACAGTGCTTGAGTTGAAAATGGGTGTTGAGCTGTCTAAGCAACGGGATGGCGTAGACCGTTCCCCACAACTAAATCTTTTTTTATCCGACATTCAAATTCTTCCTATTAACGATGCAATAGACATTGCGGCCCAAGAAAAGATAAGGCTTCGGCTTTCTGGGACGCCTTGTGACGATAACTTTGACCTGCTCATTGCATGTACGGCTATGGCAAACGATATGGTGTGCGTGACAGATAATACCAAGGATTTCCATCGTTTCAAGAATATAAAACTGGAGAATTGGATTTCAAGAGAATAGTATCATGAAAAGTAAGCCGTCTGCTCAGCAATGTTTAAGCATAGCGGTATCAGTTGTCCTGAGCCTTGGCGCGTGGCTGTTCTTCTGGCTGCTCCATCCTGAGTGGATGAGCTTTCAGGAGCAGAACCAGCTGTTTCTCTGGACGGGCGACTACCTGTGGCAGCGGCTGACGGTGGCCGGCGGACTGGCCGACTGGATGGGCGAGTTCGTGGTGCAGTTCTTCCGCGTGGAGTGGCTGGGGGCTGCGCTGATGGGCGTGCTCTTTGTGCTGATGCAGCAGGCAGGGCGAAAGGCCTTGGCTCTTACTGCTCACCGTTCACTCATCACTCATCACTTCTCACTTCTCGTTTCTATCCTCCTCCCCCTCTGTTTCCTCTGGCTTTTAGGCGACGAGAACGTGCTGGTGGCGCTGCCTGTGGCCGTGACGCTGGTGCTGGGCGCCGTGGCCCTGATGCGGCGCACGCGCTGGTGGTGGTGGCTGCTGATAGTGCCCGCCACGGCATGGGCTGTGGGAGGGCCATGGACCACCTACTACCACATTCCGCAGCATGGCCCCGACCTGAGCGGATGGAACAGCGAAAAGTGGGAACTGCTGCGTCAGGACTATCTCATAAGAAACGAGCGCTGGGGCGAGCTGCTCCAGCGGGCCAAGGAGCACGAGGTGAAGACGCCCTTCTGGTCGAACAGCGTCAACCTGGCCCTGGCCATGACGGGCGGGCTGGCCGACCATCAGTTCGACTACTGGCAGAGTGGTGAGGACGCCCTGCTGATGACCATGATACGCGACAACGTGAGCAACCTGCCCACCATGGAGGCCTTCTGGCGCCTGGGCATGGTGAACTCTGCCCAGCGCTATGCCAGCGACCTGCAAGAGTCAATCCTGAATGCGCGTAAGAGCGGCAGGCTGGAGCAGCGCATCATCGAGTGCATGGTGGTGAACGGCCACTACGACCTGGCCCGCAAGCACCTGGCCCTGCTGAAGAAATCGCTCTTCTATCGCTCATGGGCCGAGCAGACCGAGCAGCTCCTGGGCAACGAGGCCGCCATCCAGGCCCATCCCCTGTATGGCCAGCTGCGACGCCTGCGCTATAAAGAGAACTTCCTGTATAATTATACTGAGATCGACAAGATGCTGGCCATCCTGTTCCAAGGAAACAAGCAGAACAAGATGGCGCTGGAATACTTCCTGGGCCAGCTGCTGCTGAAGGGCGACGCCCAAACCTTTGTGCAGGCCCTGCCGTGGGCGCAGCAGCATGGCGGCTATCAGGTGATGCCCATGGTTTATCAGGACGCCGTGCAGTGCATGCAGAGCCGGCAGCTGCCCGACACGCCCTACGGGCAATATGTGAAACGGCATTTTAATGAAAAATGAAGAATAAAAAATGAAGAATGTAGAATGAAGAATG
>JAFPTC010000058.1 GCA_017400455.1 Prevotella sp. | reverse complement strand
TCATTTCACCCACTTTGCCCCCTTCAAAAAGAACGTTCCCCACGGGACATGCCCATGGGGAACGTTATTTGGCTGATAATGCAGACGAACTACTTGCGGTTCTTCCACAGCTTCGTCATGTCCTCCAGCGTCTTGCCCTTCGTCTCGGGCACGAGCTTCCAGACGAAGATGGCTGCCACGACGCAGATGATGCCATAGAGACCGTAGGTGAACCAGTGGCCAAAGTCGTCGCCTTCAGTAAGGTGCATGTTGAACATGGGCACGAACGTGCTGCTGACGATGAAGTTGAAAATCCACTGGAAGGCCACGGCAATGGCCACGGCTGCGCCACGGATGGTGTTGGGGAAGATCTCGGCGATGAGCACCCAGCAGATGGGGCCCCACGAGAACATGAACGAGGCGGAGTAGACCATGATGCTGATGGCGGTGACCAGTTCCAAGCCTGCATGGCCAAAGGTGACGGCCACGCCGAAGGCTCCCACGGCCATGCCCAGCGAACCCGTGATGAGCAGGGGCTTGCGGCCCAGCTTCTCGACGGTGAAGATGGCCACCAGCGTGAAGAGGATGTTGATGATGCCCATGAACACGGTCACTACCATCGGGTTCTCCATGCCCATGTCGCCAAAGATGCGCGGAGCGTAGTAGAGCACGGCGTTGATGCCCACAGCCTGCTGGAAGACGGAGAGCATGATGCCGATGAAGATGCACATCACGCCGTAGGTCATCAGCCGCTCGGTCTTCACCACCATGGTGTCCTTGATGTCCTGCAGGATTTGCTGGGCTCTCGACTGGCCGTTGATGCGGGCCAGAATGTTCAAGGCCTTCTGATCCTGGTTGATGCTGACGAGATAGCGCGGCGTCTCAGGCACGAAGCAGATGAGCAGGGCGAAGAGTCCGGCGGGCACGGCCTCGCTTCCGAACATGTAGCGCCAGCCCGTGGTCACCGTCCACTGGGCGTCGGGGCTGATGGCTGCAATGCCGCGTCCCATCTCCTCGACCAGCGGCTGGGTGTGATCGCCCAGGATGAAGAAGTTCACGAAGTAGACCACTAACTGGCCGAAGATGATGGCAAACTGGTTCCAGCTGACAAGCATGCCTCGGATGTTAGAGGGAGCCACCTCGCCTATATACATGGGGCAGATGGCTGAGGCCAGGCCCACGCCAATGCCACCGATGATGCGGTAGATGTTGAACATGATGAGCAGCGAGTAGGTGGGCACGCCAGCCTCGAAGAACAGGAACTCGGGCTCCATGCTGCCCAGGGCGCTGATGAAGAACAGCAGGCCGGCCACGATGAGCGACTTCTTGCGTCCAAGGCGGGTGGCGAGCAGGCCTGAGAGGGCCGAGCCGATGATGCAGCCGATGAGGGCTGATGCTGACGTGAAGCCATGCCAGCCGTCGGTGTAGGCAAAGTCTTTGGCTTCCATGAAGAAGGCTTGCAGTCCCTTCTCGGCACCCGAGATGACTGCTGTGTCGTAGCCGAAGAGCAGTCCGCCCAGTACGGCCACCATGACAATGGAAATGAGGTAGCCACGGCTACCTTTGTCGGTTTGAATCATAGTTTTTTACGTTTTAGTTAAAATTTTGACGCAAAGTTACGCTTTTTTTGTTAATGGGCAAAGAAAAAGCGTCAAAATGGCACTTCTGAGAAACATTTTGACGCTTTTTTAAAAACAAATGTATGCCGTAGGGCAAAAACGCAGCGCTTATGGCACGCTGACGGTGAGCCGCTGAAGGTCTTGGTCGAGGCTGCTCGTGCCCACCATCAGCTCGTACTCGCCGGGAACAACGCGCATAGTGTTGGTCTGGGCATCCCAGTTCTCAAACCGCTCGCGGGGGAAGTCTATCTGCACCTGGCGGCTCTCGCCGGGGCGCAGCGTCACGCGCTGGTAGGCACGCAACGTCTTCAGCGGACCTTCGGCATCGGCCACGCGGCGCATATATACCTGCACGGTCTCGGTGCCCTCGCGGCGCCCGGTGTTCTTCAGCGTCAGGCTAATCTTTCCTTCGGCATACTGCGGGGCGCTTATATTAAAAGAGGTGTAGCTCAAGCCATAGCCGAAGGGATAGAGGGGCTGGCCCTGGAAGTAGCGGTAGGTGCGGCCGCGCATGCGGTAGTCCAGGAAGTCGGGCAGCTGCGAGTCGTCCTTGTAGAACGTCACGGGCAGCTTGCCGCTGGGGTTCACGCGGCCGGTGATGACCTCGGCCAGGGCCTGGCCACCCAGCTCGCCGCCATACCATGCCTGGATGATGGCGTCGCACACCTCAGCCTCGGGTGTCAGGGCCACGGCTCCGCCCGAGCAGTTGACGAAGATGACCTGCTTGCCGGCTTCGTGGAGCATGCGCAGCATGTCGCGCTGCACCTGCGGCAGCTCTATGCTGGTGCGGTCGCCGCCCTTGAAGCCAGGCTCCTCCACGCGCATCTGCTCACCCTCGACGCGGGGCGACAGGCCGCCCACGAACACCACGGTCTGCGTCTTGCCTATCTGTGAGAGAATCTGCTCGCGGGTGGGGCTGAACCGTTTCAGCAAGTCAAACTGGAGGTCGGCCATGTTGTCCTCCTGCACATATTCTATCACGACGCGGTACTCCTCGCCGGCCTTGATGCTCAGGTCGTGATGGGCTTCCTGGCTGCGCTTGCGGCTCTGCCACACGTTCACCAAGGTGTCGCCGTTGACGATGATGCGCATCTTGTCGTCGCCACTGATGAAGAGCTGCAGTTGCTCGTCGCTGTTGGCACGGAAGGAGCCCTCGTAGCGGGCTGAGAAATGTTCCAGCTCCACGCCGGGGGCGAAGACGGTGGCGCCGCCGTTGCTGAGCTTGATGGGCTCGGCGTACACGGCCGTGGCCACGGGCTGGCCCTCCATCTGCTCGTTGTTCCAATAGGTGCCGCGCAGGCCGCGACGACCGTCGGGAGTGAGCAGGTTGTTATAGAAGCTCTCGGTCACTTCGCTGCGGGTCAGGCCGCATCCGGCCACATACTTCACGTTCTTGCCAAGCAGGTTGCGCAGTCCCTGCAGGGCGGTGACGGTGGTGGTGGGAAAACCGTTGTAGTTGCCCCACTGCATCACGGAGTCGTTGGCATTGGGGCCCATCACCACGATATTCTTCTGGCGAAGGGGCAGGATGCCGCCCTCGTTCTTCAGCAGGACGATGCCCTGACGAGCCATCTGCAGGGCCAGGTCTTTGTGCTCCTTGGAGGCGACGACGCTCTCGGGAATCTTTGTCCAGGGCACCATGTCGTCGGGGTCGAAGTCGCCCAGCTTCATGCGGCCCATCAGCAGTCGGCGCAGGCTGACGTCCACGGAGGCTTCGTCTATCCATCCGTTCTCCACAGCCTGGTCGAGGTTTCGATAGAGGCTGCCACACTCCAGGTCTGTGCCGGCGCGCACGGCAGCGGCCACGGCCTGCTGGGGCGTCTCGACAATGTTGTGATAGCGGGGCAGGAAGTCGTTGATGGCCCAGCAGTCACTGGTGATGAGGCCCTTGAAGCCCCATTCCTGGCGCAGGATCTGCTGCTCGTAGCGGGACTGGGCGCAGCAAGGCTCGCCGTCCACGCGCTGGTAGGCGCACATTATTTCCTCTACGCCGGCCTCCTGCACCAGGGCCTTGAAGGCGGGCAGATAGGTCTCCCAGAGGTCGCGTTCGGGCAAGTCTTCTACGTTGAAGGTGTGGCGGTTCCATTCTGGGCCGCTATGCACGGCAAAGTGCTTGGCGCAGGCCAGCAGCTTGCGGTACTTGGCCGAGTCGGGGCCTTGCAAGCCGCGCACCACGGCCATGCCCATCTGCGCCGTCAGATAGGGGTCTTCGCCGTAGGTCTCCTGGCCGCGTCCCCAGCGGGGATCGCGGAAGATATTGATGTTGGGGGTCCAGAACGAGAGACATTGATAGCGCTTGATGTCGCCCGAGCGCTTCGCCTGCTGGTTTTTCACGCGGGCTTCATCGCTCACGGCTGAGAACACCTGTTCCAGGAGCTGGTCATTCCAAGAGGCGGCCATGGCCGTGGTGATGGGGAAGACGGTGGCCTTGCCGTTGCGGCCCACGCCGTGGAGCGCCTCGTTCCACCACTGGAACTGGGGTACGCCCAGCCGGTCGATGGCGGGGGACACGTCTTGCATGAGGCTGACTTTTTCCTTTAGTGTCAGTCGCTGCATCAGGTCGTCAACACGTTGTTCCCAGCTGAGGGAAGTGTCTTGGAAGGGTAGCTTCTGGGCGGAAAGGCTCAGCGTAGCTGCCAGTGACAGGGATAACAGAAGTCCTTTTTTCATGATTGTGTTAGTTATTTAGTAATATGCAAAAAATAAGTAGCGATTTTCGAGGTACGAGGTACGAGGTACGAGGTGCGAGATTAGCCTGTACGCTGGAACTATCCTCGTACCTCGCACCTCGCACCTCGTACCTCGATTCATACCAAGTTATTATTTAACGGTTACTTAATGACGAACTTTTTGCCTTCGCAAACATAGATACCGGCAGGCAGGCCCTCGGTGTTGGTAGCGTTGGCGCGTACCAAGCGGCCACGCACATCGTAGATGTTGCGAGGCGTGGCATCGCTGATCATACTGCCGATGCCTGTCTCAATGGCCTTGACGAAGAGCAGTCCTTCGCTGATGCGGCTGGTGTCCCACTCAATGCCGCCCTGCATGTCGAAGGTGGGCGTGCCACTGAACGAGGCAGCAGTGAAGATGCGGATGCTGTCGCCCACCTGCAGGCTGTTGCTTGTAGAAGGAACGATGCGGATGGTGCCGTCGATGGTCAGGCTCTTGGCAAAGTCGAAGCTGGTGCATCCACCATTGGTGGCCGTGGCGCAGCGGGTGGCTGTGACCAGCAGCGTGCCGTTGATGATGGTCGAAGCGTTGGTCAGCGTTTTCGTCTTGGTAAGGCACGAGAGGGTAGCATTCTCGCCCACGGTCAGACGTCCCTTGCCCAGCAAGCCACTGGCACCCACGCACAGCTCGCCCTCGTTGATGGTCGTTGTGCCGGTGTTGTCGCTGGCTCCATTCCAGGTCACCTTGCCGGCACCCATCTTCACGAGGTTGGCGTTCGAGGTCACCGAACCGCTGAAGGTCCAGTCCTCGTCGTTGCCCACCTGCCAGGTGTTGGCTCCTACGCTGGCACCGTTGCTGAAGGTGCAGCTGCCGCCCAGCTTACCCGTGCCGGCGAGACGACCGATGCGGAACGTCTTGCCGCTGTTCTGCACTTCCACGTCAGAGGGGATGTTCAGCGTGGCCTTAGGCATGCCGTTGGCAGTGTCGAAGGTAAAGCGGCCCGTGGCGTCGCCATTGGAAACAGGCTTGATAGTGCCCTCGAAATTGGTCAGGTTCACCGATACGTGCGTACGGGTGGCATACCACTTGCTGCTGCCGCTGCCGCCAGTGCGCACAGGGCAGGAAATGGTCAGCGTGCCTTGTCCGCTGATTCTGTTGGTATAGGTGGCGTCGTTCACCAGGTTCCATGTGGCGATCTTGCCTTCGGCCACTTCAATGGCGTAGCTGCTGCCAGTGTTCTCAGACAGCGTACCGCCCTGGAACTCTACGGTCTTTGCCGGTGTGTTGGCGTTGACACACTGCACGGTGCCGGCCTGGATGACCAGACGGTTCAGTGCTGTGTTCGATACGTTCAGTTTCATCCATCCATTGCCTTTCTTCGTGAGGACGGTGCCCGACATGGCTTTGTCTACGATGAAGTCCTGGGCGTTGTTGATGATGCCGCCCTGCTCGCTTTCGAACTTGATGGGCGAGCCGTTGGTGACGGCGGCTGTGGTGCGCAGCTCGGCACCATTCTCAATGACGAATTTCGATGCTGCGGTGGTCACGCCGCCCAGATTGCCCTTGGGCTGGTTGGCATTGGCCAGCGACGAAATGCTGACGATACCGCCAGAGAGACGGTTGCCGCCGGTATAGCTGTTGTCGGTCTTGATAGTGAGCAAGCCCGTGCCCCGCTTCACCAGGGTGGTGTTGCCCGTAAGACTGCCGTTGCCGTTGAAGGTATAGGTCTTGGTGTTGTCCACCAGCACGGTGTCGGCTTCCAGATCGCCGCTCAGGCTGACGGTGAACTTCGAGGCAGAGTCGTCGAAGCGCACGTTGTCGCCCGTGACGAAGATGTCGCTTTCTCCCTCGCCGTTGCTGAAGTTCTCGGTGCTGGCCATGTTCCATTCGCTCGACTCAATGCCCGTCCAAGTTACTTCGCCCGCGTCGCGCACGCCCGAAATGATAAGGTAAAGCTTGCCTTCCTCTAATTGCAGCTCCGACTTCATCTTGGCTCCCAGACCCTCGATGCGCAGGTCCGACAGGTCGCCCTTCAGCGTCTCGACACTGCCCAGCAAATATTTGCCAGAGGGAAGCTCCTGTCCTTCAGGGACAACGAACTCGAAGACGGGCTGGAGATACTTCGGCCCATATTGCCAGTTCTTCGTCTCGATGCTCAGGTACTTCGTAAGCACTTGGTCGGCTTGCATGCTCTGGCCGTCGAGGTCGAAGATGATGCGCGAGCCGAAGCCCAGCAGCAGCGAGTCGGTGGTGATGGTGCCGATGTGGTTGGCGGCACCGGGACGCAGCTTGGCATCATAGTCCATGCTGATGCGGAGGAACTGTCCGCCGTCGCTGTTCAGCTCTGCGAAGCGATTCAGCCAGAGTGGCGACTTCAGCAGCTTGCCGTCGAAGCTGAGCGTGCCGGCCCAGATGTCAGTAGAGCCAGTGTAGGTCTGTTCCACCGAGGGCAGGATCAGGATGCCGTCGCCCTGCTTCACCAGTCGTGTGGCTCCGCTGAAGGCAGCGCCCTCCACCTGGCAGGTGAAGTATTCGTAGTTGATCTTTGCTCCGCCGTTCAGAATCTTGCTGTTGGTTCCCTGCACCCACGATGGCACATTGAAGGTGGCAATGCTGGGGCTGGCGCCCTCGGCCACGTTGATGCGCGTATCGTTGGTCTCACAGACGATGATGTGCTGGTCGTTGTGATTGCTGCCGATGGTCTCGCCGTTCTTCACCTCGGTACGTCCAGTCATGGTGAGGGGTGGGGGAGCGATGGTGATGCCCTCCAGCTGTCCGAGGAAGTAGCTCTTGTGCGGGGGCTGGTTATAGCCTACGCACTGCCACACCATGGCGTTCCTGTACTGGTGGTCGTGCCACAGGGTGTAGATGGGGAACGAGGTGGGCGTGTTGGTGGTGAAGATGCGGATGGTTCTGCTGCCCTGTGTGCCGTTGCGCATGACCACCTCCTCGCGCCAGTCGCCCAGGATGTCGGCAATGGCGCCCGGATTGTTCTTCGAGCTGTTGGCGGTGTTGGTTCCGTCCATGGTGATGAGGCGTCCGCTGCCTGGCTTGTAGACGGCGCCGTTGCGGGCGTTGCTGCCTGGCGAGTCGAACACCTCGTCGAGCAGGTCGCCGTCCCAGTAGATGCGCTGGTTCAGGTGGCTCCAGAAGAGGGCGTCGTTGGTTCCGTCGGTGGCAGGACCGCCGCTGATGACCTTGTCGGCCACGGTCGATACCAGCCCGGTCTGCGTGGTGCGGCCCAGCGATCCTGGGAAGCTGTTAGAGAAGTTTCCGGCCAGGGCGCGGCCATCGTCGCCAGTTGACTGAAGACGATAGTATATCTGCCCAGTCGTGGCATTCCAGAAGGTGCAGGCTGGCTCGTCCTCGTTGCAGTTGAACTGCTCCTGTCCGTGACGATAGGGGTCCAGGTCGGCGCAGTGCTGAGCGTCGCCGTGGCCCAGTCCGGTGGTGCAGAGTCCCTGTCCGTTGTCGTCGATAATCATCGAGCCGAACACGATCTCGTCGCGTCCGTCCCAGTCAGTGTCGGCAATGGCAAAGTTATGGAATCCGTTGCCAAACCAAGGATCGTTCCATCCGTTGTTGTTGTCCCAGCGCCAGCGCTGCGTCAGCTCGTGGGTCTGGGGATTCACGTCCAGAGCGCACATCTTGTGACGGGTGTAGCATCCGCGTCCGAGGAAGATGCTGGCGTGGCGGCCGTCGAGGAAGGGCGCACCAAAATAGTGCTTACTGGAGCGGTGGCCCGTGTCGGCCTTTCCCCAAGCCCTCTCATATTCGTCACTGTTGGCATTGAGCGGGTTGGCTGCCTCGCCCTTCTCAAATCGTGGCAGGGGATATTCCATGGGCGTCCAGTTGTCGCTGCCGTCCCATCCGTAGGGCTCGCCCGTCTCGCCGTTCAGGTAGAGCAGGTACTCGGCTCCCTGGTGGGTGTACTCATCGCGAGGCGCATAGTAGTTCATGTTGCCAATGTTGATGGCCTTTCCGCTGGCCGTGTGGATAATCATGTTGTCGGCGCCGCGCATCACACATTCGGCCTTGCCGTCCTCGTCCCAGTCGAAGGCCACCATATCCCATTGCTCATCGGGGCCGGCCATCATGTTGGGGCCCAGGTCGATCCACCAAAGACGCTCGCCCTTCATGGTGTAGCACTCATAGAGGTTGAAGTCGGTCTTGTTTGCGCTGGTGTTCAGGTCGCCGCCGGTGTTGTTGCGCTTCAGTATAAACTCGGTGATGCCGTCGCCGTTGACGTCGCCCAGCGAGATGTCGTTAATCTCGTACTTCGAGGTCACGTCAGCTCCGTTGCGATTGGTGACGCCCTGGATGCTGATGTCCTTGTATTGGGCGCCCCATCGGGTCACCTCGCCACACTTTTCCTGCTCCACCCCACGTACCACGGGTGCTACCTGGTACTTTGACGAGGCTTTGCCTTGCGTGTCGCTGTAGTTGGAGACCTTCAGCGGCTTGTCGTTCACCTTCACGCCGTCGCGGTAGAGGTTGTAGCCGGTGTCATAATATTCTTCACCGAAGATTTTCCAGCTGATGAAGTTGCCGCCACCCGAAGCGGCGGGCATGGCCACGAGTCCGCGGTCCAGTTTGTCTGTCATGCGCTGTGCCTGCATGCCACTCGTGCCGAGTCCCAGCAAGACAAGCGAAAAGAGCAATTTTTTCATGTTGATTGGTATTGTTAGATTAGTTGTTTGTTATTTTTGCCTGCAAAGTTACGAAAAAACGAGCGCAAAACAAAAGAAAACTCGTTTCTTTTTTTTGCCGAGTGCCGAGGAGTTTCCTTGAGCAAAGCGAAAAACTTCGCGCTGTAAGCGCAAAGTTCTTGTCAGAGACATGCGACGCTGGGCGTCGAGCGACGAAAAAACGAGAGAAACGCAAAAGGAAAGCGAGCTTTTCTTTTGTAACCGTTAAAAAATAACTTGGGATGGTTTTGAAACACAGAGACACAGAGGTACAGAGTTTTTCTTATAAAAGAATAAGGCTCTGTGTCTCTGTATCTCTGTGTTTAATTCATCATCATTGTACCAACTTATTTTTTTACGGTTACTTAATATTTTTATTTAATTAAAATATTGTTTATTAGAATAATTTCCACTATCTTTGCACCCAAGAACCCAAACATGTTAGGATTATGACAGCAACAGTAT
>JAFPTC010000008.1 GCA_017400455.1 Prevotella sp. | reverse complement strand
GTAACTCAAAGGCCCGTAATCCGAAGATACAGAATATGCTCCGCATGATTGGCTTCGGTGAGAATGTCGGTTCCGGATTCCCCAAAATTATTGCCGCATGGAAAGAAACTAATTGGGGTGATCCTCAGCTGTTGAACAAACTGGATGTTGACGAAGTTGAACTGGTTCTGCCTGTGCCTTCACCTAAGGCAAGTTCTGTAAATGCCCCTGTAAATGCCCCTGTAAATGCCCCTGTAAATGCCCCTGTAAAACTGAATAAAACGCAATCGGCTATAATAAAAGTTTTGCTGAAGGATAATAGGGCAACCTATGAGGATTTGGCTCGAACCATTGGAGTGGATAGAACTACTATTAGACGCAATATTGCTGTTTTAAAGGAAAAAGGTGTTATCAGACGTGTGGGTGAGGATAAAAATGGATATTGGGAAGTGCTAATTTTCATTGAAAATGTTGTTTAGGGGGCTTATTCAGTGGTGCAAATGTGGTGCATTATATAAAAAGAAAAATCCGCAAGAGACTGAAGTTTAGAATCTTGCGGATTTTGTTAAGTGATTCCGTTGGGACTCGAACCCAAGACCCACAGCTTAGAAGGCTGTTGCTCTATCCAGCTGAGCTACGGAACCAACTGTGCAAACAGGAGATGATATGTTGTTCCGTTTGCGGCTGCAAAGGTACGCATTATTTTGAGAATAGCCAAAAATTTCTGCCTAAATCTTACTACGAGAGTGGCTGTGAGTTGTTTCGGTAGTGTAGTGAAGATGGTAAGTCGCTGATGGCCTGTTGCCACTTTCCATTATCATAATAATGGTTCGCACGCGAGGTGATGAAGCCTGTAGCGGTGATGCTCTGCTGAGGAAGCTGTGATAGCAGCACGTCGCCACGCTCCCGGCAGGCCTGTGCCGAGTCGGCAAACCCCATCTTGTCGTACATCGGCATCATCGTCGTCAGACAGCGCAACTGCCAGTCGGGCGACTCCGCCTCGGTGGCCATCTGGTAGGCCTGCCGCAGCAGGGGCTCGGCTTCCTGCAGCTTGCCAAGTGCCACCTTCACGGCACCGCAGGTCTGTAGCAGGCATAGCTCGGTGTAGGGGTCGTCCACCTGTCGCACATACTCCAACCCTTGCTGCAGGTATTGCTCCGCCTCGGCGAAATGGTTGATGTTGTAGTGTAGGATGCCCACGTTGGCCGAGATGGCCGCCAGCCACTCCAGGTCGCCCTGCCTCCAGGCCTCCTCGATGGCCTGGTCGTAGTAGTGGAAGGCGGAGTCGAGCTTCCCCTCACGCCGATAGGCCAGTCCCAGCTCCTGCGGCACGCTGATGCTCAGCTCGGCGTTGCAGTCGGCAGGCAGCAGGGACAGCAGCTGCAGCAGATGTTGTTTGGAACGGGCAAAGTCGCCGGTGTTGGTGTAGTAGTGCGACTGCAGGTAGAGCAGCTGGGGATAGAAACGGTCGTGCTCAACGCCGTCGGTAGCGAAGGCCTGCTCCAGCAGCTGGCGGCCCTCGTCAAGACGGGTCACGTCGTCAAGGCATTGTCCAATGCGCTCGCAGAGGCTGTCGAGCGGCTCGGCACTTGAATAAGAAAAATGAAAGACGACGATGACAAGGCTGAGCAGGAATCGTTTCATGTATGGTATTATATATAATAATGTATAGGGAATTAGATGTTGAAACGAATGTATGCGCGGTCGTCGAACGAGTCGTTGCCCTCGGCAAAGGCTTTCGTGGCCATGAAGGCGGGACCTATGTTCAGCGGGTCCTCACGGTGCTGCGTGGCCAGACGGGCCTCGCTCTCTTCCAGCGTGGGGCAGAGGAAGGGGTAGCCGTCGCTGGCCAATACAAGCTGGTGGTGCTGGAAGTCGAGCGCAATGACCTTGACGTAGCGCTCGGCCACGGGGAACCCGTCGATGACGGCGTAGCCCACGTTCTGCTGCTGCATGCACTGGAGCATGTGGGGGATGATGGCCTGCCGGGCGGTGTCGTCGCGTAGGAAGTGCTCCCAGGGCTTGGGCGAGCCCTTGATGATGGCGGCGCGCTCCTGGGCCAGCTCCTGCTCGTAGGGCTTGGGATTGTCGATGAACTGGTCGTCGATGAGCGCCTGGCAGTCGCCCACAAGCCACAGCTCGCGACGCAGGCGGCTGAAGACGATGCACGAGGCCGTCAGACGGTCTTCGGGGTGCTGGGCCAGATGGGGCAGGAGCGACTTGATGTAGCGCCGGCGCAGGGCAAGTGACGCTGCCTGGCAGAACTGCATACAGCTGACGTTGGTGGGCATGCTCTTGATGGTGGCGGCTATGGTGAGCATGGCCAGCTCGCCAGGGCTGTGGCGCCCCAGGAAGGTGTCGTGCCAGCAGCGGACACGGCTTTTTGAGGTGCTACCGTCGATGACGGCGATGAAGTCAGGGGTGGCGACGATTCCGTCCTCGCTTCTTCTCGCGGGGTTCTTCGCCACCAGGTTTTGCTCGATGATTTGCATGGTGGGGTGATGAGGGGGGGGTATTGGGGGTAGAGTGGGGATGACGGGCAGCAGGTTGCGGGTCTTTGTACCAGAAGAAATACTGGCGCTGGGCTTCCTTCTCGCGGGGTGTCTTGGCCGAGAAGACGGGTTCGAGGGTGTAGGGATCCAGCCCTGTGTACCACATCTCGGTGGCGATGGTCATGGGCGTGGGGGTGAAATCCTGCACCTGCTCTAAGTGGAAGCCCATCTGGCGGGTGATGGCGGCCAGCTGGCGCATGTCTTCCTCGTGGCAGCCTGGATGTGAGCTGATGAAATAGGGGATGATTTGCTGGTTCAGCCCTTCCTCGCGACAGATGCGGTCGAACAGCCGCTTGAAGTCGCGGAACTGCTGGAACGACGGCTTCCGCATCAGCTTGAGCACGCGGTCGCTGGTGTGCTCGGGAGCCACCTTTAGTCGTCCGCTGACGTGGCGGGTGATGAGCTCGCGGGTGTAGTCCTGTGCCGAGCGGTTGGCGGCCTCGTCCTTGCCTCTGTAGAGGAGAAGGTCATAGCGCACGCCGCTGCCTATGAAGCTCTTCTTCATGCCAGGCAGGGCGTCGACGGCGCGATAGATGTCGAGCAGTTTCTGGTGACTGGTGTCGAGGTTGGGACAAATCTGCGGGTGGATGCAACTGGGGCGGCGGCACTGCTCACAGGCCCGCAGGTTGCGGCCGTGCATGCCGTACATGTTGGCCGAGGGTCCGCCCAGGTCGCTCAGGTAGCCCCGGAAGTCGGGCATCTGCGTCACCTGGCGCACCTCGCGCAGGATACTCTCCTTCGAGCGGCACACCACGAACTTGCCCTGATGGGCCGAGATGGTGCAGAAGGCACAGCCGCCGAAGCATCCGCGATGGATGTTCACCGAGTGCTTGATCATCTCATAGGCGGGAATGCGCTTCCCCTTATATTTGGGGTGAGGCAGTCGGGTGTAGGGCAGGTCGAAGGAGGCATCAAGCTCCTCGGTGGTCATCGGAGGGTAGGGGGGATTGACAACTACGTAGAGTGATGAGTGAGGAGTGATGAGTGATGAGTGAGGAGTGATGAGTGAGGAGTTTATGGCTTCTTGTATGAGGCGGCTGGCGTGCATCATGTTCGACTGCTCCTCGATGTGGCGGTAATTCTCGGCCTGACAGCGTTTCGAGGCCAGGCACTCCTCGTGGCTGTGTAGCACGATGTCGTCGGGCTGCACCACGGGCTGTTGCGAGAGATAGACTATTTGCGGTAGGTCGCTGATGGCCTGCTCCTGGCGCAGGTCCTGTCCGGCAGCGGCGCGGCGGGCCAGTTCGACGATGGTCTTCTCGCCCATGCCGTAGCTGATGATGTCGGCAGGAGCGTCGCAGAGGATGCAGGGGCGGAGCCTATCCTGCCAGTAGTCGTAGTGGGTGAGGCGGCGCAGCGAGGCCTCGATGCCGCCCAGGACGATGGGCACGTCGGGGAACAGCTCGCGGAGGATGCGCGAATAGACGATGGTGGGGTACTCGGGTCTGAGGTCGTGGCGTCCGTCGGGGCTGTAGGCATCCTCCGAGCGCAGGCGGCGGGCTGCGGTGTATTTGTTCACCATCGAGTCCATGCAACCGGGCGAGATGCCGAAGAACAGGCGCGGTCGGCCCAACTTGCGGAAGTCGCGGTAGTCGCCGTGCCAGTCGGGCTGGGGCACGATGGCCACGCGGAAGCCCGCCGCTTCTAGCACGCGCCCAATGACGGCTGCCCCGAAGGCAGGGTGGTCAACGTAGGCATCGCCCGAAAAGAGGATGACGTCCACGTAATCCCATCCTCTCAGCTCCAGCTCCTTCTTGGTCGTGGGCAGGAAATCGGTTAAAAGCCCACCAACGGAACACCCTCCAAGGACAGGCCCACCCAAGCCCTCCCCAAGGGAGGGATGTTTGGTTACATTATTCTTTTGATGTTTATCCATCTTCTTGTCTATCTAAACACCCCCTCCTTCGGAGGGGCTTGGGGAGGCTTTTCCTAATTAAACGGCGTCCCCTGGAAGGCGCGAGTGGTCATGCCCAGGTTCTCGTTGCCACGGTTCTTCCAGTCCACGTAGTGCAGGTAGAGGTTCTGTAGTCCCAGAGCCTTCATATTAGGATTGTAGATGACGTCGAGACACAGGTCGAGCAGGGCCTTGTCGCGCCCGGCCTCCGACTCAAGGAGCGAGCGTATGTTCAGCTTCAGCTTCTCCAGCACGTCCTCGTCCACATAGCCGTGGCTGTCAACGAGGCCACGCAGCAGCTGGTACTTGTCCAGCGTTTCCAAGTGTTGTTCGGTAACTTCAATGTGTCTGGTTCCTGAGATGTTTGCTTGAATTTTTGCCATAGTGTTTCTTGGTTTTAGTTTGGTATTAAGTAATTGAGTATTCCTTGCATGATGGCCTGGCGCATGGGCGCATCGGTGATGCACTCAAAGGGGAAGCCCATGGTGAAGGCGCGGTAGTCCTGCCCTCCGTAGGCCACGGCGGCGCTGGTGCCGTTGGCATAGACCATGGTGGGGAAGGCGCCCTGCACGGTGGGCATGAGCACGTCGGTGTGCGTGGCGGCATAGTGCTGCTCGTTCAGCTGATGATGGAAGCTGAACTGCGTGCCCAGTCCGCTCACCAGTCCGCTGGCATCGCGATAGTCGGCCGGACAGCTCACCTTCAGCACGTCGCTCAGGAACTGGCGCTCCTGGGGCGCCGTCATGTCGGTGCCCACGTAGGCTCCGCTCACCAGCAGGCATCCGTGGCCCATGGCGAAGCGTCGCAGCTGCTCCTGCATGGCGGGGGTGAAGGTCTTATAGTGTACCAGGCTGTGACCATCGTTGCGTTGCAGTCCGAGCAGCAGGTCAACGAGGGCATACTGCCCCAGCGGCACGTTGCCAGCCTCGATGGCCTGCGACGAGGCACTGACGATGTTGAAGCGCCCCGTGGCGGCAATGGCCTTGGCGTGGGTGCGCACGTAGTTGAAGTCGTTGCCGGCAACGAAGCGTCCGGCCAGCTCGCCAGTGGAGAAACCCAGTCCGGTGGAGTCTTCGCGCCCTATCTGGGCCACGTCGAAGGCCACCTGCCTGCCCACCCATCCAGCTGTGCGGCCATAGCTGACGCCTGGGTCTTCATCGAGGTCGAAACCCTGCCCGTATCGGCTGATGGCGGGTGAGGACAGTCGCTGGAAGCCGTTGATAACCATCACCTGTCGACGGGCCTTGGGCGTCCAGAAGGCCGACAGCACCTCGGTGGGGAAGCTGCGTCCGCCGTCGTTGATGGCACGCACCTGGAAACTGTAGAGCACGTCGGGCTGCAGCTTCACGGTGCAGGAGGTGCCCTTCAGGGGCGTGCCGTTGTCGAAGCCGCCGTCGTTCTGGGCAATGTAGAGGATGTATCCCGTTGGGGCCGATGTCTTTTCCTGCGAGTCGATGAGTCCCTGCCACGAGAGGCGCACTTCGCTGCCCCGTCCGGTGAACTCAATGTGGAAGTGGTCGGGCGCCAGCGGCGTGACGGCATATTTGTCGCCGTGGTGGGTGGCCACATAGCGCAGCAGCGTCTTATAGATGCTGCGGGCCATCCAGAAGCGGAAGTTAGGATCGTGGCCCAGGCGCATGTCGCCGAAGTTCTGGTGCGACATGGTCTCCAGGATGGCGCTGGGCACGATGGGCAGTCGGGTCTCGGAGTAGTTGCGGTCGTAGAGCTTGCGCAGCTTCCACTCGCCAAAGCGGTACTGCAGGTCCTGCGTGGTGTTCTGCAGCAGGTCGGTGGCCAGCTCCTTCGATGCCTCGCGGCTCAGTCCGGTGGCCAGCGTCTTGTCGCCGTAGCCGGTGGTGCAGATGCTGAGCGTGCCGTAGACACCCTGCCCCGTGTCGGTGTGGCCGGCGTCGCTATGCACGGCCAATGACAGCTCGATGGGCACCTTGCGCCCGGCCGAATCGGGGGCATAGACAGAGCCTCCGCAGAGCAGGTTGGTCATGTATGAGCGCACGTTGATGTCGTCGGCATAGTCGTTCTGTCCCTGCCGGAAACTGTAGACGTTGTAAGGCATGCCTGCCCACTGGGCGTAGTAGCGGGCGCCTTCGAGGCAGCGGGGCATGCCGCTGGTGGTGCCGCCGCGACTGATGTTGCCCATGCCGCCGCCAAAGCGCACGGCGTCGGTGGTGACCATGCCTCGGCTGCCCGAGAGGTTGCTCACGACCACGCGGTTCCAGGGCGAGAGGCCGGCGTCGAAGTCGAACGTGCCCAGGTAGACCCATGTGGAGCCGCCCATCTGCTGGTTCACGCGGAACTCGGTCATCTGGCCCTTGTGCCACACGGTGTAGTGGGCGTCGTCGATGCTGCCGGGCACCGTCTGATAGCTCACGTAGACGGCGTAGCGCCCGCTTTCGGGCAGGTTGGGCTGATAGCTCACTTCGCTGGCCTTGTTCCTGCTCTTGGTGGTCTCGGCCATGCGGGCCGTGCCAGCCTCGAAGGGGTTCTCGCCGTCGCGGTAGGCTCCGTTGTGCATGGCGAAGCCCCGGGCGGGAGCCTGCTGCCAGGCGTTGCGATAGTAGCTCTCCTCGTAGCGTGAGTTCAGCAGCGAATTCGTGGGGTCGTTGTCAACGATGACCTCATGGCGCTGCCAGTCACGCTCGCGTGGAGTAAAGACCACGGCTCCGGCATCTTCGAGCATGGGCATGAGATAGGGCACGACGATGGTCTGGGTGAACAGGTCCTCGGTGGTGCAGAACAGCTGCGGCCGCTGCCATCGCCACTGGCCCTTGCTCTGGTCGTAGTAGCGTCCGTGGCTGGCCCAGAGCGACAGGTGGTGGCCCTGCAGGCCGCGCTCGATGGAGTAGGGCAGCGATACGTTCTTCACCCATGGCTCGCCCTTGTGCTCGGTGCGTCCCCAGCTGGTTTGCGCCACTGCGTGGCTAAATGATAAATGACAAATGATAAATGACAGACTGAGCAGTCTACTAAAGCCGAGCGTAAATCTTCTATTATTTCTCATCTCTTTTTTATTTATCATTTATCATTTATCATTTAGGGCATCGCCCGCACTTTGGGCCTCGCCCGCACTAAAGTTTTCCGGCTTGCGACCCTTGAAGTCCTTGAAATAGGCTTTAATGGTTTTCATGTCGGCCTCAATGTCGCCCGTGGGGATGATGGTCTTGGTGCAGCAGATGAGCTTCCGCTCGTAGTCCAGTCCGTAGAGCAGAATGGGAATCTGAGCCTTTTGGGCAATAAAATAGAAGCCCCGCTTCCATTCAGTGACGCGCTTGCGGGTACCCTCGGGGGTGATGCATAGCTGGAAGTGGGGCGCGTCCTTGATGGTCTGGGCCAGTGAGTCGGTCATGCTGGTGTGCTTCTGCCTGTAGACGGGAATGCCGCCCATGTGGCGAAACAACGGCCCCAGTGGCCAGAAAAACCATTCTTTCTTCATCAGGAAGTTACTCTTCATGCCGTGGGCATGGCTGTAGAGCTGCCCGATGACGAAATCCCAGTTACTGGTATGGGGCGCCAGACAGATGATACATTTCTCGGGACAGGCCTCGGTAACTTCCTCGGTCCATCCCATTCGTTTATACAAAAGCCAATTACAGAATTTTTTCCACATGTTCAGTCATTTTGTGTTTCGCCGGCCTCGGCCCTTCAGCCTTGCGCCGGCGAAGAAATCTCAGGAGCTTCCGCGTTCAGCGACTGAGAAGCTCCTTCTCAAAGGTAGTTGATTTGGTCGGCAATCTCGCCCACCTGGGCAGAAAACTTCTCGCGCAGGTCGCGATAGTAGCGGTGCGGCGTGATGCCGGGCTCGGGGTGCGACACTCGGGCGATGAAGTTGCTTTGCATCTTAATGATGGCATACAGCAGCGCGTCGGCATTGCCTTGGCGGTGTTTCTCGTTGCCATAAAGCGAGGCAGCAATGCACTCAACAAACAGTTCTTCACAGATGCCGTTGATGGCGTGTTTCAATGTCCTCTTGTTAGCCATTTTGTTGTTCCTTTCTTTTATATGCAAGGCAAAGATAAGCAAAAAAAATGGAACCGCCAATCTTTTGCCGATAAAAATCCTTAAATAATTTCGTAAATGACAAATTGTCGGCCGCTTGTGTCATCCTGTCGTTTTCGCCGCGTTTGGCACTTTTGTTGCATCTTGAAAGGTGAGCGCCGCTGAATGGAGCTCGAAAGAAAGTAAACATGTATAACAAATAAAAAACAATTAGGAGGACAAAACTATGATGCCAATGATGAGAAACAACTGGATTCCCGCAGTGTTTAACGACCTTTTCAACACTGAGTTCATGCCGAAGGCAAGCACCACGGCCCCGGCCATCAACGTAAAGGAAACTGACAAAGCCTACATTGTGGAGCTGGCTGCTCCGGGCATGAAGAAGGAGGACTTCAACGTCCACATCAACGATGAGGGCAACCTCATGATCAAGATGGAGAAGAAGGAGGAGCAAAAGGACGAAGACCGTAGCGCCCGCTACCTGCGCCGTGAGTTCTCGTATGCCAAGTTCGAGCAGACCCTCATCCTGCCCGACGACGTGGAGAAGGACCAAATCAAGGCCCACGTGGAGCATGGCGTGCTCACCGTCGAGCTGCCCAAGCACGAGGAGCAGAAGGTGAAGGTCAGCCGCCAGATCGAGATTGGATAAAGAACCTCTTTTTTTGCCTTTTAAATAGGCAGTAGTACGGCATGTTGCACCTCTTGCACCTGATGCCATTTTCCCCCCTGGCAACGGGCTTTGCGAAAAAGACAACGCCGCGTGAAAAAATCTCACGTGAGAAATTTTTCTGGGAAGGCCTCCCGTGAAAAAATCTCACGTGAGATTTTTTTCTGGGAAGGCTCCCCGTAATACAGAGGCCATTCGACAGGTGCAAGAAGTGCAACTACTTTTTGGTTAAGTGACCACTTAAAAAAAGGTGCGTCTACTTATTGTTGGGAAATGGAAAGAAAAGTCACTTTTCTTTCTGTTTCTCTCACTTATTTCGTAACTCTGGCTTCGCCTAAATTACTTTTCGTTCGGAAATGAAAAGAAAAATGTTTTTTTCTTTCCATTTCTCTCACTTATTTCGTAACTTTGCACCCCGAAAGAGTATATTCATTATTAATAATAAAAAAACAAATTATGGAAAAAAGTGCATTGCAGATGACCCGCGCCGCCTATCAGCCCAAGCTGCCGCTGGGCCTGCAGGGTGCCGTGAAGGCCGTGGAGGGCGAGCCCACACAGAGTGTTGACAACCAGCAGGAGATCAAGCGACTCTTCCCCAATACCTACGGCATGCCGCTCGTAGAGTTTGTGAAGGGCGAGGAAGTGGCTCACGAGCCCATGAACGTGGGCATTATCCTCAGTGGCGGTCAGGCTCCTGGCGGCCACAACGTCATCACAGGCCTGTTCGACGCCGTGAAGAAGCTCAACCCCGAAAGCCGCCTCTATGGCTTCATCCTCGGCCCCGGCGGACTGGTGGACCACAACTACATGGAGCTGACCAAGGACATCATCGACGAGTATCGCAACACCGGCGGCTTCGACATGATTGGCTCGGGACGCACCAAGCTGGAGAAGGTGGAGCAGTTTGAGAAGGGACTGGAAATCATCCGCCAGCTCGACATCAAGGCCATCGTCATCATCGGCGGCGACGACTCGAACACCAACGCCTGCGTGCTCGCCGAATACTACGCAGCCAAG
>JAFPTC010000057.1 GCA_017400455.1 Prevotella sp. | reverse complement strand
GATTTTAATAAAGTAATTTTTTTCATTGCTTTCGCTTTTTAAGTTATTATTTAAGTAAGTAATTAAAACTTGTCTTAATAACTGAGAAATGCGAAGCCATAAAGAAAACGCAGACCTCAGCTATATCTCAGCCAGGCCTGCGACAGCCCAATATCCCTATAGTGAGGTCTGCGCGTTACGCGCATACTCATATGGGATATTGCTTGCCCTATTTATCTCGTTCGAGGTCGCAGTTCGGCTGAGAATTGAGCAATTTATTTTCGTTGCCCCGTTGCCGGGGCATTGTCCACGATGTCTTGGAGTCCGTCCTGGGCGCAGTCACGCAATGACTCTCGCCAAGTCCGTCTGCACGCATGCAGAGCAACTCCAGTTGTCAAGGATGCGGTTCAGCGAGCGCAACAGAGAACACGTTCTCTGATTGCCGAGCGCAAGCATCCTCGCACACTTTGTGTGCAAAGTTACGAAACAATTTCCGAAACGCCAAAAAAAACGCCGTGAATTTTCATCCAGCACAAAATTCGCAGCGAAAGATTGTCAAACTGTCAACCAATATAGCTGCGTTATTGCAAAGAAAACCCGGAAAAAGTTGACTCGGCTCAATCGATCAATTTACCCGGCTCAATCGATCAATTTACCCGGCTCAATCGATTATTTGAGTCGAGTGCCGCTTTTTGGGACTGTTTTTGTCAGCGGCGGTAGGAACGCAGGAGGGTGTAGTAGAGGAGTGTGCCGGAGAGGAAGCCTGCCAGGGCGTCGATGGCGTAGTGGGCGTAGATGTAGACGGTGGACAGGCACATCAGCAGGTAGAAGGGCAGGATGGTCAGCACGAGGCTCCGGCTGCGGGTGCGCAGGGCCAGGAGCATGACGATGGTGGTGATGCCGACATGGCTGCTGGGGAATGCTGCTGTGGGCCGTTCGCCGGCATCGTGGGTCAGGTCGAGCAGGTGGTAGAAGAAACCGTCGGTCCAGCCGGGGGCAGCCATGCGTTCGCTATGGGTGAGAAACCAGTCGCCGAGGTTGGGGAAGATGCCTTGGGCGATATTGTCGGTGCCAGCAGCCAAGTAGTAGAACTGTGGTCCCGTGACGGGCAGCAGGACGAAGACGACATAATAGGCGAAGAAGGAGCCGAGGATGACGAAGGCCGACAGGAGGAACTCGTCGTAGCGACGGAAGAAGTAGTAGACGTAGACGATGAGCATGAGGGGGAAGTAGGACACGTAGCCCAGGCACATCAGTTCGGAGAACCATCCCCACGGCACCAGTCGCGAGAACTCCCACGAGGGCTGGCAGCCGAAGAGTGTCTGCTCGGCAGTGGCGAAGAGGTGGTCGAGATTGGGTAGCACGCGGTTGAGTTCGTAGGTATCAGGATACCACCAGGAGAGGAAGCCCATCTGTACGGCGATGCGTGCAAAGAGCAAGAAGCGGCAGGGCAGCAGACGGTAGGCTCCCCACATAGCCAGTGTGGCTGCGAGGAAGATGGCGCGTCCCCACAGCATGCTGATGCCGTTGGGCAGCGTGTCCCAGCAGAGGCCCATGAGCATGAGTGTGAAGAGCAGGTAGCCAAGGGCTATCCACTCAAAGGAGAGCAGGCTCTTGGGGGTGTTGCGCTCGGGGGCGAAGAGATGTCTGATGTTGGAGGTCTGATGTTGGATGTTGGATGTCATAGCCAGCCGTTCTTTTTATACCACTGGATGGCCAGGCGGACGCCCTCGTCGAGCTTGACCTGGGGTTCATAGCCGAGTTCGAGACGTGCAGGGCGGATGTCGCAGCGCCAGTTCCGTTGTTTCATGATGTTGTATTTGTCGTTGTTGAGTGCCGTGACGCGGCCTGTCAGCCGGGCGGCCCACTCACCGCAGCACGTGATGACGCGCAGCAGCCATAGCGGTGCCGTGATGCGAAGCCACCAGGGGTTGCCCAGCTCGCGGCGGATGAGGTTGCTGAACGTGGACGACTGGTACACCTCGCCGTCGCTGAGGAAGTAGGCCCGTCCGTTCTCGCCCTTCTCCAAGGCCAGGAAGACGGCCTGGACGACGTCGGTGACATAGACGAAGGTGATGTCCTGCTGGCGATAGCCTACGGCAAAGTCCAGGTGCGACCGGATGCTCTTGGCCATCATGAAGTAGTCGCGCTCGCGCGGTCCGTAGACCCCCGTGGGGCGCAGGATGACGTAGGGGACGGACTGTGTGGCAAGCCACTGCTCGGCCTCGAGCTTGCTCTTGCCGTACCACGTGTTAGGCTGGGGCGTGTCACGCTCTGTAATCTCACGGTAGGGCTGCTGCTCGCGGATGGCCCCCATGATGCTGAGCGAGCTGATATAGACCAGGCGCTGCAGGGGCATCTGAAGCCGCTGCAGGACGCTGACAAGATTCTGGGTGCCGTGGGTATTGACACGGAAGAAGTCTTCTTTGTGCAGACACTTGGTCACGCCGGCGGCGTGGACCACATAGTCGAACCGGTGGCCCTGGAGCTGCCCGGTAAGACGCTTTTCGGACGACAGGTCGAGGTCGATGAAGCGGATGCGGCTGTCCTGCAGGAACTGTCGTGAACTGCTGGGGCGCACGGCAGCCCACACTTCCATGTCGCGCCGCAGAGCCTCCTCGACGATGAAGGAGCCGATGAAGCCGCTGGCGCCGGTAATAAGTATCTTCTTCATTATTCTAATATTCAAATGACGAGCCGCCGAGGAATTCGCGCAACAGGGAAGTGGGCGGAATCTGGTCCTCGGGGATGGGGTGGATGTAGCTTAGGAACTTGTGCAGGCGATAGGCCTCGGCATGCTCTTCGCAGTTTTCAGGCACCTGTTCCAGTAACGGTATGGCCTGACGCTTGATGGCGGCCAGCTCGAAAAGCATGGCAGAGTTGAACATGGCGTCGGCATTCTCCTGGTAGGGGAATATCCAGCGGTCTTCGCCACGGCGTACGGAGGGCCAGCGGTGGATGGTGTCCTTGGCCGTCACCCCGCGGTATTTATGGTCGCGGATGATGCGCCGCAACAGGCGGTTGTCGGTGGTGGGAATGTAGTTGTGGTTGTCGAGCAGGATAGTGGTCAGCGCCGAGGCATAGACGCGGTAGAGCATCTGCTGGGGGATGTTGGCCGTCAGTTCCGGATTCAGGGCGTGGATGCCTTCGACGACCAGCACCTCGTGACCCTTGAGCTGCAGGCGGTGTCCGCTCCACTCGCTCTTGCCTGTCTGGAAATTGTAGCGGGGCAGTTCGACCTCGTCGCCTCGGAAGAGAGCGTTTATCTGTTCGTTCAGCAGCGGGATGTTCAGGGCATGCAGGTGTTCGTAGTCGTAGTCGCCGTTGATGTCGAGGGGCGTCTTGTCGCGGTCCAGGAAATAGTCGTCGAGCGAGATGGGGACGGGATGGATGCCGTTGACCCCGAGCTGGACGCAGAGGCGCTTGCACGTAGTAGTCTTGCCGCTGCTGCTGGGACCGGCGATGAGTACCATCTTGACATCCTTACGTCGTACGATGTCGTCGGCTATCTGGGCTATCTTCTTCTCCTGCAGGGCCTCGCTGAGCTGGATGAGCTGATTGGCGTGCCCCCTCTGGATGGCTTCGTTCAGGTCGCCCACGGTACGCAAGCCTACGATGGACTGCCACTGGTGGTGCTCCTGGAAGATTTCAAACATCTTGTGCTGGTAGGTCATCTCGCCCAGCTCGTCGGGCTGCTTGGGTGAGGGCAGACGCAGCAGCAAACCGTTGTAGTACTTCTCCAGTCCGAAAAGGTAGAGCTCGGAGGTGTTGGTGAGCAGGGCACCGTAGTAGTAGTCGAAATAACCGTCGATGTCGTAATAGGTGGTATAGAGACGGCCGGAACTCTTCAGCAACTTGACCTTCGAGCGGTTGTGCAGCATGTCGAAAATGCGGACGGCATCCTCAGTGGTGGTCTCGTGACGGTGGATGGGCAGGGCGGCATCGATGATTTCCTGCATCTTGCGACGGATGAGCCCCACGTCCTCGAGGGTGATGGGCCGGCCGATGTTCAGGTCGACATAGTAGCCGTTGGACACGGGAATGTCGATAGCCACCTTGCATTGCTCGAAGAGGCTGTGGACAGCCTTGCACAATACAAAGAACAAGGTTCGCGTATAGGCACGGTGGCCGCTGGACGTAGTGATGTCGAGGAACTCGATGTCCTTGGGCTTATAGACGCGGTAGTGCATGCCTTCTACCTTGTTGTTGACACGTGCCGTAAGCGGACCGTGCTCCATTTTGAGGCCGGACTGAGAAAAAATTTCAGAAAGTGTGCTTCCGATGCTGATATTTAAAATTTTTTTTGTATTTTTGCAACGGATTTGTACTTGTGGTTCCATAAACGATTTGTTTTAGTGTTCGGCAAAGGTACGAAGAATAAAGGAATAAAGAAGTAATATTTAAGAATTTTTTTATGTCGATTTGGGTTATTTTTAAACTTTTAGGTTCGCTGGCCCTGCTGATGTTCGGTATGAAAACCATGAGTGAGGCCTTGCAGAAAATGTGCTGCAAAGTTAAGAAGATTTTCGCACATAACGTATGCCCTTTCCGTCTGTAGGCCAATGATTTATGTTTATTTGTGAATCATACTTGAAGTGAGTATGATTTTCACATTCGGCCTTTTCCTCCTTTTTCTCCGTTGTTTGATTGCATGGCAAAGGTATAACGAAAAATGAGAGCCAATCGTGTTGGTTCCCATTTTGGCGCAGATGAAAACTTCCGTGGAAACCTGAGGCATGCCTAACCGAAGATGGT